>NZ_JAHBCX010000044.1:0-272984 GCF_019955895.1 Pseudomonas sp. GL-B-12
CTTGGCCAGGTCGACTCCAATGCGCATAAGCTTCATGTGTGGACTCCTTCTCACTGTTGACTGTGGTTCGCACCTTCAGTCTGGCACTCAAGATGCCGAAGTGAGGAGGAGTCCATCCCATTGCTTTTGGCTGTGGATTGCCGCCTGTCGCGACAGGCTGAAAACGACCCAGGCTGTGTAAAAACGCAGACGCCGTTTTGAAGTCCTCGCTTCTACGTTGAATCTGCAAACGTCCGGTTAGTTAGCAGACCTGGATTTTGCGTAGGTGCGTGCTTTTCGCGCCGATTTTCATTGCCGCGTCTGCCTTAAAATGTTTTTACACAGCCTCGCCCCATAGCTGTCACTCGCCAGCGGCAGCTGTCGACCGATTCTGTTGAAAAAGTCCGAGCGGATTGACTCAACCTACACTGAGCTTGAAAAGCGTCCGATTTACGCGTTGCTCGTGCTCCTAGCAGGGCGAGAGTATTGCAGTGAATCGCTCCAGCCCTACCACTTATGCCTGAGTCGTTAATCATGGAGGACGTCACTACCATGCCCTCGGATGATGTACCTGCTGTTCAACATATAGTGCAGCGCAAACTCGGACGCTGTCTGTTGCGCTTGCAACAATACGAACGGCAGCTGAAAGCCATTGTCGCGCATGGTGAGCTGAGCGGTCCTGCGGATCGGCTGCCTATCATCCGTGAGCAGAAGGTCGCACGTGCCCAGAACAAGACGATGGGCACGTTGATGGGGATGTTGACCGAAAGCTTTCTGTCCCCGCCGCCCCCAAATGAAGAAGAGTCACAGACGGAAGCCGATCTCGGTGACCAGATCTGGCTCAGGTATCGATACCAGTTGGAAATGACAGCCGAGAACTATGAGGCAATGAAGGCCGACCTCAAGGAGCTGGTTGACCTGCGCAATAAAGTGGTTCACCACTTTATTGAGCGTTTCGATCTCTGGTCTGAATCAGGCTGCCAGGCGGCGGTTGGTTTTCTGGAGGAAAGCTACGAAACCATCAATCGGCATTGCCTAAATCTGCAATCCTGGGCCAAACACATGAGTGAGGCACGAGCTAAACTGGCTTCGCTTATGCAGAGCCAGGCATTTGAAGATGCGCTCGTCGACGGTATCAGGGAGGACAGTTCAGTCTTTTGGCCTGGCAATGGGATATGCCGCTGTTTACGTGAAGCAGAAAACAAACTTGCCGAAGATGGCTGGACTCGACTGGAAGCAGCCATCTGCTGGATTGGTGGTACCTATCCAGAGCAGACGCCCAAGCGCTACGGTTGCAAAAGCTGGAGGCATGCCCTGTACGAATCACGGCAGTTCGAAATACGAAAATCCCAAGCTGATAACGAACCTACTGCCGTCTGGTATCGCAGCAAGGTCAGTTGAATGGGAAACTGAATCCTCCCTCCTTTTGTAAGCGCGCTGAGTGACTGCTCCTAGCCGACATCTGCCTGTCACTACCGTCAGCTTTGGGTCCAGGCTGTGTAAAAACGCAGACACTGTCTTGAAGTCTGTGTCGCTACGTAAAATCTGCCAATGATTGGTGTATCAGCGGGGACCTGAAATTTGTGTAGGAACGCGATTTTCGTTCTGGTTCTGACTGTCAAACCTGCTCTAAACCGTTTTTACACAGCCTCGGTCGTTTTCTGCCTGTCATGACAGACATGTTTGGGTCGACAGTTGCCTATAGCGGCAGGCCAGACTCCACCGAACCCGATTGCTTTGTTGACAGCAATGACTCACACAACATGCATCTCGTCGGAAATCAGAAAGGCGAAATCTGGAATCTTCCATCCACCAAGTTCCATTGATATAAATCACTCAAATTTACACTTTTCCGTATATTAAAAAGTGTACATGTGCTTTTATAGATATTAATCAAATGCTTAACCTATTCTTCGAGTCCCCCTCGGGCACCAAAATTAAGAAAGGTCTTGCTTTGCAAGGCCTTTTTTTTCGTCCATAGAAAAGTGATCCACATTGCTGCCCTCTGTAGGAGCTGCCGCGGGCTGCGATCTTTTGACCCTCCTTCACCAGACACGCTGGACACTGCACAAGGACCATCCCCATGGAAACCCCACTGGAAACAGTCGCGCTTTTCTCGCTGAAGCTGGCTTATGAGTCAGCGGATCAGAGTCCGATTTTGCGGGACGACCTGGTCATGAGCGACTATCAGCGGGATGTGTTTGGCATACTGGTACGCCGGGGTGATGTCGAAGCGATCCAGCTCAAAGTGGATGAGTGTCTGGCATTGGCACTGGATGCCGTCGGCGGTATTGAGAAACCGCTAGGGCGTGAGCTGAAAAGGTTGGCGATTAGTTTTGGCAATGCGCAAACGATGGAGCAGCTTGATGCGCCACTGATCGCGATCAAAAAATACTTGAAAGACATATTGTAAGAGATGACTTTCTGGCTAATTCCCATCTCGACATATCTAACGCCAACTTTCTTACAAGCCTATTCTGGTCTTTAACTAGTCTATCAAGCAGGTAACACAAACCTTGCTTCAAGCCTATGCAGCAGCTCAAACGTATTCAAAAAAGGAATGTTTAGCTGCTCACAAAGATTAGGAATGATGAATTTTCGTTTGGCTTCACGATTCAACACTTCATGAGTAACGACTGTAGCCCCCGTAGTCATAGCTTTTGCGATTAACCAAGGGTCAGCACCGGCTAAGAAATCGTCCATAGCACCTACTTTCATTTTCGGCGCTTGATTTGCCACAAGCCCTGCAATCTGAGCAAACGCCATTTGCGTAGCTTTATCGGTGGTTGAGTGGAAGAACTCTTGATTTTCCTTCGCCCACTCCGCCAATTCGTCATGCCCCTTAGTTAACTCATCCTTAACAGGTGCGATACTGGCTAAATCTAACGCTTTATTTTTCAACAACAGCCATTGCCAATAGCCAGGACAGATAGCCATCCCGTAGTAACGGTTCTTCGCTTCGATCAGGGTGTTAGCGTCGAGTAAATGATTCATTCCGTAATCTTGCTGGCGAGAGTCCTTAATTTGGCAGGTTGCACGCCGAGCAAGTGTCCCGCTTCGCGCAGCAGCATCCGGCCACTCATTGCTTCAGTCAGCACTGCCTTGCTTAGGCGAGGGCTGTTTTTCGCGGTGGCGTTACGGTAATAGTCACCCGCCCCACCTTTTTCATCCTGGAAAGCCTTGAGGATCACTCGATAGTAGGCGCTGTATTGGGCTTGGCTTATATATCCAAGATCCAATGCGCGGCGACCGATAGCTAATTTACTGATATGAAACCGAGTGGCTAGCGGAGCTAAATTGTCTTGCCAGTCAATATCTGCGTTCCAAAGGGCACGGAATTGGGCTTCGGGAGCCAGAAACTCACCTGCAACTGTATTGCAGAAACGCTCCTCGTCTCGACCATTTGCGGAATTCCCGTCAGACACGCCACTGCTACCAATCCAGATATGGGCAAGCTCGTGAAGCAACGTGAACAGCCTGGCGGTGGGGGCGTCGGAACTGTTGATAAATACAATTGGGGCGTAGGTATTACTGATGGCAAACCCCCGAAACTCGCTCACTTCAAGTTTGCGGTGAGTGTTCCCTAAAGCAATTCCACTGCGCATAACCAAAACGCCAGCCGCCTCAGCAGCTTCGATCAAGGCACGGCTGTATTTTTCGTAATCCAATCGAGCAATGTCAGGGTTCACGCCGAGGACCCGGCGAATATCGTCGACCACCTCTCCGACTTGAGATCGACTACTGAAGCGACCTACAAATCCCAGCGGTTGATGCTCCTGGTGTTGCAAATACTCCAGGTACCAGTCCTGCTTACGTATGGCATCCCTTACGGTGTCCAACAGTTCCAAAGTGGGACGTTGAGGAGCAATCCCTCCCACCGTCCGCAGATCAGGTAAAGGCAGTTGTTCGACGGGAGGCTGCTGTAGAAACAGGAATCCGAAAGGGATGTGAGCGACACTCGCCCACTTTTGAGCCTGAAGGAATGTTGGCTTGGTCTCGCCAGCCTCCCATTCATGTACTCGATCAGGCTTCACTGGCAGCTTTTTAGCAACCTGCTCAGTGGAGAGACCTGCGCGCTCACGAGACCAGGTGAGCAGGCTTGGATTGACGAAGGCGGCTTGACTCATAGGGTCGCAGGCAAATCAGATGGGTCCAGTAACCGTTCAAGAGCATCCTTGGCAGATGCGTCCGACTGAAGCTGGTTCCCGCTATCTGGCATTGCCTTTCTCCTTGGCTATTGAATATCTGGTAACAGCGTCTACAGATTAGTAGAGAAGCGGAGCTACCGACGGTAGAAGCGGGCGAGTATGAGGTAAATCCGCAACGACCCGAAGCGCAAATATGTAACCCGCGGACAGATGGCATTGCCCTTTTTCCAGAGCGTCGCCGCGCCTGCATCACGCGGATATCTGCGGTGACTGACCACATCATTGCTCAGCGCTCTCGAAGGTTGCAGGAAAAGGGACCACACGATACCCTCCCACCGTCGCTGCCAATTCAGCGACCGGGTGTGGTAACCCGAGTTATTCAAGGCGCAACAGCGCCCCAATCACGTCATCAGGCGCTTTTTTTATGCCTGCGGCGTGAGTTATGGCGGCTGTGCGTGGGACGCCCTCGGGCGTGCCGGTTTCCTTGATTCCCGGTTTACCACCCTGCGCACAGCTGTCACCCATTCGTGTGGTAACGAACGTGGCAGCTCCTCATATCAAGGAGTTGGATAATGCGCAGTATCAATCCGTTTGAAATTTGGCTTTCCCCTCTACGCAATTCCCGATCGCGTAACCCCCTTCCCCCATTGCCTCTCCATCCTCGGAGGTGGCCAATGACCGAACAACCTGAACTCAAAACCATCGGCCTGACACCGGCCATCTACTGCGCGGATCAAGCGCTGTTCCATGTCACTCGCGGTGTCCCTCTCGGCGATGCGTTATCCATGGCCTCCGATTTTCTGTTCCTGGCCAAAACGCTCACTGAAGATGCCGCTTATGCCAGAGACACTGATCGTCACGCCTGGGCTGCGCATTATCTGACTTCGATGAGTAAGGCGTTGGTGGATGATGCGGTGAAGGTGCTGACTCGGGATCGGACTTGTGCGCCGGTATCCAAGCGGGCGGGGGCGAAGGCTGAGGCTTAGTGGTTGAGGCCTGTGGGGTGTAGGTGGTTTGTGATGGTGGTAGTTGATTCAGCATTTATGTTGTTTGGGCTGGCACTATCGCGAGCAAGCTCGCTCCTACAGCGGTTTTGTGTGTTTAGTGGTATTTGGGATTAGCCCCGATGGTTTCGTAAGGAAAGCTTCGGAGGGGCTGGCGTAGGCAACCTCCATGTTCCATAAACAAGAAGGCCCGAACGTAATGCCGGACTGAGCCAGCACCAGAGGATCGGGCGCGATTGGGATTAATGCTGTCGTAGCCTAATGGCAATGTCAACGTCGCCAGCAGGAACGGTGGTTGCCTCGGCTTTTCCAGCCTCCGAGTCCTTCCAGTGGGCTTGTTCGTCACCTTCTCCACAGGCAATCCGCTGTGCATAACTCCAGCAAGCTCCCCTCTGGCACGGCGCCTCCCGCCTCATTCTTCTAGACTCAATACAAGGTCGTAGACAGAACCAAACACGTCGCTCTGGTGCGGCCGAATCAAGGGCCGCGTGGCAATCTGGCTTTTATGCCCCTATTGAGGTGCGGCGAAGACCGTGCCGGGCGCAACAAGATGCCCGCTCAGGGTGCCCTGGCCGACGGTCTGTAGATGCCACGATACCGTGACGTGGTGTGAATGCCGCAGCCGACACTTTCGGACAACCGACGACCTTCTGGTTTGTCCGTGACCGTGAGGATTGCTGAATGCCTGATGAGAAGTTGCACCTGCCTGTGGTCAACAGTCTGCTGGAGCGCCACAAGGGCTCTGCGGGTGCGCTGTTGCCCATTCTTCATGATATTCAGGAGCGCATCGGTTATATCCCCGATGTCGCCGTCCCCGAGATTGCCCATGCCCTCAACCTGAGTCAGGCCGAGGTTCGCGGGGTGATCAGTTTTTACCATGACTTCCGTACCGCGCCTCCCGCGCGACATATCTTGCGTCTGTGCCGGGCCGAGTCGTGCCAGAGCCGTGGTGCCGAGCAGCTTGCCGCGCAGTTGCGCGAGCGTCTGCAACTGGACGATCACGGCAGCAGCGCCGATGGCAGCATCAGTTTGCGGCCGGTGTATTGCCTGGGTGCCTGCGCCTGTTCGCCGGCTCTGGAGTTGGATGGCCGGGTGCATGCGCGGCTCAGTGCCGAGCGTCTGGATGCATTGCTCGATGCTTGCCGGGAGGACGCATGATGCCGACTCTTTATCTGCCTTGTGATTCCCTTGCCCGTGCCGTGGGTGCCGATGAGGTGGCGGTGGCGCTGATCACTCAGGCCCGGGAACGCAATCTGCCGCTGGAGTTGCAGCGCACCAGTTCGCGCGGTTTGTATTGGCTGGAACCGCTGCTGGAAGTGGACAGCGCGCAAGGTCGTATCGGTTTTGGGCCGCTGACGGCGGCTGATGTGCCGTCGGTGCTCGATGCGCTGCAAAGCGAGCCGTCCGCTCATCCGCTGGCCTTGGGGCTGGTGGAGGAATTGCAGTATCTGAAGACTCAACAACGCCTGCTGTTCGCCCGTGCTGGCATTACCCGGCCGCTGTCCCTGGAGGATTACCGGGCCCACGGCGGTTTCGAGGGTTTGACCCAGGCCATCGCCATTGGCGGTGAGCAGACCGCGACGGCGGTGTTCGATTCGGGCCTGCGTGGCCGTGGCGGCGCGGCTTTCCCGGCCGGGATCAAGTGGCGCACGGTGCGCGGCACCCAGGCTGCGCAAAAGTACATTGTGTGCAACGCCGACGAAGGCGACTCCGGCACCTTTGCCGACCGCATGTTGATGGAAGGCGACCCTTTCCTGCTGATCGAAGGCATGGCGATTGCCGGCATTACCGTCGGCGCCACCTTCGGCTACATCTATGTCCGCTCGGAATATCCGGATGCCGTGGCCACGCTGCGTCAGGCGTTGAACATCGCCCGAGAAGCCGGTTACCTGGGCTCCGATGTCGGCGGCAGCGGTCAGGCTTTCGATATGGAAGTGCGGGTCGGGGCCGGGGCTTATATCTGCGGTGAAGAAACCGCGCTGCTGGACTCGCTCGAAGGCAAGCGCGGGATCGTCCGCGCCAAGCCGCCGATTCCCGCGTTGCAGGGCTTGTTCGGCTTGCCGACGCTGGTGCACAACGTGCTGACTTTGGCCTCGGTGCCGCTGATTCTGGCCAAGGGTGCGCAGTTCTACCGCGATTACGGCATGGGCCGTTCCCTGGGCACCATGCCCTTCCAGCTGGCGGGCAATGTGCGTCATGGCGGTCTGGTGGAACGGGCCTTTGGCCTGACCCTGCGCGAACTGGTGGAAGACTACGGTGGTGGCACCGCCAGTGGTCGTCCGCTGAAAGCTGCGCAGGTTGGTGGCCCTCTCGGTGCATGGGTTCCGCCCTCGCAATTCGATACGCCGCTGGATTACGAAGCCTTTATGGCCATCGGCGCAATGCTCGGTCACGGTGGTGTGGTGGTGGCTGACGACACCCTCGACATGGCCCGCATGGCGCGCTTCGCGATGCAGTTCTGCGCCGAGGAGTCCTGTGGCAAATGCACGCCGTGCCGCATCGGCTCGACCCGGGGCGTCGAGGTGATCGACCGTCTGCTGGCTGCGCCGGACCAGAACAGTCGTGATGAGCAGGTGATCATCCTCAAGGACCTGTGCGACACCCTGCAATACGGTTCGCTGTGCGCGTTGGGCGGCATGACGTCTTATCCCGTGACCAGCGCCCTCAAGCACTTCCCCGCTGACTTCGGTCTGCAAGCCTCGGAGGCCGAACAATGATCACTCTCTTCGACCCGAAAACCGATATCGACCTCGGCACGCCAGCCCGCGACAGCCAGGTGCAAGTCACCCTGAACATCGATGGCCGCAGCATCAGCGTGCCCGAAGGCACTTCGGTGATGCGCGCCGCTGCGTTGCTGGGCACCACCATTCCCAAACTCTGTGCCACCGACAGCCTGGAAGCCTTCGGCTCCTGCCGCATGTGCCTGGTGGAGATCGACGGCATGCGCGGGTATCCGGCGTCCTGCACCACGCCGGTCAGCGAAGGCATGAGCGTACACACCCAGACGCCAAAGCTCGCCACCTTGCGCCGCAACGTCATGGAGTTGTACATCTCCGATCACCCGCTGGACTGCCTGACCTGCTCGGCCAACGGCAACTGCGAGCTGCAAACCGTCGCCGGCCAGGTTGGCCTGCGGGAAGTGCGTTATGGCTATGAAGGCGAGAACCATTTGGAGGACGTGAAAGACACCTCCAACCCCTATTTCGACTACGACCCGAGCAAGTGCATCGTCTGCAACCGCTGCGTGCGCGCCTGCGAAGAAACCCAGGGCACCTTTGCCCTGACCATTACCGGGCGCGGTTTTGAATCCCGCGTGGCCGCCGCCGGTGGCGAGAACTTCCTCGATTCGGAATGCGTGTCCTGCGGCGCCTGCGTGCAAGCCTGCCCCACCGCGACCCTGATGGAAAAAAGCGTGGTCGAACTGGGCCAGCCCGAACGCAGTGTGATCACCACTTGTGCCTATTGCGGGGTGGGCTGCTCGTTCCGTGCCGAGATGAAAGGCGACCAGTTGGTGCGCATGGTTCCGGACAAGAACGGCCAGGCCAACCACGGCCACTCCTGCGTCAAAGGGCGCTTTGCCTGGGGCTACGCCACCCACCCGGATCGCATCACCAAACCGATGATCCGCAAGCACATCAGCGACCCTTGGCAGGAAGTCAGCTGGGATGAAGCGGTGACCTACGCCGCCAGCGAATTCCGTCGGCTGCAGCAACAATATGGCCGCGATTCCATTGGTGGCATCACCTCCAGCCGCTGCACCAACGAAGAAACCTATCTGGTGCAAAAACTGGTGCGCGCCGCCTTCGGCAACAACAACGTCGACACCTGTGCGCGGGTCTGCCACTCGCCGACCGGTTATGGCCTGAAGCAAACGTTGGGCGAGTCCGCAGGTACCCAGAGTTTCGACTCGGTGATGCAGGCCGACGTGATCCTGGTGATGGGCGCCAACCCCAGCGACGCTCATCCCGTGTTCGCCTCCCAACTCAAACGCCGCCTGCGTGAAGGCGCGCGGCTGATCGTCATCGATCCGCGACGCATCGATCTGGTGGATACGGTGCATGCCCGCGCCGAGTATCACCTGGCCCTGCGCCCCGGTACCAACGTCGCCATGCTCAATGCGCTGGCTCATGTGATTGTCACTGAAGGACTGCTCAACCAGGCCTTTATCGACGCCCGTTGCGAGGGCAGTGATTTCGCGGTCTGGAGTGAATTCGTCAGCCGTGCGGAAAACTCGCCGGAAGCCCTTGGCCCTGTCTGCGGTGTACCCGCTGCCGACATCCGTGCCGCTGCGCGCCTGTATGCCACCGGTGGCAATGCAGCGATCTACTATGGCCTGGGTGTCACCGAGCACAGCCAGGGCAGTACCTCAGTGATGGGCATCGCCAACCTGGCCATGGCCACCGGCAACATCGGCCGCGAAGGCGTGGGCGTGAACCCGCTGCGGGGGCAGAACAACGTCCAGGGCTCCTGCGACATGGGTTCCTTCCCCCATGAGCTGCCCGGCTACCGGCACGTCTCCAACGAGGTGGTACGAGCGCAGTTCGAACAGGCCTGGAACGTCACCCTGCAACCCGACCCGGGCCTGCGTATCCCCAACATGTTCGAGGCAGCCTTGGGCGGCAGCTTCAAGGGCCTGTATTGCCAGGGCGAAGACATCGCCCAGAGCGACCCCAATACCCAGCACGTCACCGCGGCTCTGTCGGCCATGGAATGCATAGTGGTGCAGGACATTTTCCTCAACGAAACCGCCAAGTTCGCCCACGTGTTCCTGCCGGGCTGCTCGTTCCTGGAAAAAGACGGCACCTTCACCAACGCTGAGCGACGCATCTCCCGGGTGCGCAAGGTCATGGACCCGCTGGGCGGCAAGGCCGACTGGGAAGGCACGGTGGCCCTGGCCAATGCCTTGGGCTACCCGATGAACTACCAACATCCGTCGCAAATCATGGATGAGATCGCCAGCCTGACGCCGACCTTCACCAACGTCAGCTACGCCGAACTGGATCGCCACGGCAGCCTGCAATGGCCGTGCAACGCCGAGGCACCGGACGGCACGCCGACGATGCACATCGAAGAGTTTGTGCGCGGCAAGGGGCGCTTCATGCTCACCGGCTACGTGCCGACCGAGGAAAAGGTCAACAGTCGCTATCCGCTGCTGCTGACCACCGGGCGCATCCTCAGCCAGTACAACGTCGGCGCCCAGACCCGGCGCACCGACAACGTGGCCTGGCATGACGAAGATCGCCTGGAAATCCACCCGACCGACGCCGAGAGCCGTGGCATCAACGAAGGTGACTGGGTCGGCATCGGCAGCCGCGCCGGGCAGACCGTGCTGCGTGCGCGGATCACCGAACGGGTCGCCCCGGGCGTGGTGTACACCACTTTCCACTTCCCGGAATCGGGCGCCAACGTGATCACCACCGACAACTCCGACTGGGCCACCAACTGTCCGGAGTACAAGGTCACCGCCGTGGAGGTCAGCCGCGTTTATCACCCTTCGGAGTGGCAGAAGCGCTTCCAGGAATTCAGCGACGAACAACAGCGCCTGCTTGACGCTCGTCGCCAGGAACGTGGGACCAAAGCCGAGGTGCGCCGATGAGTACCGACAACCTGATCAAGATGGCCAACCAGATCGCCCAGTACTTTGCCAGCCAGCCGGACCAGCAACAGGCGGTGCTCAGCGTGCGCAATCATATGCAGATGTACTGGGCGCCCAGCATGCGCAAGGAGTTGCTGACCTGGCAGACGGAGCATCAGGGGGCAGACTTGCACCCGCTGGTGCAGGCGGCGGTGACTGGGGCGGGTTGGGAGGCTTAGCCTTGGACGATCCCGACTGAACAGCTAAACAACTGTGGGAGCGAGCCTGCTCGCGATAGCGGTGTATCAGCCAGCACAAATGCTGAATGTTACGCAGCCATCGCGAGCAGGGGGGTTGTGTTGTGTGGACAGGCCACAGGCGCTCATTTGCTGCACTAAGCGTATCCTGTTCACAACTGCCTTCCCTGAGCCCCGGAACCACAATGACCAAAAGCATTCTCTACGCCTTGGGCGCTGCTGCCTTGTTCGGCGCCAGCACGCCCTTGGCCAAGTGGCTAGGCTTGAACGTGTCCCCCATCCTCCTGGCCGGCCTGCTTTACCTGGGCAGCGGCGTCGGGCTGACGCTAACCCGCCTGATCCGTGATCGTGGCTGGCGGCCGACAGGCCTGACAGCCCCTGAATGGCCGTGGTTCATCGGGGCCATTGTGTTCGGTGGCGTACTGGGCCCGGTTTCATTGATGTTTGGACTCACCCTCACCTCTGGCACCACCGCATCACTGTTGCTGAACCTGGAAGCCGTGTTGACCGCACTGATGGCGTGGGTGGTGTTCCGGGAGAACGCTGACCGGCGCATTGTTGCGGGGATGGTGGCCATTGTTGCCGGGGGCGTGTTGTTGGCGTGGCCTCGCACTTCGGCAGAGGTTCATGGCTGGTTGGGGCCTGTCGCGGTGGCGGTGGCGTGTTTTTGTTGGGCCATTGATAACAACCTCACCCGCAAGGTGTCTGCGTCGGATGCGTTGTTTATTGCTGGCACCAAAGGGCTGGTGGCAGGGGCCGTCAATTGCACGCTAGGGATCGCGCTGGGTATGCACTTGCCAGAGTGGTCGCTTCTTGGGCCAACCCTGCTGGTGGGCTTTTTGGGGTATGGCGTTAGTCTGGTGCTATTCGTCCTGGCGCTGCGGGGGCTTGGTACGGCGCGGACCGGGGCGTACTTTTCCACGGCGCCGTTCCTGGGAGCCGCGATAGCGATCCTGTTTTTCGGTGAAGCCGTGACCTGGGTGTTTTGGATCGCTGCCGGCCTGATGGGGCTTGGGGTCTGGATTCATCTGACCGAGAGTCACTTACACGAGCATCAGCACGAACCGCAAATCCATGACCACAAGCACGTCCATGATGAGCATCATCAGCATGAACATGACTTTGAGTGGGATGGTGTACAACCGCACCGCCATGTTCACCAACACTCACCGATCGTCCACAGTCATCCGCACTTTCCCGACATCCATCACCGGCACTCGCATTGAGCCCCGGAGGCTGCGGCCATTTAAATGGCCGTGGCCATCACCGCCCTACTCGACGTCCTTCTGCCGCGACGCCGTCACGGTCACTTCAATCGCCCGGACACTGATCGCCGCGAATGTCGCGGTCATCAGCACGCCGTTGAAACCCAGCAGGATCGCCAGCACTCGCGACACACCCAGTTTTGGCACCAGCTCTCCATAGCCAATGGTCAGGCCCGTCACGAAGGCAAAGTAGACACCGTCATCAGGGCTCCACCCCTCCAACTGGGCGATGATGAGGCCAATCGCAACGATCACTAACAGCAGTATCGAGAAGATCGGCCACACCACTTTGAAATAGAACCAGACGGCTTTGTAGAACTCTTTGCGGACGTTGGATGCACGGGTGAAGTTCATGTCGTGGGCTTCCGTGGGGTTTGCCTGACCGGCAATTGAATGCACGGCGGTTCAATACCCCGTTCAGCTTGGCACAAGCGCTGAAAACTGCGACCGACGGGGCGTTATCTTTGCCGAGGACTATGACAAAGATGACGCCCCGCAAACTATCCAGAAACCGCCTGCTGCTAAATTCCTTGTAGGAGTGAGCTTGCTCGCGATGGTCGTTAACGATTACGGGTGTTTACCGGTTAAACGCGGCGCTCTCGAGTCCATCGCGAGCAGGCTCGCTCCTACAACAACAGTGGCGGGTTTATCCCTCAGTTCGCTTCAGTTTCCCGGATCAGCTTCTTGTTGATCTTGCCGACGCTGGTCTTGGGGATTTCGGTCACGAACTTGAACTGCTTGGGGATCGCCCATTTGTTGATGCGCCCGCCGTCGACGAAGGCTTGCAAATGAACCTCCAGAATCTTGCGGTCGAGGTATTGCCCTGGTTCGCAGACGACCATGGCCATCGGGCGTTCGCCCCACTGTTCATCGACGATGCCCACGACGGCGACGGACATGACTCCCGGGTGCTCGCTGATCAGGCTTTCCAGTTCCAGTGAGCTGATCCACTCGCCGCCGGTCTTGATCACGTCCTTGATGCGGTCCTTGATTTCTACGCCGCCGAGTGGGTCGATCGAGGCCATGTCGCCGGTGTGCAGCCAGCCGTTTAGCCAGAGCTCAGCGCCTTTTTCCGGCTCTTTCAAATAGCCTTGGGTCAGCCACGGTGCACGGACGACGATTTCACCGAGGGACTCACCGTCGTGGGCCACATCGTTGCCCTCGGCGTCGATGATCTTCAGGTCGACCATCGGCACCGGCGTGCCGGTCTTGATGCGGATCGGCAGTTGCGCTTCGGCGGACAGTTGCAGGTCTTCATCGCGCAGGTACGTCAGGCACAGCAACGGGCAGGTCTCGGACATGCCGTAGCCGGCATGCACCACCATGCCTTTGGCACTGGCTTCGCTGGCGACGCCGAGGGTCAGCGCACTGCCGCCGAGGAGCATTTTCCAGCCGTCGAAACGGGTCGCCTTGCCTTCTTCACAGTTGAGGATCATCTGCAAAATGGTCGGCACGCAGTGGGAGAAGGTCACCTTCTCTTCGCGGTACAGCCTGACCAGGCTGTTGGGCTCGTAGCGGCCGGGGTACACCTGCTTGATGCCCATCAGGGTCGCGACATACGGCACGCCCCACGCATGCACGTGGAACATCGGCGTGATGGGCATGTACACATCGTCGGAACGCAGCAGCGGTTGGCCCTGATAGACGCCCAGGGTACCGACGGCATTCAGGGTGTGCAGCACCAGTTGCCGGTGGCTGAAGTACACGCCTTTCGGGTCGCCGGTGGTGCCGGTGGTGTAGAACAGCGTGGCGACCGAGTTCTCGTCGAAATCGGGGAAGTCGTACTGGTCCGGGGCCAGGGACAGCAGGTGCTCGTACTCGCCCAGCACCGGCAACGAGGTCGTGGTCGCCTCGTCATCGGTGAGCTGCAGGTAGCCTTTGACGGTTTCCAGCCGACCGTGGATCTGCTCGACCAGTGGCAGGAAATCATCATGCACCAGCACCAGGTCATCCTCGGCGTGGTTCATGGTGAACAGCACCTGCTCCGGCGACAGGCGAATGTTCACTGTGTGCAGCACCGCGCCGATCATCGGCACGGCGAAGAAGCATTCCAGGTAGCGGTGGCTGTCCCAGTCGAGCAGGGCCACAGTGTCACCGGCCTTGACCCCGGCCGCCGTCAGCGCATTGGCCAGTCGGCGGATACGCTTGTTGAGGGTCTGGTAGCTGTAGCGCAGCTTGTCGGCGTAGACGATTTCCCGGCCCGGCTCGTAGCGCACGCCGGACAGCAGCAATTGCTTGATCAGCAAGGGATAGACATAAGCGCCGTCGGCGGGCGGGATTATTTTTGTCGCCATCATGATTAAGGTTCCTTGTCCTTTCGATCAGAACTGATCGGCTTGCAGCTCGTAGAGGCAGTCGCTGCCGGCCTTGGCCGATGCGCTCAACGAGTGGATACGCGGCAGCAACCGGGCGAAGTAGAAACGCGCGGTGGCCAGTTTGCTGGTGTAGAAATCGTCTTCGGCATCGCCGCTCATGACGGCCTTGGCCATACGCGCCCACATGTAGGCGTACGCGGTGTAGCCGAACACGTGCAGGTACTCGACCGAGGCCGCGCCGATTTCATTCGGGTTGTTTTGTGCCCGGTCGAGCAACCACGCGGTCAGTTCGTCAAGGGTGTCCACGGCGGCGTTCAACGGCTGGGTGAACTCGCCGAGGTCCGCGCAGGCAGTGGCCGTGAAACTGCGGATTTCCGAGGCGAACAAGCGGTAGAGCGCCCCGCCGCTGCCGACGATCTTGCGCCCGGCCAGGTCCAGAGACTGGACGCCGTTGGTGCCTTCGTAGATCTGGGTAATGCGCACGTCGCGCACCAGTTGCTCCTGGCCCCACTCACGGATGTAGCCGTGGCCGCCGAAGACCTGCTGGCCGTGGAGGGTGGTTTCCAGGCCCATGTCGGTGAGAAAGGCCTTGGCCACCGGGGTCAGCAGCGATACCAGATCCTGCGCGCGCTGGCGTGTCGGTGCGTCTTCGCTGTACTTGGCGATGTCCAGTTGCAGGGCCACGTAGCTGGAGAACGCACGACCGCCTTCGTTCAAGGCTTTCATGGTCAGCAGCATGCGGCGCACGTCCGGGTGCACGATGATCGGGTCGGCCGCTTTGTCCTTGTGCTGCGCGCCGGTCGGTGCGCGGCTTTGCAGGCGGTCACGGGCGTAGGCGACGGCGTTCTGGTACGAACGCTCACCCTGCGCCAGGCCCTGGATGCCCACGCCCAGACGCTCGTAGTTCATCATGGTGAACATGGCCGCCAAGCCTTTGTTCGGTGCGTCGACAATCCAGCCGGTGGCGCCGTCGAAGTTCATCACGCAGGTGGCGGAGGCCTTGATGCCCATCTTGTGTTCGATGGAACCGCAGGACAGCGCGTTGTTTTCGCCCAGCGATCCGTCGGCGTTGACCAGCACTTTCGGCACCAGGAACAGCGAGATGCCTTTCGGCCCGGCCGGTGCATCCGGCAGACGCGCCAGCACCAGATGAATGATGTTTTCGGTCAGGTCGTGCTCACCGCCGGTGATGAAAATCTTGCTGCCGCTGACCTTGTAACTGCCATCGGTCTGGGGTTCAGCCTTGGTGCGGATCAGGCCCAGGTCGGTACCGGAATGGGCTTCGGTCAGGCACATCGAACCGGTCCAGGTGCCGGCGTACATGTTCGGCAAGTAAGCCGCTTTCAGTTCTTCACTGGCGTGGGCCTTGATCGACAGGCAGGCACCGGCGGTCAGCATCGGGTACAGGCCGAACGACAGGCTGGCCGAGTTGACCATCTCTTCGACCTGGGCCGAAATCGCCTTGGGCATTCCCATGCCGCCGTACTGCGGATCACCGCCGACACCCACCCAACCGCCTTCGGCGAAGGCTTGATAGGCCTCGGCAAAACCATCCGGGGCGCTGACCGAGCCATTGCTCCAGGTGCAGCCCTGTTCGTCGCTGGCGCGGTTCAGTGGCGCGATCACTTCGGCGCTGATCTTGCCGGCCTCTTCGAGGATGGCGGCGGCGGTTTCTTCATCGATCACGTCGGCCAGGCCGGGCAATTGCGCCCAGAGCCGGGACACCTGGAAAACCTCGTTGAGTACGAAGCGCATGTCGCGCAGGGGAGCTTTGTAATCAGACATCTTGGCTTACTCGGAAGTGGTCACGGCATGGGGCATGCCGGGACGTTCAGTGGATTCAGCGTTTTCGGTTGCCGCGACAGAACCGGGCTGAGGGGCCCGTTCGCGCAGCAGGAAGTAGGACAGGGCCGGAATCAGGATCAGCGCGCCGAGCATGTTCCACAGGAACATGAAGGTCAGCAGGATGCCCATGTCGGCCTGGAACTTGATCGGCGACCAGACCCAGCACACCACGCCGGCAGCGAGGGTGATGCCCACCAGCCCGACCACGCGGCCGGTGAAGGACACGGCGTTGCGGTAGGCCTCGGACAGCGGCAAGCCCTGGCGCTGGAAGTGCAACTGCACGCTGAGCAGGTACAAGGCGTAGTCCACGCCGATGCCCACGCCGAGGGCGATCACCGGCAGGGTCGCGACTTTCACGCCGATACCCATGGCCACCATCAAGGCTTCGCAGAGGATCGAGGTCAGCACCAGCGGCAACAGGGCCACCAGCGTGGCGCGCCAGCTGCGGAAGGTGATCAGGCAGAACAGCGTCACCGCCGCATACACGTACAGCAGCATGGTGCGGTTGGCTTCGCGCACCACGATGTTGGTCGCGGCTTCAATACCGGCGGTGCCGGCGGCGAGCAGGAACTGGCGATCCGCGGTGCTGTTTTCCTTGGCGAACTTGTCGGCAATCGCCACCACCGCATCCAGGGTTTCGGCCTTGTGATCCTTGAGGAAGGTAATCACCGGCATCAGCGAGCAGTCGGTGTTAAACAGCTCCGGCGAGTTGACCGAGGCTTGCTGGGCGGCGTAGTTCAGCACGTCCTGGTTGCGCTGGATGCTGTTGAGCTTGGGGTTGCCTTCGTAGGTGCCGGCGGTGATCTGGCGTACCGCGTTGACCAAGGACGCGGTCGCCTGCACGCCCGGATACTGCTGCAGTTCCCAGGCCAGGCGGTCGGCGAGGACCAGGGTCTTGTAGTTCAGGCAGCCTTCCGGCGCGGTCTTGATCATCACCGCGAACAGGTCGCTGGACAGCGCGTAATGCTGGGTGATGTAGGCGTTGTCGCGGTTGTAGCGCGAGTCGGCGCGCAACTCCGGCGCCCCGCTGTCCAGGTCGCCGATCTTCAGGTTCAGGCTGACCATGTAACCGCCAATGCCCATCAACACCGCGACCACTACCGCGCCGGTGGCCCACTTGGCGGTGGTGAAGCGATCGAGCGTGTCCCACAGTCTGCCGAAGCCTTTGTGCTTCTCTGCGCGGTTGTCGATTTTCAGCGCACGCTCGGCGGCCTTGGCACCGACGCCGACGTAGGACAGCGCCACCGGCATCAGCAACAGCGAGGTGAAGATCAGTACCGCGACACCGATACTGGCGGTGATCGCCAGGTCCTGGATCACCGGGATGTCGATCAGCATCAACACGGCGAAACCCACGGCATCGGCCAGCAACGCGGTGACGCCGGCAATGAACAGACGGCGGAAGGTGTAGCGCGCAGCGATCAGTTTATGGGTGCCACGGGCGATGTCCTGCATGATGCCGTTCATCTTCTGCGCGGCATGGGACACGCCGATGGCGAAGATCAAGAACGGCACCAGCACCGAGTACGGATCGATGGCGTAGCCGAGCCAGGCGACGATGCCCAGTTGCCAGACCACTGCGATCAGCGAGCAGCCGACCACCAGCAGGGTGCTGCGCACGCAACGGGTGTAGGCGTAGATGATGATCAGCGACGTGACCACGGCAAGGCCGAAGAACATCATCACCTGGATCAGGCCGTCGATCAGGTCGCCCATGAGTTTGGCGAAGCCGATCACCCGCACCTTGTAATGGCCGGTGCCTTCGACCCCGGATTTACGCGCAGCGCTGTCGCCGGCGTATTCGATCTTGTCGCGCAACTGCTCTTCGAGCATCTGCGAGAACGCGTGGTAGTTGATGCGTTGACCACCGGCGGCGGCTTTGTCCATCAGCGGCACGATCAGCATGGTCGACTTGAAGTCGCTGGCCACCAGGCTGCCCACCAGGCCGGCGCGGGAGATGTTCTGGCGCAACTGTTCAATGTCGGAGGGCGAGCCCTGATAACTGTCGGGCATCACCGGGCCACCCTGGAAACCGTCCTCGGTGACTTCGGTCCAGCGCACGGCCGGGCTCCACAGCGACTTCATCCACGCGCGGTCGACGCCTTCGGTGAGGAACAGCTGGTCGTTGACCTGCTTGAGCACGTCGAGGTATTCGGGGTCGAAAATATCGCCCTGGGTGTTCTCGACCACGACGCGCACCGAGTTGCCCAGACCGCGCAGCGACTGGCGGTTTTCCAGGAAGTTCTGGATATAGGGCTGGCTCTGCGGAATCATTTTTTCGAAGCTTGGGCGCAACTCCAGGCGAGTCACCGCCATGAAGCCCAGCACCACGGTGGCGAGCGCCATCAGCAACATGAACAGCGGGCGGTAGTTGAATACCAGCCGTTCGAGGAGGTTGCCGGAGCGCTGGTCGAAATCCCGCAGTTCGCGGATCACCGGCATGGCGTCTTGTTTGATATTGCCCATGTCTGGGTTCTCGCTCTTAGGGTTCGAGGGCTGGATCGGCGGACAGCGTCCGGGCGCCACGGCTGCCCGCTACCACCAACGCGCCAGCGGCGGACTGGGTGGCACCGGCGACCGGGGTCGGTGCCGGTTGCTGCTTCAGATGCAACTGCGCGCCCGTCCCTTGGCTGACCAGCATCTGCCCGCCCTGGGTGAACAAGCGATAATCGCCACGGGCATCGATCAGGCCCGCGGTGATGCTGACGTGCAGGCCGCTGTCCAGTGCGGTCCAGCTCTGGCCGCCGTCGGTGCTGCGCAACACGTTGCCGCGCAGACCGTAGATCAGCACTTCGCCAGGCTTGCCAAGCACGCCGAAAAAGCTGCCTTGATAAGGCGTCGGCACGGCATTGAAGCGTTGGGCGCTGTCGTCCCATTTGAGCAGCAGGCCTTGCTCGCCCGCGATGTACAGACTGTCGCCGGTGGAGGCGATGGCGTTGAGGTGGAAACCCTGGGGGTTGTCGGTGCGATCCTGGAATGGCGTCCAGCTCAGACCACCATCGTCGGTGCGCAGGATCAGGTTGAATACCCCGACCACATAGCCGGTTTTGTCGTTGGCGAACCAGACGTCAAGCAGCGGTTTGTCCGCGCCCTGATCGACTAGCCTCTGGCCCTCGGCGACCAGCAGCGGCCATTGCTCATTGCCCGGTTCGGCGCTGGCCAGCGCCGTGTAATGCTTGACCAGCAAGGCGCCGATCTGACGACCGTCGAGTTGCTTTTGCCAAGTCGCGCCGGCGTCGCTGCTGTGCAGCACCACGCCGTCATTACCCACCGCCCAGCCTTGGGTGGTGGTCGGAAAATTCACCGCAGTGAGGTCGGCACTGGCCGGTACGGCGGCCTGTTGCCAGTGGTTTCCCGAATCATCGGAAAACAGAATATGGCCACGCTGGCCGACGGTAATCACGCGCCCGCCGGCACGGGTCATGCCGGACAACGGGCTGTTGATGGCCAAGGCACTGACTCTGGCGGGCAGGTCCAGCACATCAACGTAATCGGCCGCCTGGGTGATGCCCTGCGACAGGCAAAGCACAACGCCAAACGCCAACTGCAACATATTATTTTTATACGAACACATACTGCGTCCTCTTCGGAAAACCGCGCCCTGCAAGTCATGCCGTTGGTAGGAGCGAGCCTGCTCGCGAAGGACGAGTGGGCGACGCGGGCATCCAGAAAACACGCGTCATCGTTAACGTCCATCGCGAGCAGGCTCGCTCCCACAATGCGGTTGGCTTAGCGAATACCGGCGCCGGCCAGGGATTCCGAAGACCACTGGGCCTTGGAGAGCGGCTCGATGTACTTGATGCCGCCGTACGGGCCGACTACACCGTTGATGTTGTATGAACCACCGACCAGGTCGTAGATCATGAAGGGCGTCGAATCCGGAACCTGCTTGTCATAGCTCTGGCTCAGGAAGGCGAAGGAACCGCGATAGAGCTGACCACGGGCGTCATATTGATCCGAGGCCAAAGCGGTCCAGCTGTCTTCGTCGAGGTAGAAGCGACGCTTGGCGTAGATGTGACGGGCACCGGCCTTGAGGTTGCCTTCGACGACCCATACACGGTGTTTTTCCCAGCGTACGAAGTCAGGCGACAGGTGATTGGCGGTGGTCAGCGACTTCGGATCCTGGACGTAGGTCAGCTTGTAGGTGTTGTAGGGCACGATCATTTCTTGCTTGCCGACCAGTTTCCAGTCGTAGCGATCCAGTGCACCGTTGAACACGAACACGTCATCGTAGGTGCCCGCGCCAGCGGTACCAGGGTTAGGCGTGTCGTAGGCCAGGCTCGGAGCCAGCTTTACCCGACGCTGCCCCGGCAAGTACTGCCAGGCGCGACGCGGTTGCTGCAACGGGTTGGCGGCGTCCTTGAGCATGATCGCCTCACCGGCGCGGCGCGCAGGGCCGGTGTATGCCAGCTTCATCTGGTAGTACACATCGGAACTGCTGATCGGCTGCGAGAGGTTTTCGTAGATCGGGTAGGAGATGTTCGCTTGCCCGGTGGTCGCCAGGCTAGGAACGCCCGCGGAGTCGACGTTCCAGGAGTCGTACTTGGAGCTGATGCTCACGCCCTGATAACGCAACAGGAAGTTCCACATCGCTTCGTTGCCCGACTGCGGAATCGGGAACGGAATGCCCGGCAGCACGTTGTCAATGGCCAGGCCACCTTCCAGGGACTTGGCGCCGCTGGCGTTCTTCACGCCGTTGTCCAGAATCGCTTGAGGCAGCGACACGGTGCGGTGCGTCGGGAACACGTCGACACGGAACGTCGGGAAACGCTTGGCCAGTTCTACCGTGGTCGCCGTGAGCATGCCCTTGTACTGCTCGACGTTCTTGCCGTCGATCACCAGCACAGGCTTTTCACTGGCAAACGGATCCGGGCGCATGCTGTCGCCGGCTTTGAAGCTGGCCGGCGCAGTGGTCAAGCCACCGTTGTAGGCAGGAATGGAACCATCAGCGTTCCCGGCTTTTTCAGCCCCTACCTGTGTCAGGCTGGTGCCCAGCTTGGCAGCTTCCTGAGTTGAAACAGCAGCCTGTGCCTGAGCGGCAAGGACCATGGCCAGCGAAGCGGCCAACACGGTTTTTACAAATTTCATCTTGTTATTCTCCTGCTTGCATTGAGCAAATCAGTGGTGAATCAGAATGTTGTTTTCATCGTCAGGTACACGGCGCCACGGTCCTCAGTCGTGGCACCACCTCCGGAGAAGGACGAGTAGCCGCCGGCGAAACAGGCGTAGTTTTCGTTGCCGCTAAAGGCGTTCGGGGTGGAGCCGTCACCACCGGTCGGGCCGGTACTCACACCGCTGGTGTTGCACTTGTCGGTTTGGCCAAAGGAGTCCACGTACTTCAGGTCGACAAAGTATTTGTTGTACACAACGGCACCGACGCCCACGGCATAGTTACCGGTGTCCTTGGCACCGCCACCGGAGACCGGCGACACACCAGCAAGACCGACGTTGACCGACATCGGCGCGTTGAGGTCGACACCCGGGAATACCTGGTACCAGGTCGGTGTGAAGTTGACTGCCAGACCCCAGTTGTCACGGGTCGGCGCGTCGATACCGCGATAGCTGCCCTTGCCCTTGTAGAGCGCTTCGTTCTTGCTATCGAGCTTGAGCAGGTTGCTGTAGTACAGCTCGGCAAGCACAGTTGCCTGATCGAACACCGGCGTTTTCGGCAGGGTCATCAGACCGTTGAGTGTCCAGTGCAAGGTGTCGCCGGTGGCGCTCATGCTGTCGCCGCGGCTCGGGGTGTCATAGACCACACCGGTGGCGTCCGTACGTGCAGGCAGCAGACCAAGCCCTTGACCCAGGCCCAGCGGGCTGCGGGTACTGACGATCGCCGGGATACTGGCCAGCGGCATGTTGTGACGAACGTTCAGGTCCGAACCCACGCTCACTCCACCCACGTCCTTGGACAAGCTCAGGCCAAGGATCTTGATGTTGTCGGCATAGGCCAGTTGATAGGTGGCGGTGTCCAGCGAATTGAGGGTGTTGATCACCGCAGGCACTTGTCCCGCCGGACGGGTGCCGTTCGGGTTGGCCGAGGTAATGCCCCTGGCGTCCAGAAAGGCTTGCGGCAGGATTTCCGAGGTTTCGCGGTAGTAAACGCCGAGGGTGCCATCCAGCCAGGCCGGCGACCACTTGGCCATGACGCCCCAGTCGCCGCTGCTGCCCGGTGTCAGGTCATGTCCGCGACGCACGTTGGTCAACGCGTTGCACGGCGCCAGGCCACAACCCAGCGGACTGCCAGGCACCACGGCGTTGGTGTTGCCGAGCAGGAACGATTGCGCACCAAAGCCGATCAGATCGGAACCACCGTAATAAGTGCCCGCTTCCGGCAGACGCGCGGCGTCCCAATCGAGGAAGTACTGGGCACCGACGGTCAGCTCGGGATTGACGGTGAACGACATCGACAACTGGTTACGCGGAACGAACAGTTCCTTGGCTTCGGTGCCCGGCGACGCGGCAAGCTTGGCCAGGTCGAGGCCGGACTGGCCATAGCTGACCGAGTGCACCGGGTTGAGAATGGTCTCGCCCCAGAACACGTTGTGCTGACCGGCCTTGACGCTGAACATCGACTCCTCGCCCACTTCGGTGCTGTAGAACACGAAGGCATCGAGGATTTCGCCCGAAGGACCGCTGTAGTAGCGCTGGGCATAGTTGCTCAGGTGCGGGCTGCCGTTGCCGACGTTGTCATGGGTGACCCCGGCCAGGCGCGGGTCGTTGGCGATCAGGCCCGAACGCGCATCGTTGCCGTTGACGAACGGGTTGGAATTGGAGCCGGTGTTGTCATAGGCCTTGTCGTACCAACTGGCGGCGCTGACGCGAAAACCCATGGCGTTCTTGTAGACCACATCCATTTCGGTCAACAGGTCGATACGATTGGTGATGTTGGTACCGGCCTTGCGAAAGTTGTAGTCGCCGTCGTTGTTGTTCGGCGTTGCCAACATGCGCTTGTCGGCACTTTCGGTGCGCACGCCGTAGTTGTACTTGATGGTGTTATCCACACGTACGTTCCAGTCCGGATTCCCCGTCTCGATCTCGGCCGCATGGGCCACCGGTACGGTTGCCGCGAGAATGGCTGAGGCCAGCAAGGTGCAGCGTGGAGCGGTGAAGCCGTGACTCTTATTGTTGTGCATTGCGTTGTCTCCGCCTTTTTGTATTTGTTTTAAGCGCAGCCGCCCTCGCACAAACCTCTTCGGGTTTGCGTTTAAGGAATGAGGGCAAATGCCGGTTGGCGTACTGCCAGTCCAGCTCCTTGTACTAGCGATCCAGCTCCTGGATGAGTGCCTCGGCTTGCTGCCAATGGCCAAATCCTGCGGCCGGATTGAGATGGCCGACATCGCCCAGGTTGAGCAATTCGGCGCCCCAGCCTTCTGCCATGCGGGTGACCGCAGCAAGACTGGCCAGGTGATCGTTGGTGCTGCCGGCCACGATGCTGCGAAATGGCAGCGGGCCTTGTGGCAGAGGATTCCAGCCCTGGCTACGCAGGGTCTCGGAAGATGGATAGTTTGACGGCCAGACCGCATCGAGGTCCGGTGGCGCGGCCAGCAAGGCGCCCTTGATCGGACGGCTGTAGTGCGCAGCCCAGTGCGCGACCATCAGCACGCCGGCGCTGTGGGCCACCAGAATCACGGGCCCGTCGATCTGTTCGAGTTCGTGTTGAATCGCCCGCACACGGGCCATGCAATCGAGCTTGTCGGTCTCCAGCGGCGCAACACTGCGCACGTTGCTCAGCCTGGCTGCAAGCAAAGTTTGCCAATGTTCGGCCACGTGCTCGCGCAGACCCGGAACGATCAGAATGGTGGCGGCTGTTTGCAGTTTGTCCACGGTCAACACCTTCGCTTTCTCGATAACTCGACTGGCTGTTTTCGCCAGAGGCTTTTTGTAGGGTCGACATTAAAGAGCGCCCACCCGAAGCGCTTTACATTGGACGTCAGGCACTTTTCTTTTGATGACAAATTGTCAGACAGCAGGACAGCGCGACCGCTGGTCGAAAAATCCCGCAGGTTGGCGCAAGGTCACTGTAATCAACGGATGAGCGCTGATGGCTCCATGCAGCGTAGAGGATGGGTGACCGATCAGCATGAAAACCATCAACGACATGACAACTGTTCAACTGTTGATACGCTGGATATAGTCGCCACGCTCACGCCAATCGCCATCGGCCCAAGGAAGACTTTGCATGACCAAGCTTGTTCGCGCCGCCGTCTTGACCAACTACCTGGAGGTCACCCAGTACCTGGGTTTCAACCCGCGCGACGTGCTGGCCGCTGTCGGCCTGAGCAGGGCCCAACTGCAAGCCCCTGAACACCGTATCCAGATCGATGCCGCCGTCCGCTTGCTGGAAGACTCGGCCACCGCCAGCGGCTGCCAGACCTTCGGCCTGAGCATGGCCGAGTCGCGCCAGCTCTCGGACTTCGGCGTGGTCAGCCTGCTGCTCAGCCACCAGCGCACCCTGCGCGATGCCTTGCAGGTCGTGGTGGATTACCGGCACCTGATGAACGACTCGCTGGCCATCTTCATTGAAGAGGCCGGCAAGATGGTGATCATTCGCGAAGAGGTGGTCACCGAATCGCCGATGCCCAGCCGCCAGGCCACGGAGCTGGCCATCGGCGTGATGTTCCGGCTGTGCTCGGCCCTGCTCGGTTCACACTGGCACCCCTACAGCGTCAACTTCATGCACCAGCCACCGGACAACCTGCACCTGCACCGCCGGCTGTTCGGCTGCAACCTGGAGTTCGGCAGCGAGTTCAACGGCATCGTCTGCCCTGACGTCAGCCTCGACGTGACCAACCCCAACGCCGACCCGGCCATGGCCCGCTACGCCCAGAGCTACCTCGACTCGCTGCAGAACCACGAAGGCGCCTCGATGCTGTTCGAGGTGCGCAAGGCCATCTACCTGCTGCTGCCCATGGGGCGCGCCACCATCGAACAGGTCGCCCAGAGCCAGGGCATGAACGTGCGCACTCTGCAACGCCGCCTCAAGGACGACGGCTGCGCCTTCAACGACGTGATCAACGACGTGCGCCGCGACCTGGTGCTGCGTTACCTGGACAACCCGAATTATCCGCTGAGCCGCATTGCCGACATGCTTGGCTACTCGATGGCGAGTTCGTTTACGCGGTGGTTCATTAGCCAGTTCGGTATGCCGCCGGCTTCATGGCGTGCGCAAAAACAATCCACAGCAAAACCTGTCGCAGGCCCGAAAGATCTCTGAATCGACCGCACAAAAAAAACGGCGACTGCTGGTACAGTCGCCGCGAAAGACCGGTGTTTGTAGCACCGGTCTGGAGCCCCACGGCATGAGGAGTCAACGCCGTGCAGCCCTGCCATAAAACGAACGATTGGTGACGCGCTCAGAGCCCCCAGTGCAGCAACAACAGCACCAGCACGACCAGGAACACCGTCTCCCCGACCATCAGCAGAATCGGCTTGATCCCGACCGCCGCCAGCTCCTTGAGCCGGGTCTTCATGCCCAGGGCACTGATGGAAATCACCAGGCACCAGCGCGACAGTTCGTTGACCGATCCTTGCACCGCAGGCGCTATCCATCCGGTGCTGTTGATGCAGGCCAGAATCAGAAAGCCGACGGCGAACCACGGCAACAGCGGCGGGCGTTTGCCGGTCGGGTCGGCGCCTTGCATGCGGGTGATCATCGCCGCGGTGACGATCACCGGCAGCAGCATGGCAACGCGCATCAGCTTGACCACCGTGGCCGTGTCGCCGGTCTCGGTCGACATGCTGTAGCCGGCGCCGACCACCTGGGCCACGTCGTGGATCGTGGCGCCGAGGAACACGCCCGCCACCTGCGGTGACAACTGCAGCCAGTTGGCGATCATCGGGTAGACGATCATCGCCATCGTCGACAACGCCGACACGCCAATGACCGTGAACAGTGTGGCGCGCTCTTTCTGCGGATGGTTCGGCAGCGCCGCTGCCAATGCCAGGGCCGCCGAGGCGCCGCAGATGGCCGTCGCGCCGCCGGTGAGCATGCCGAACAGGCGCTGGAAGCCCAGGGCCTTGGCGGCGATCACAGACACGCTGATGGTCACCACCACCAGGATCACCACCAGCGCTATCGGCTTCCAGCCCAGCGCCGCCATTTGTTCCAGGGTGATGCGCATGCCCAGCAGCGCCACGCCGATGCGCAGCACGGTGCGGGCGGTGAACTCGACACCGGCCTTGCAGGGGCCGTCATCGGCGAGAAAATTCAGGGCCATGCCCAGCAGCAAGGCAAACAGCATGACCGGCGCACCGTAGTGCTCGGACAAGAACGACGCGGCGGCCGCGACAATCAGACTGACGATAAACCCCGGTGCCAGTTCGCGCGTGCGACTGTGGATACGGGTGAGAGCAATGGCGCTCATGGCGCGGACTCCTCGGATGCGATGACGATAAACGCCTGGCCGTCGATGATCTCGACCGGGTAGTTGGTGACTTTGACCTGCCTGGAATTGAGCAGGTAGCCGCTGTGCAAATCGAAGCGCAAACCATGGGCGAGGCATTGAATCACCCGACCCTCAAGACGCCCTCCGCATAGCGATGAGCCCTGGTGCGGGCAGCTGTCGTCAATGGCAAACAACTGCCCGTCGACGTTGAACAGCGCCAGGCTTTTGTCTTCGAACTCGAACAGCGCCCGGCCACCGGCCTGCGGGTGCTTGCCGGCTGGCACGGGAATGCGCCGGGTCATGCTGGCTGCCGCTCGTGATCACTTTCTTTCAGTGCCTGGCTCATGGCTGCGAGCAATGCCTCGGCAGGTTGCGCGCCCACGACCGTCATGCGGCGGTCGAACTGAAAACTCGGCACGCCACTGCTCGCCCCGGGCAAGCCTTCAAACGGCGTGGCATCGCCCTTCAGGCAATCGAGCACCCCATCCGGGGCGACGCCGCAGGAGCGGGCAATGGCAAGCAAGGTCTCACGGCAACCGAGGTTTTCGCGTCTCAGGAAATAAGCGGCGAACAGTCGTTCGAGCAACATCTCACGCTGACTGGCATTGCCCAGTGCACTGGCACGCTCGAACAAACGATGGGCGTCCGCGGTGTTGGGCATCGTCTCGATACGGCTGAGGTCAATGGCCAATCCAACTGCCCCGGCAGCCTGCTGTACCTGGTTCTGGCGCATGGCCACGGCGTCGGCATTGCCCAGACGCTTGCGGTAGAAATCGGCGAAGGGTTCACCTTCTACCGGTATCTGAGGCAACAGCTGCACGCCATGCCACACCGTGGTGATCTGCACATCCGGGTGGCGACTGCGAAACTGTACCTGCGCATGCTCCAGTTGGCGTTTGCCGATCAGGCACCAGGGGCAGATAAAATCGAAAAACACATCAATACGTAAACGACGACTCACAACTTCACCTCTATCCCGGCTTCACCGATAGGGTCAGGCACGCTCTGACCCTGAAGGCGGGCAATATCTTTGTGGTAATGACACTTGGCATAAAAGAACACCGCCGCCGCCGCGAGGCTGACCAGTGGCACCAGTTGAAACGCGGCATGCAGACCGATGAGGTCCGACACCCGGCCGGTGATGAACGGCCCGGGCGCCAGCCCCAGCATGTTGTTGGCCAGGGTCAGCGTGGCGAACGCCGTACCGTGCACCGAGTAATGGGTAAGGTTGGCAACCATCGCACCGGCGGGGCCAGTGGTACCGGTGGCAATCAGCATGCCCAGGCAGATCAGCAGCAGTTGCACTGGCCCTGCCTGCAAGGCAAAGGCCGCCGACAGCAACAGGCAACTGCCCAGGCAAAAGCCGATGGCCAGGCTGACCTTGCGCTCCGGCGAGTTGCGACACAGCCGATCGCTGAGCATGCCGCACAGGATCATCCCCGCGCCGCTGCACAACACGATGATCGCCGCCATGCCGCCGGCCTTGTCGGTAGGCATGTCGTAGTAGCGGTTGAGGTAGCTGGGAATCCACACCATCACCGTACCGCCGACGAACAACTGCAAACCGCTGGCGACGTAGGTCGCTACCACCGAACGGCTGGACCACAGCGTGCGCAGCGGACGCTTGACCGCGGCGGCCGTCTTGTTCGCAATCTGCGCGGCACGTTGTGGCGCAATGCGCGCCTCCTTGACGATGAGCGGATAGAGCACCGCCAGAAACAGGCCAAACAGCGACATGCCGGCGAACGACCAGCGCCAGCCCAGCTTGGCGGCAATCGCACCGCCCAAAGCCATGCCCAACACCGAACCGAACATCCCGCCGGCCATGAAGGCGCTGGCCAGGGTGGCGCGCATGTGTTTGGGGAACACCGAGATCACCACGGCGATGCCCACGCTGCCGTAGGCGGCTTCGCCGACGCCGACCATGAATCGCGCGATGAACATCTGCTGGTAGTCCTGAGCCAACGCGCAACCCAGGGTCGCCACGCTCCACAGGAACGCCATCAGCGCCAGGCTCTTGACCCGGCCGAAACGGTCAGCCATCAACGACAGGGGAAACGTCAGCAGGCCGACCATCAGGGCAACGATGCCACTGAGCAGACCGAGCTGTCCGTCGCTCAACACCCACTCAGTCTTGAGCAGGGGGAATACCGCGTTCAGCACCTGACGCGACATGTAATCGGAAATCAACAGACCGAACGTCAAGGCAAAGACGATCCAGGCATATTGGCGCGCAACGCCGACTCCGCTGGAGTCGTCATCGTCAGCGGCTATTGGGTGAAAGGCCATGCAGCCTCCTCAAGAGCTTTGTTTTATTTTTGTTATCAAGCGTGTAACGGTCAGGCGGACGAGAGGTCACGGCCTCTCGTCCCGACCCACGGTCAACCGCGTTGCGGAGTACCTTTCTGCCCAGCCTTGCGGTTGGGGGCCATGCCGTTGGCCAACAGGGTTTCTTCGATGGTTTCGTACTGCACGCCGATGCGGTAGATCTCGCGGGCTTCTTTGCCGGTGGCGATTTCACGGCCCAGTTCATGGGCAATGCGCACGGTTTGCTGGATTTGTGCAACCGAGCCGAAACGGTCGCCCTTGTGGTCAATGATAGTGTCTTCATTGCCCACACGCGGGTGCATGCCCATGGCCATCGACATGGTGTTGAACGGCATGACGTTCTTGAGCAGCGATTCGGAGGTCAGGGTGCAACCGTCCGGCGCGCGGTGGATGAAGTTGAAGAAGTTGAACGGGTTCGGGCCGTCGAAACCGCCGCCGATGCCGATCCAGGTCAGGTTCAGCGGGCCCTTGTAAATGCCCCTGCGCACCAGGCGCTCGAGGGTTTCCATGGCGTGCATGCCGGTCAGCTGGAAGTGCGGCTGGATGCCATTGTCCATCAAGCGCTTGAGGTGCTCGGCAACCCAGGCCGGACCTGCCGGTACGGTCATCTCGCTGTAGGCAGCCTGGGTCATCGGGTTGGCCAGGGAGGTGCCTTCCAGGTATTCCGGATACAGCAGCTCCATGATGTTCATTTGCGTGGTGTTGATCGCGACCGTGACCTGATCCGGTTTTGGCGTCAGCTCGGCCAGCATGTGGCGAGTGTCGTCGGACAGCCACTTGGCCGCTTCGCCATCGCTTTCCGGAGCGAAGGAAATCGAGCCGCCGACCTGGATGATCATGTCCGGCACGGCTTCACGCACACCGGCAATCAGCTCGTTGAATTTCGACAGGCGCTTGGAGCCCTTGCCGTCCAGTTCGCGCACATGCAGGTGCAGCACGGTGGCGCCGGCTTCATAGCATTCGACCGCTTTCTGGACTTGCTCATCCATGGTCAACGGGATGTCTTCCGGGAAGTCTTCGGGCATCCACTCCGGGCCGTACGGGGCCACGGTAATGACTACCTTTTCCATGTTTTCGGGGTGCAGGGAATCGTCGAAGAATTGCATGGTTACTCCAGTTCTTATGCCAGTTCTTATGATTGTCCCGCCCACCCGGGGTCGTGCCGGGCAGACGTGTTTACGAGTGCGAATGCTGCGAATGCGAATGCAGGTGGCGTTCGATCAGAACGTCTTGTCGCCGATAATCCCGGCACGCTCCATCTTGCGATGGCACGGCGGGTAATCCATGACGGCGTAGTGCTGGGTACTGCGGTTGTCCCAGATGGCGATGCTGTTGGGCTTCCAGCGCCAGCGCACCTGATACTCAGGGATGTACGCCTGGCTGATCAGGTAACGCAGCAACTCGCCGGCGCCGGGGTTGGCGTCCTGGCCGAAACGCACCCGCTCAGGGGTGTGGTAGTTGCTGAAGTGGGTGGTGAAGGCGTTGACGAACAGCACCTTCTCGCCGGTTTCCGGATGGGTGCGCACCACCGGGTGTTCGGCGTCCGGGTACATCGCCTTGAGCGCCAGGCGTTTTTCAATCGGCATGGCGGCACCGAAGCTCGCTTCGATGCTGTGGCGGGCACGCAGGTCGGCGATCTTGACCTTTACGTCTTCCGGCAAGTTCGCATAGGCCTGGACCATGTTGGTCCACATGGTGTCGCCGCCCACTGGCGGGCATTCCACGCAACGCAGCACGCAGCCCATCGGCGGTGCTTCGCGCCAGGTGGCGTCGGTGTGCCAGGCGTTTTCGTAGCGGTCCATCGGCTGGTCCGGATTCTTGTAGATCCGCACCAGACCCGGATGATCCGGATCACTGCCGGCCACCGGATGATCTTCCAGCTCGCCGAAGCGTCGGGCGAAGGCCACGTGCTCGGCGCGGGTGATGTCCTGATCACGCAGGAACACCACGCGGTGCTTGAGCAACTGGGCACGAATCTCGGCAAACAGACCGTCGTCATGCACCGCGTCGGCCAGGTTGACGCCGATCAGTTCGGCGCCAATGCTGCAGGTCAATTGTTCGACTTTCATGGCTGGCCGCTCCTTAAATGACGAAAATCGACGAGCCGGTAGTCTTGCGAGATTCAAGGTCGCGGTGGGCCTGCACGGCATCCTGCAAGGCGTAGTGCTGGTTGATCTCGATCTTGATCCGGCCGCTGCCGACGTGGTCGAACAACTCGCCAGCCAGGGCGGCTTTTTCGGCCGGGTCGCTGATGTAGTTGGCCAGGGCCGGACGGGTCAGGTACAGCGAACCTTTCATCGCCAGCATCACCGGGTCGAACGCCGGGATCGGTCCGGATGCGGTACCCACGCAGACCATCAGGCCACGGGGTTTCAACGAATCCAGCGAACCCATGAAGGTGTTCTTGCCAACACTGTCGAACACCACGTTGACGCCCACACCGTCGGTCAATTCGCGAACTCGAGCGGCGACGTCTTCATGGCTGTAATTGATCGTATGGTCGCAACCGTGAGCCCGGGCGATTTCCGCCTTTTGCTCGGTCGAAACCGTACCGATCACGTTCAGGCCCAGCAGTTTGGCCCACTGCGAAACGATCAGACCGACACCGCCAGCGGCGGCATGCAACAGGATGCTGTCGCCCGGCTTGAAGTCGTAGATGCGGCGCATCAGGTACGAAGACGTCAGGCCACGCATGGTCATCGCGGCAGCGGTCTCGAAGCTGATGGTTTCCGGCAGCTTGATCAGCGGCGCGGCCGGGATCAGGCGCTCGGTGCTGTAGGCGCCGAGGGTGTTGAGAAAACCGGTGTAGGTGACACGATCACCGACCTCGACATTGGTGACCCCTTCACCAACGGCCTGGACTACGCCAGAGGCCTCGACGCCCATGCCGTTGGGCATCGGAATCGGGTAGGTGCCGTTGCGGAAATAGGTGTCGGCATAGTTCAGGCCAACTGCCACATGACGAAGCCGAACCTGGCCGGGACCGGGTTCGCCGACTTCGACGTCCTCATAACGTAGAACTTCGGGACCACCGGTTTCGTAGAAGCGTACGGCTTTGGCCATTTTTCTTATTCTCCAATCTGCAATATGGGCGTGTTGCATCGAATTGCGCTGATTGGACTGTAGGACGAGGCCTGTTGAGACGCTTCTCATCAGACGACAATGGCTTTTCATTTGGTGACAGGCGGAAACGGGATCGTCTAGCCGGTCCCGCCGCCACCTGCGCTATCATCGCCCGCCTCGATCCCCCAAGAGTCTTGAACCCGGATGCCCGACACGCTGCCACTGCCCGACGATCACCAAGCCTTGCCGCCGGTCCTGGCGGGCCCGCTGTTGCGGCGTCTTGAGCCCACGCGGCTGGTGCTGTGGCTGGTGGGTTCCCGGGCGCTGGCGCTGACCTTGCGCTTGCAGGGCGTCGGCGATATCCGTCTCGATGCCGGGCAATGCACGGTGATTGCGGTGGGTGCTCATGCCTTTGTGCACTTGATCGATGTGCACCTCGATTGCGCCCTGCCCTGCGATGAGTCGATCGACTATGACCTGTTGATCGATGACACAGAACAAGGCATCGCCGACTGGGCGCCGCACCTGCTGTATGGAGACGCCCGTTGCCCGAACTTCGTCCTGCGCGCACGGGTCGACCAGTTGCTGCATGGCTCTTGCCGCAAGCCTCATCACCCGGCGACAGACGGCTTGCTGTGCGTCGACCAGCTGCTGGCGCAGGAACACGCGGCCAAGGACCGCCCGGCACTGCTGATGATGACGGGCGATCAGGTCTACGCCGACGATGTCGCGGGGCCGATGTTGCGGGCGATTCACGCTTTGATCGAGCGCCTGGGCCTGTTCGGGGAACACCTCGAAGGCGCCGTGGTCAGCGACAGCGCCGGGCTTTACGAGCATCCGGCCAGTTACTACCACCGTGCGGATCTGCTGCCGGCACTGCAAAGCAATGAAACCCTGCGCGAGCGATTTTTCGGTGGCGCGCGCAAGCCGATTTTCACCAGCAGCAGTGCCGACAATCACCTGGTGACCTTCGCCGAAGTCATGGCCATGTACTTGTTGGTCTGGTCGCCAGTGCCCTGGACCCTGATCGCGCCCCAGGCACCGACGCTGACGCCGGAACGGCTCAAGCGCTACGCCCTTGAACAGACGCGTATCGATGCCTTCAAGGCAGGCCTTGGCAACGTCGCACGGGCACTGGCGCATCTGCCGACGCTGATGATTTTCGACGACCACGACATCACCGATGACTGGAACCTTAGCGCGCAATGGGAGGAAACGGCCTACGGCCATCCGTTCTCCCGGCGCATCATCGGCAACGCGCTGCTGGCGTACATGTTGTGCCAGGGCTGGGGCAACAATCCGGATGCTTTCGCCGCAGTGCTGGATAAGGCCGGCGCGTTGAGCGATAGCGCACGCGACCGTCACCTCGACAGCACGGGTCAGGATGATTTGATCGATGACCTGCTGAAGTTTCAGCACTGGCATTACGTGCTGCCGACCACCCCGGCCATCGTGGTGATCGACACCCGCACCCGGCGCTGGCGCAGCGAAATGAACCTCAAGCAACCTTCCGGCTTGCTCGACTGGGAAGCCCTGAGCGAACTGCAACAGGAACTGCTGGACCACCCGAGCGCGATCATCGTTTCACCGGCGCCGATCTTCGGCGTCAAGCTGATTGAAACCGTGCAGCGGGTATTCAGCTGGTGCGGTTATCCACTTCTGGTGGACGCGGAAAACTGGATGGCCCATCGCGGTGCGGCACAGGTGATCCTGAACATTTTCCGCCACTCGCGCACGCCGGGTAACTACGTGGTGCTGTCGGGCGATGTGCACTATTCCTTCGTCTACGAAGTGCTGATCCGCCATCGCAAGGCCGGGCCGCGCATCTGGCAGATCACCAGCAGCGGCATCAAGAACGAATTCCCCGCCACCCTGCTCGAGTGGTTCGACCGCCTCAACCGCTGGCTGTACTCGCCACGCTCACCGTTGAACTGGCTGACCAAGCGTCGCCGCATGCGCATCGTGCCCCACGTGCCCGAACACGCCGAAGCCGGTGAGCGGCTTTGGAACTCGGCGGGGATCGGGCAGGTGTTCTTTAATGACCTGGGGCAGCCGCAGACCATCTATCAGCACAACTCGAACGGCTCGCCGAAGACCCGGATGATTGCGCCGGAAGGAGATGATTGAGGTAAAGAAGACACCACAAAAAACTGTGGGAGCGACGGTGCGGCGAGCAGGCTCGCACACACTGGATTTCTGGCATGTACTCTTTCCAGATCCTGTGGGCCTGCTCGCGAAGAGGTCAGTTAAATATTGGGGGAATCCATTCTGTAACCCGCACCCGGCGAACCTTCATGGAGTGCCACCTGAATTTTCGAATACAAGGCATTCGCCTCAGCAGTGGTGATTGATCGCGAACAATCACGCAGTACAACACGTAGCAGCACATTCTCCTGCCCCGGCAGCAATCCGAGGCGATCAATGGCCTGCAGAGGCAGTTCTGTGAACGCCCAGCGCCCTTTGATCTGCATTTCCTCGATCCAATCTGAACAATCGCCAGCTGCCTGCAACATCCTTTCAGTCAACACTTCCTCCCTCAGCCCCGGCGTTACCGCTAACGAAATATCACGAGTAATCGAAGGCAACCGAGAGACGGCGCTCCACGGATCCAGATCATGCATCTGTGCCTGTACTCGTTCGTTCTGATCACGCAGCAAACGAATATCCGGAATGCCTTTGCGCAGCATGGTCAAGCGATCCAATCCCATTCCCAGCGCCAGACCTCCATGACGCAAAGGATCGATCTTCAGTCGCTCCAATAATGATTTGGCAATTCGACCGCACTCCAGAACCTCTACAGGGACGCCGTCATTCAACAGATTTACTTCGATCCCGCCCTCAGTGTAGTGATGCGGACTATCACTGTAGATCCAAGGCATATCAGGCACGGCGGATTTGAGGATATCGCCGACCAGGCAAAGTAAATGCTCATGCGTCGACAAATCAGGATCACCGAGCACCCAGATATCCATCTGATGCGGCTGCGCACAATGCCAACGATCCCGGCTGTCGCGACGAAAAGTGATACCAGGCGCGGCCAATAATATTGACTGCCCCGGTTGTCGTAGCTTGGCCGCTCGCTGAAGCGCAGACGGAATTTGGCTAGTGGTTTGCGTCCGTAACAGAGACCACTCGTCAACCCATCGAGTGTGTGCACTTCCAAGCGTAATCTCAGATGGGTCATAACCAAGCAATCCGTAGTTTTCTTCAGCGGAAACAATTCTCGGCCCCGTCTGCACTTGCGCTTGTGGCCAGCCCTTATCCGTTAACCCTTGAAGGACCTCCTTGAGCAATAATCGAATGGCGTGATCGGGTGTAGCGGGCTCAGTTAGATCAGCCAGTAACAAGGCTTGGTGTACGGATGTCTCTGTCAGATATTTCTTTGATTCCTGCACTACACAACCCCTTATTAACAATTGAATGTAGCCCCTCGCAAAAAGAGCCCCATAGACCAACCTAACGATTTAAGATCGTCCATCACAACCAAATCCGGTGAAAAACTAAATTTTCAGAAGAGGACTACAGCCACTACTTACACAAATAACCAAGAGCTTCTTACAAGACGCCTCACGAGCATCATTAATTCTAAAAAAACCTCAAGCAGCCTATTTAATACATCAAAAAAATCTGTATTAATTATTTCGCCCCCTCAAGACCACTTGGGAGCACAAAACCAACAAAATGAAAAAGGATGATCAAATGAAAAAGAAAAATGTCGTTAAAGAAAAGCTCACCCGCATAATTTCCGGCCCGGAAAATTTTGGCTGGGCGCCGTTAGCTTGGGCTCATACTGAAGAGTAAACGATGAAAATGGGCGTCAAGATCACTCTTGCCGCCCACCGACAAAAAAGGAGGTACCAATGTTATCCAGATCGATGATAACAACGCTCTTTGGTCAAGAAGAGCCTTCCATAATTGCGGACTTTGAGGAGTTCCTCCAAGAGTGCTCTAAATTAGGATTCAAGACACTCAACATCTCTGACATCGACAGTCTCCCCAAAAATAGCATCATCTTTTCATTCACTAATGACGCAGCGAAAAAGACATTTGAAATTGCGAAAAACACCAAACACAAAAAAAGCATCTTTTGCGCAACACAAGTATTCGAGCCTACTTTAAAAGCAGCACTTTATAGTTTCAATCTATTATTGGTAAGCGACTTTCAACGAGCACTAAGCACACAAAGACATGTACTGAACATGCTCAATTCACACAACTCATTTTTCTTGACTGGAAATGACGCTGACGCGCAAATAACGATAGCCCCTCACGCTCAGCCTTATGCTTTTATTACGGAGGATATAGAAAACGATTTCATTCATTCCGTGGCGGAGTTTTTTGAAGTTCATTATGCTCACATGAATCCACAAGATCCGAGTCCATTTTCCTTTCACGGAACCTTGAAAATAGCCGGAATACTTACAGTTCTTAGAAGACCCAACCCTGTTTTACCAGAAGGCTTAAATATTTCTTTAAAATGGTTGAGCGATCGCATATCTGTAGAAGGTGCACTATTGACCATTGAAGACAACACAATCACCTCACTGAAAATAAATGGCAATGAACACATAAAACTATTGGATCTTGCAGCAGGGCCTAGAGGCCTCAAGCTGACTGAGTTTGCTATTGGAGTAAACGACACAATCGCAAATAGCATTAACTACAAAATCAACTCTCAATTAAACGAAGGGATTAATGGCGTTCATATAGCAATCGGGGACGGTTCTTCTGGTTATCACATAGATTTCCTGAGCCCGACAGTAAAGGTAAGCCCGACTCACAACAGAGCCAACCTGATCGCCCTTACTACAGCCTCCCACATCACGGCAATGTCTAAAACATGACACTATAAAAGGGCTTACAGAAATGATGAGCAGTGACGCACGGCAAGTTACCGATAGACCTCAAGGCGCGCAGGCCGGCGGATTCTGGTGTACCTGTAGGCTTGCCCGCGGTAAGACCAGCACATCCAACATCAATGCTGACTGAAGCACCGCTTTCGCGAGCAGGTTCGTACCCACAATTGATCGGAGTCGCTCATGGACCTCACCCGCACCCTGATCATCGGCAACTCCGGTTCCGGCAAGAGCTGGCTGGCGCAGCGGCTGGCCGAGCAACTGCATGTGCCCTGGACCGATCTCGACTGGATTCACTGGCTGTCCGACGAACACAGCATCCCCCGCCCCCGCGCCGAAGCATTGACCATGGCGCGGATCGCGGCCGAACAAGAGCGCTGGGTGATCGAAGGCGTGTATGGCTGGATCGCCTGCGAACTCCTGCCACGGGCGACTGCGCTGATCTGGCTGAGCGTCGGGGACGAGGATTGCGTGGCCAACATTCGACAACGCGAGGCCGGGCGCGATGAGCAGGACCTGTTGCTGATCGACTTGCTGGAGTGGGCGGGCAGTTATCGCCAGCGGCAGGGGTCAAGTGGATTTGCGGCGCATCAGCGACTGTTCGAGGAGTTTTGCGGTGGGAAAATCCGTCTGCGGGATCGGGAGGAAATCGCGGCGCTGGTTCATCACTCGTAAATTTTTGCAGCTGTGGTCGGACAATCCTGATGGATGGCGTGTAGCTCAGAATGGGATTACATCAGTCACGGAAACGTCCTGAGGAACATTCGGCGATACTCGATACAAGCGTGGATGCACTTTCCACGTAACAACCACTCGTAGGTATCGCCTTGCTAACATGTACTCATTTCTGTACGTTCTCTGCATCAAGCGAGGACAATCACATGGAAACCATCAACTACACCAACGCTCGGGCACACCTGGCGCAAACCATGGACCGGGTGAATGAAGATCGCGCCCCGCTACTGGTAACCCGCCAGAAAGGCGAGCCGGTAGTGATGATGTCATTGGCCGAATACAACGCACTCGAAGAGACAGCCTATCTGCTGCGCTCCCCAGCCAACGCTGAACGCCTGATCAAATCAATCAGTAGCCTGCGAGCGGGCAAAACAAAAACCAGGCAACTGATTGAAGAATGAATATCGAGTTCACCCCTGAAGCCTGGGACGATTATCTCTGGTTCCAGCAGAACGATAAGGCCGGGCTCAAACGTATCAACCTGTTGATCAAAGCTATCCAGCGTGAGCCTTTCGACGGTCTGGGAAAACCCGAACCGCTCAAGCATAACCTGAGCGGATTCTGGTCACGCCGGATAACGGCTGAACATCGACTGGTCTACGCCGTTGAAGACGGCGAAATACGCGTCGTGATGTGCAGATACCATTACTGAGCAGAACTTCAGCCCGCTTTCACCACCCGACCCACCCCTCTGACAATCATCTCCACCTCCCGCTCATCAATAGTCAGCGGCGGTAGCAGGCGGATGGTCTTGCCCCGCGTGACGTTGATCAGCAAACCGTGATCCCGGGCGGCGATCAGGCTCAGGTCGCGGATCGGTTGCTTGAGTTCGATGCCGATCATCAGGCCCTGGCCGCGGATTTGCGAGACGTTCGGGTTGCCCGCCAGTTCTGTGCGCAATCTTTCGAGCAGGCGCTCCCCCTGAAGCCGGGCGTTTTCCAGCAGCCCTTGTTCTTCAACGATATCCAGCACGGTGCAACCGACCCGGCAGGCCAGCGGATTACCGCCAAAGGTGCTGCCGTGGCTGCCCGGCGTGAAGAGTTCGGCTGCCTTGCCACGGGCCAGGCAAGCGCCGATGGGCACGCCGTTGCCCAAGCCCTTGGCCAGGGTCATGACGTCCGGGACGATGCCTTCGTGCTGGAACGCGAACCACTGGCCGGTGCGGCCGATGCCAGTCTGGATTTCATCAAGCATCATCAGCCATGAGCGCCGGTTGCACAGTTCGCGCACGGCCTTGAGATAGCCCGGTGGCGCCAGTTGCACACCGCTTTCGCCCTGGATCGGCTCCATCAGGATCGCCACGATCCGCGAGCCAAAGGCCTGTTGCACCTTGTCCAGCGCGTCGAGGTCGCCGAACGGCACTTTGACGAAATCCCCCGGCAGCTTGTTGAAACCCAGGCGCACGGCCGGACCATCGCTGGCCGACAAGGTGCCGAGGGTGCGGCCATGGAATGCGTTCTCCATGACCACCACCAGCGGCTGCTCGATGCCCTTGTGCCAGCCATGCAGCCGGGCGATTTTCAGTGCGGTTTCGTTGGCTTCGGCCCCGGAGTTGTTGAAGAACGCCCGGTCCATGCCCGCCAGCCGCGTCAGTTTCTGCGCCAGCCGCTGTTGCCAGTCGATGCTGTAGAGGTTCGAGGTGTGCAGCAGCAACCCGGCCTGTTCAGTGATGGCAGCGACGATTTTCGGGTGGGAGTGGCCGACATTGGTCACCGCCACACCGGCAACCGCATCCAGGTATTCGCGACCGGCCTGATCCCACAGGCGAGTGCCCAGGCCCTTGTTGAAACTCAAGGCCAAGGGTTGGTAAGTGCTCATCAGGCAGGCGGCGGTCATGACATCAAGCTCCAGCAGGGGTCGGTGTTTTTGCAGTATGGTTAGCCACCCGAGCTGGATAAACACTGTAAAACTTCAATCATTTAAAAGCAGAGCTTGATAATGGATCTGTTCCAGGCAATGACCGTCTACGTCAAAGTGGTGGAGACCGGCAGCATGACCGCCGCCGCCTTGCAGTGTGAAATGTCCACGACCATGGTCGGCAACCACCTCAAGGCCCTGGAGCAACGGCTGGGTGTGCGCCTGCTCAACCGCACGACACGGCGCCAGCGGCTGACCGAGTTCGGCGCCGCGTATTACCAGCGCTGCCTGGAAGTGCTGGGGTTGGTGGCCGATTCCGAGCGACTGGCCGAGCAGGCGCTGGACGAACCGAGCGGCATCTTGCGCATCACCGCGCCCTTGACCTTCGGTACCGAGCGCCTGGCGCCGGCACTGAGTGAGTTCAGCCGGCAAAACCCGCGGGTGAAACTCGACGTGGTCCTGACCAACCGACGCCCGGATCTGCTGGAAAACGGCCTCGATGTGGCGTTTCGCCTCGGGGCGCTTGAGCCCTCCAACCTGATCGCCCGCCCGCTGATCGACTACACCCTGACCATGTGCGCGTCACCGGAGTACCTGGCCCGGCGGGGCACACCGCAAACGCCTGAAGACCTGCGACACCACGATTGCCTGTCCTTTGCCTATCCGGCCGGGGATGACTGGCAATCGGTGCAAAAGGAATGGCGCCTGGCCGGTCCCGATGGCGAAGTCAGCGTAGGGGTCGGCGGGCCGATGCTGATCAACAGTTCGGCGGGGTTGCATCAAGCGGCGCGCACCGGCATGGGCATCGTGATGATGCCCGATGCCCTGGTCGAGCAAGACCTCAAGGACGGAAAACTGCTGGCCCTGATGCCCGATTACTGCCCGCCCAGTCGGCCGATGCACCTGGTCTACGCCCAGGATCGCCACCGTTTGCCGAAACTGCGGCGCTTCGTCGAATTCGCCGTGCAGATGTGGGGCAAGCACCCGTCGGCCGAATAGGCCATGCATTTACATCCCCGCCTTCACCAGCACCGGCTGTTCCTGATATCGATTGGGGTACAGCTGCTTCAACTGCGCGACCTTTGGCAAATCGTTGATCACGATGTACGGATAGGTCGGATGTTCGGTCAGGAAGTCCTGATGCTCCTCTTCCGCCGGGTAGAAACCGTTGAAGGTTTCGAGCTTGGTCACGATCGGCTTGTCGAAGGCATGGGCGGCGTCGAGCTGGGCGATGTAGGCCTGTGCGACCCGCTGCTGCTCGGCACTTTTGGTAAAGATCGCCGAGCGATACTGGGTGCCGCTGTCCGGCCCCTGGCGGTTGAGTTCGGTCGGATTGTGCGCCACCGAAAAGTAGATCTGCAGCAAGGTGCCGTAGCTGACCTGAGCAGGATCGAAGGTCACTTCGACCGATTCCGCATGGCCGGTATTGCCGTTGCTGACGCGCTCATATTGCGCGGTATTGGCCGCCCCGCCCGCGTAGCCGGAGACGGCGTTCTTCACGCCTTTGACATGCTGGAACACCCCTTGGACACCCCAGAAGCAGCCGCCGGCGAACACCGCGGTTTCGCTGCGGGCCTGGGTGGTTTCGTCGAGGGCCGGCGGTGGAAGGATGACCCCCTCTTCGGCGCCACCGAAGGAGAACGCCGAGCATTGGCTGATGATGCCGGCAGCCGCCAGCCCCAGCAGGGTACGGCGCCAGGTAAAGAGTGTTTTCATGGGGCGAACTCCTGAATCGTTGGAAGTAATCAGCCGAAGGTGAAGGCGTAAGCCGACGCACCCGGATCAAGAAACTCGATGCTGAAGGTCCGGTCGGTCACGCCGCCGCTCTGGCGCACCAGTTGATACAAGCGTTGGTCCGTCACGGTGCCGCTGCCATCGGGGGCCACGTCCATGCCGTGGTCATTGCCCGGCGCGTTGCCGTCGATCAGCACCTTGAAGCGCACCGGTTTGCCATCGGCGCCAGGGCCGAGCACCAAATGCAAATCACGGGCGTGGAAGCGATAGACGATGCGGCTGGCCGGTGCGCTGGCAGTGGCCCGCTCCGGGCCGACATGCCATTGGCCACCCAGGCTCCAGTCGTTGAGGGCCAGTTGCGCCGGCGGGTTGTAGGCCGCGACCTTGTCCGGCACCAGCGCGGTTTCCGGTACGAAATGCTCAGCGCGCTGGTAGCCGACATAGGTTTCCGGCGACTGCACGGCGTCGTTGTCCGGGGCCATTTGCACGCCGTCGGCCTTGGCACTGATCAGCCCGTCGGCGACCTTGGCCGCCCCCGCCTCGCGCAGCAATTGCTGGATGACCCGCTCCGACTCGGCGTACGCGCCTTCGCCGAAATGGTGATAACGAATGCGTCCCTGGGCGTCGGCAAAGTAATGCGCCGGCCAGTACTCGTTGTTGAAGGCGCGCCAGATCTTGAACTCGTTGTCGATGGCCACCGGGTAGTTGATGCCCAGGTCTTTCATGGCCTTGGTGACGTTGCTGACGTCGCGCTCGAAGGCAAACTCCGGCGCATGCACGCCGATCACCACCAGGCCCTGATCGCGATATTTTTCGGCCCAGGCTTTGACATAGGGCAGCGAACGCAGGCAGTTGATGCAGGAGTAGGTCCAGAAATCCACCAGCACGACCTTGCCTTTCAAGGCCTGGGCATCGAGGGGTGGCGAGTTGAGCCATTGCACGGCGCCCTCCAGTGACGGCAGGTTGCCTTCGACCGGCAAGGTGCCCGGGGATTTCTCGGCCACTTGCACCGCGCCCGCGGAGGTCGTGTTTTGCGCCATCATCGCCCCGCTGTTACGCGGTAACTTGCCGGACAGTTTCTCCACCAACGCTTGCTCGATTCCGCCGGTCGACGCCGTGGAAAACCGCGCCAGAACCCCCGTATCCAACCCCAGGGCAATCGCCGCCACACCGGCCAGCATTGCAGCGCCCAGACCGCGACGCAGCCATTCACCCGCGCCAATCGAGCGCTTCATCGCGGCGAAGACTTTGCCGCCCAGCAACAAGGCCAGCGCGAGGGACGTGGCAGCACCGGCGGCATACGCCAGCAGCAAAAAGGTGGTTTGAATGCTGGCGCCTTGCAGCGCCGCACCGGTCAGCAGCAAACCGAGGATCGGTCCGGCGCAGGGCGCCCACAACAGGCCGGTGGCCACGCCGATCAGAAACGAAGCGCCAGGACGCGGCCGCGAATCGGCGCCCGCCACCTCCGACAAACGACTGCCCGCCGCCACCAGTGGCCGGGTCAGGCGTTCAGCCAATTGCGGCAGCAACAACGTCAGACCGAACAACGCCACGAACACCAGCGCCAGCCAGCGCCCGTACTGGTTGAGTTGCACCACCCAGCCACCGCCCACCGCCGCCAACGTGGCGACCAGCGCGAAGGTCAGCGCCATGCCCACCAGCAGCGGCAATCCGCTTTTGACGAAGGGTTGCCCGGTGCGGGCGAAGACAAACGGCAACACCGGCAGAATGCACGGGCTGACAATCGTCAGCACACCACCGAGATAAGCGAGGACCAGCAGCCACATGGCGATTACCTGCAAAAAGTGAGTGGAGGGGAATCACACCGTCTTCGGCACGAATTTCATCGCCAGGCCGTTCATGCAGTAACGCAGGCCGGTGGGTTTCGGGCCGTCGTCGAAGACATGGCCCAGATGCCCACCGCAGCGCCGGCAGTGAACCTCTTCGCGGACCATGCCGAACGCACGGTCCTGGCGGGTGGCCACGGCCTTGTCCAGGGGTGCCCAGAAACTCGGCCAACCGGTGCGGCTGTCGAATTTGGTCGCTGAGGAAAACAGCGGCAGGTCGCAACCGGCGCAGGCGAAGGTGCCATCGCGGTGCTCGTTGTTCAGCGGGCTGCTGTAGGCCCGTTCGGTACCCTCTTCGCGCAGGATGTCGTACTGCTCATCGCTGAGGATGGCGTGCCATTCTTTGTCACTGTGGGTCACTTCGAATGCCTCCGCTGCGCTGGCCTCGCTGATTAATGCGGTGCCTGTGGAAAACTTCGGCAACAGGCCGATCGCCAGTGTTGCCACCCCCAGTCCGCCGCTCACTAGAAGAAATTGCCGTCGTGAAAACATGCTCGTCTCCAAAAAATCCAGGGGTGTTTCATGGAACACAGCCTAGGCTTTGGGTGATCGCCAAATCCTCACGGGAAGTTAAACAATTCGTGATAACTCGGGCCCTGAAAAACCCGCACAATGCGTCCATTGCGCCGAAGGATTGAGCTGTATGGAACAGACCAAACGCGTCCTCGTGGTCGAGGACGATATGCATATCGCCGACCTGATCTGCCTGCATCTTCGCGATGAGCAGTTCGAGGTGGTGCACAGCGCCGATGGCGATGAAGGCATGCGCCTGCTGCAGCAAGGCAACTGGGACGCACTGGTCCTCGACCTGATGCTGCCCGGTGTCGACGGCCTGGAAATCTGCCGCCGCGCCCGCGCCATGGCTCGCTACACGCCGATCATCATCACCAGCGCGCGCTCCAGCGAAGTGCACCGGATTCTCGGCCTGGAGCTGGGTGCCGACGACTATCTGGCCAAGCCCTTTTCCATGCTTGAACTGGTGGCCCGGGTCAAGGCGCTGCTGCGCCGGGTCGATGCCATGGCGCGCAACCTGAAGATGGACGCCGGCAGCCTGCTCACCGATGGCTTGGCCATCGACCCGATCACCCGCGAAGTGTCCCTCGACGGACGGCGCCTGGACCTCACGCCCCGGGAATTCGACTTGCTGTACTTCTTCGCCCGCCAGCCCGGCAAGGTGTTTTCGCGCATGGACCTGCTCAATGCCGTGTGGGGCTACAGCCATGAAGGCTACGAGCACACGGTCAACACCCACATCAACCGCCTGCGCGCCAAGATCGAGGCGGACCCGGCGCAACCGGTGCGCATCCTCACGGTCTGGGGCCGCGGCTACAAGTTCGCCACAGGCGAGGAGCCGCAGCCATGAGGCTGACCCTGACGCAACGCCTGTCCCTGGTGTTCGCCGTGCTGCTGCTGGTGTGCTGCGGCACGTCGGCGTGGTTGCAGGTGCGCTCCAACCAGATGCATGAGCAGGAAGTGGTGCAAGGCTTGTCCCGGGACCTGGCGCAGCACATCGCCAGTGACACGGTGCTGATGGACACCCAAGGCCTGATGCCCAATGCCGTGCGTGACCTGTTCAGCAAACTGATGCAGGTCAACCCGAGCGTCGAGGTGTACCTGCTCGACACCGAGGGCAAGATTGTCGGCAGCGCCGCGCCCGAGGGCCGGATCCGTCGTGAGCGGATCGACTTGGCGCCAATCCAGCGCCTGTTGCGGGGCGATGCCCTGCCGATTCTCGGCGACGACCCGCGCAGCGTCGATGCACGCAAGGTGTTCAGCGCTGCGCCGCTGAAGGTCGACGGCAAGCCGGCCGGTTATCTCTACGTGGTGCTGCTCGGTGAGGATCACGACCGCCTGGCCGAGCGCGGTGCGACCAGCGCGGCACTCAACACAGCGCTGCTGTCCATCGGCCTGGTGGCGCTGCTGTGCCTGATCGCCGGTCTCACGGCGTTTGCCCTGATTACCCGGCCGTTGCGCCGCCTGACTGAAACCGTCAGCCAGTTCGACATCGATGGCGCTCCAGTCACCCCGGCCCTGCCCGTCGCGGTGGAAAAAGCCGCCAGTCACGATGAAATCGCCGTGCTCGATGCCGCGTTCCGGCAGATGCAGACCCGCCTGGGCGAGCAATGGCGCTCTTTGACCCGCCAGGACCAGGAGCGCCGCGAACTGGTGGCGAACATCTCCCACGACTTGCGCACGCCGCTGGCCTCGTTGCACGGTTATCTGGAAACCCTGTCGCTCAAGGACGCTACGCTGTCCCCTGCCGACCGCCGTCGCTATCTGGGCATCGCGCTGGACCAGAGCCGCAAGGTCGGTGGTCTAGCGCAGTCGCTGCTGGAACTGGTGCGGCTGGAGCACGGCTTCGTGCAGCCGGTGCTGGAACGCTTTTCCCTGACCGACCTGGCTCAGGACATCTTCCAGAAATTCGAGCTCACCGCCGAGGCGCGCAAAGTCAAACTCAAGGCCACCTTCGCGCCTAATGCCTCGGCGGCCTGTGCGGACCTCGGATTGATTGAACGGGTGCTGACCAACCTGTTCGACAACGCCCTGCGCCATACCCCGGCCGGTGGCGAGGTCGAACTGGGCCTGCGCCCGCAAGGATCGTTTATCGAAGTCACCGTCAGCGATACCGGCCCCGGCATCGCCCCGGAACTGCGCGAAGGGTTGTTCCTGCGTCCGTTCAATATCGGCGGCGCACGGCGTGATGGCGGGTTGGGGCTGCGGATTGTGCATCGCATCCTGCAATTGCATGGGCGCGAGATACAGTTGATCGATGTGCCGGGGCGGGGGGCGACGTTTCGGTTTTCTTTGCCGATCGATGAGGAAACGGCGACTGCGTTGGCGGTGCGGTCGATGAACCTCAATACACCCAGACAGGCCTAACAGTCCGAGGCGCCTGCATCGCGAGCATTCGAGCGTCGACCGGCTGCTCCTACAGGGGAGCAAAAAAATGACCAGCCGCCCGTTGATCCGTGACAACGCCGCCCCGGTCCAATAGATTAGGCGACCTGAAAAAGCCCCCGGGCTTTCTCGCCCCAATTCAAGTTATAGAAGTAGTGAAATTTCAATGTCCGATTCCAATACCGCTGAAACCGTAGTCACCTTGTCGTCCAAAGCGGAATACGAAAACTCCATCAATCTTTCACAACACGTGCCCCAGGCCAAGACCATCAGCGAGATGGTGCTGGACGCTTTCCAGTCCACCCGCGAAAGCGACCAGATCCGCGAACTGCGTGCCGCCATCCGTCAGGCCCACGACAGCTTCGACGATGACAAAGCCTACGAACTGATGGGCCAGCTCAAGCAGCTCAAGGACGTCGAGGCCGCCGACATCGCCGCCCTCGAAGACCTGAGCAGCAAATTCCCGATCAGCCGCATCCTGTCCAGCTTCAAGGACGACCCGGCGTTCCAGGAAATCGTCTACGGCCTGGCCCTGAAAGTGCTGAACCAGACCCACCAGGCCATCAGCAACCCGGGCAGCGGCAAGAGCAAAGCCGCCAAGGCCAAGAAAGAAGTCGAAGTGTTCACCATCAGCAAGGACGGCATGAGCGTCACCTTGCCGTTGCGCACCCCGCGCTCGCGCCTGAACGTCGACCGTGAAGCCCTGGAATTCCTCGGTTTCACCTTCGTTGGTGAAGGCGAAGAGGCAGAACTGGAAAGCGAGACGTTCCTGGACAACAGCGGCGCCGAGCAAGCGGTCAACCGCAAGAACATCATCACCGCCCTGCAGCAGCAGACCGCGTTCGATGGGTACAGCATCGCAGCGCAGTAAGGCGCCCCACCCTGATCTGTGGTGAGAAGACTGCCTGTGGCGAGCGAGCTTGCTCGCGCTTGAGTGCGCAGCACTCAAAAAAAATCGGCAATTGCTGTCAGGTTTTTAGGGCCGCTACGCAGCCCAGCGCGAGCAAGCTCGCTCGCCACAGATCCGTCACGTAATACCTTTAAGAATGTAACACCCAAAGCCCCGCCATCTGAGCGGGGCTTTTTATTGCCCGTGATTCGGGCAAAACCGCGATTACTCTTCCAGTATCGACGCAGAACACCACTTCCCTTCACCCATGAGCACCACGGGTCCGCCTGCGGGGAGCGTCAACTCACTTTCCAGCCCAGACCTCAGTGGTGCAACTGCCGAGGTCATCATGAACACGACCCCCTTGTATCGCCAGTTGGCCAACCACTACCTGGACGCTATCCGCAGCGGCACCCTGAAAACCGGTGAACGCCTGCCCTCGATCCGGTTGATGATGGAAAAACACGCCGTCAGCCTGTCGACCGCCGTGCAGGTGTGCCGGGAACTGGAAGACTACGGTGTGCTGGAAGCCCGGCCGCGTTCCGGCAACTACATTCGCCAGCCCGACACCCTGCCCAGGCCCGCCCCGATTGCCCTGGCACCAGCGCCGGACACCCGCGCGTATGTCGGCATTCATGAACAGGTCTGCGCGGTGCTCAAGGCCAGTCAGCGCGCGACGATCAAGGTCAATTTTGCCAGCGCCTACTGCGCGCCTGAGCTTTATCCGCTCAAGACCTTGCAAGACAACATGATCAAGGCCCTGCGTTACGACGCCCGCCTGTTCGGCACCGCGGGCGGCGCCTGCGGCAACAGCGCATTGCGCAACATCCTGGCCCGGCGGGCACTGGCCAGCAAGACCCACCTGGCCCCCGAGCGGATCGTGATCACCAACGGCGCCACCGAAGCGATCAACCTGGCCTTGCGTGCGGTCACCCGCCCCGGCGACACCGTGGCCGTGGAGTCGCCGACCTTCTACGGTCTGCTGCAAACTCTCGAAAGCCTGAACCTGCGCGCGCTGGAAGTCCCGGCCTCGGCCCACACCGGGCTCAATCTGCAGGCCCTGCAACGGCTGCTGCAAGGCCCCGAACGGGTCAAGGCATTGATCGTCATTCCCAACCTGCAAAACCCGCTGGGCAGCATCATGCCCGACGCCAACAAGGCCCGGCTGGTGAAACTGTGCGCCGAGCACAACACCGTGCTGATCGAGGACGACACCTACGGCGACCTGGTGGACACCGAGCAGCCGCTGTCCACGCTCAAACATTGGGATAGCACCGACAACGTGATCTATTGCGCTTCGTTGAACAAAACCCTGGCACCGGGAATGCGCCTGGGCTGGATCAGCGCCGGCAAATGGCACGACCGCGTGGAGATGCTCAAACATGCGCAGTCGCGCGGGTGCGAGGCGTTATCGCAAATGGCGGCCAGCGAATTCATGCGTACACCCTCCTACGAGCGCTACCTACGGCGGTTGAGGAAAACCCTGACCCAACAACGTCAACAGATGAGCGAGGCGATTATTCGCTACTTCCCCCTCGGCACCCGCGTGACCAACCCCCAGGGCGGCACGTTGTTATGGGTTGAACTGCCTCGCCGGCATTCGTCCATCGCGTTTTTTCATGATGCGTTGAACGTCGGTATCCAGATTTCGCCTGGGGATATCTTTTCCAATGCCAATCGCTTCGATCACTTTGTGCGCATTGGCTGTGGCGCGCCGTATTCGCCGCGGATTGATGAAGCACTGCAGACGTTGGGGCGCATCCTGAAAAATCAGGGCTAACACTACCCCCTGTGGGGGTGATTTTCAGAGCGGATTCTGGTGCAGGCAAATGATATGCGGGTCGTCATTCCAGTGCGGGAAACGCTCGGCGATCAGCGGGTCGTGGCCGGGGATGACGTGGTCTTCGCCATCGGCCAGGCGGTCGATCTCGGTGAAGGCTTCGAGAGTTTGCGCCAGGTCATCGAGAATCGGAAACGGACTGCGCTGACGAATGTTGACCCACAAATGCGCGGCGTCCGAGGCCAGCACAATCCAGCCGCGCTCGGTATTGACCCGCACCACCTGGCTGCCCGGCGTATGCCCGCCCACCGGGTGCAGGGTCACGCCGGGAACTACCTCGACAACACCGTTGTGCAAACGCATCCGCCCTTCGAACAGCGGCGGCAGCGCCGACATCACGTCCTCGACCTCGTAGGTTTTGTTCACCGTGCGATGGGCCATTTTCGGCCCGGTGCAGAAACGCAGTTCCGCTTCCTGCAAATGCACCGTCGCCTTCGGGAACAGCCCGAGGTTGCCGGCATGATCCCAGTGCAAATGGGTTAGGACCAGGTGCTCGACCCGGGCCGGATTGATGTCCAGTTGCCGCAGGGATTCTTCCGGCAGGCGATACATCTGGCGATTGCGCCGGTCCGCCGTGGACGGCTGGAAACAGGTGTCGACCACGACCACCTGCTGCTCGTTGCGGATGACCCAGAAGTAGTAGTCCAGCGGCATCGGCGCATTCGGATCACCGCAGCAGGCGTCGTAGAGAAAGTTCTCCCTGGCGGTTCGCTGGGCGTTTGCGCCGACACGAATAGCGAAGACTTCGTACACAGGAGCAGACATGGACACCTCCGGGTTCAGGCGACCGCCGTGGTTTTGAGGGTCGGGCGGAAATCGAAATCGATCTGGTCGCTGATGCCCAGGTCCTGAGCCAGCTTATGCAGGCCGCTGTAGTCGCGCATGATGGTCGCGTTCTTGTTGCTCTCGCGGGTATCGGCAATGATCAGCGCCGCATCCTCGACCCCGAGCTGCGTCAGAATCGCCTCCCACATCGAGTAGTCCTGGGCGATAAAAGCACTCAGCGCCACCGACAGGTTGCGTGCGAAAAATTCCCGCTGGATGGGCTGCATGTTCGCGTACATGACCTTGGCCACTTCGGCCAGCACCTTGCTGTGGGCGTATTCGTCGCGGTTGTGCAGCTCGGCCACCCGGCAGTTCTGCGGCTGGATGGTCTGGTCGTCCGCCAGCAGGTCCAGATAGGCGTTGACGCTGATTTCGGCCACCACCGCAAAGGTGATCGCCGCCAGATCCCGCTGCCATTGCTCGGGCAGTGCTTCACGCTGGGCTTTGAGGCGCAGGTAAGTGACGGACGGCGGCAAGTCCAGATCCTGATCCAGCGCCCGGTCGAGTTTGGTCCGCTCGATGGCGCGCAGGTGCATCAGCGTGTGGTAGTGCTCGTCGATCAGGGTCTGTTGCATGGCCTCGCGAAAATGCCAGTCATCCTTGCCCAGGTACTGATTGGCGATGACGCTCAGCGCCGGATTGACCACATGTTCCTCGGCAGTGACGGTGCGCAGGTTGTAGCCGATCCACCCCCAGGTCACCACGCTGCTCTTGAGCTCGTCGCTCAAGGCCTGGAATTTCGGATGGTGAAAGAACGGCACCATGCACTCCGGGTAATCCGGGCGCGCCGGGTCGAATGCTTCGTTGACCTGGGCCCTGTCCGGCGAACACACCGTGGCGCGCTTGGTCCAGGCCTGGTTGAGCCGCACGATCAGTTGATGATCGACCTGGGCGATCTCGATTGCTGTTTGCATGACGCGATACCTGTAAGGCGCGTACCCGCCAAGGGGTACGCCAAAAGAATGAAGGGCGCCGGAAAAATCAGGCCAGCCAATAGCGGGTCAGGTTGCGCGCCGGGTCAGTGTAACGACTGCGGGCGTGGATCATTCGCCAGTTGTCCCAAATCAGCAGGCATCCGTCGGGAATCAGCACCGGAACGTTGTGCTCGACGAAGTACGCTTCGCCGAGCACGGCAAACCTGGCCAGTGGCGAGGTGCTGTTGGCAACCAGCGATTGCTGCAACGCTTCCTTGGACGGATTCACGTCGCCGTAGTGAAACTGGTTGTAGCTGAAGCGGAAAATATCCCCGTCTTCCGTAGGCGTGAGGATGTACTCCTTGACCCGCCGCTGTCCCGGTTCGCCCGGTTTGGCGGTGGCGATAAATTCTACCGGCGTGTCATCCAGCCACTCACGCAGTTGCGGCTCGCTGTGTTCCAGGGACTTGAGAAACTCGTAGCCGTCCACCAACCCGGTGTGCCCGCCACCGCACGTGGCCTGTTTATGGCAATGCAACGCCAGATAACGTGGCGGCGGCCCATAGACCGGCGCTTCAGTGTGCGGGCCGATGCCGTTCATGCTCTGGGAATACGGCAAGTCTTCGTAACCCGGCTTGCGGGTAATGGGAAAGGCCATCTGGCCGTTGAACTGCGGAATGATCGGGCCGAATTCGCGCAAGGTGCCTACGACATCATCGGCAAATTCGTCTGGGGTCAGCACCGTCCAGCCCAACGTCGACAGTTCTTCGTGACGATGGCCGAGTGAAATGCAAGGTTGAGACGCAACAATCCCTTGGTCTGACATGGTGAGATTCCTGGCGGGTGATCAGGCGTTTACGGTTGAGGTGTAAGCGGCGATGAAGTCGTGGCAGGCGTCGCCCGGTCGGTAGTGCTGTTCATCGATGCTCTGCACCGGGGTGATTTCGGCGGCGGTGCCGGTGAGAAAACACTCGTCGAAGTCGCCAAGCTCCGTAGGCAAAATCGTGCGTTCGACCACCTGGTAGTCCAGCGCCTTGGCCAGTTCGATCACCGTCTGGCGGGTGATGCCGTTGAGGAAGCAATCCGCTGCCGGGGTGTGCAGCGTCCGGCCTTTGACGAAGAACACATTGGCACTGGTGGCTTCGGCGACGTGGCCGCGCCAGTCGAGCATCAGCGCATCGTGGTAACCCGTGTTCTCGGCGTCGTGCTTGCTCAGTGTGGCGATCTGGTAATGCCCGGAGGCCTTGGCTTCGAACGGGCTGCTGCTCGGTGGCGGGCGGCGCCAGCTCGCGGTTTTCAAGCGGATGCCGGCCATGCGCGCCGCCGGGTCGAAATAGCTCGGCCACTGCCAGCACGCGATGGCCACATGCACACGATTGAAACGCGCCGAGGTGGAAATCATCTCGCTGCCGCGCCAGGCCACCGGGCGCAGGTAGCCATCGACGACCTTGTTGCGTTGCAGCAGTTCGTGGCTGGCCGCCTCCAGTTCAGCCAGCGCATAGGGGATGGCAAAGTCCATCAGTTGCGCCGAGCGATACAAGCGCTCGCTGTGTTCGCGCAGCTTGAAGATTCTGCCGTTGTAAACCCGCTCGCCTTCATACACGGTGCTCGCGTAATGCAGGCCATGGGTCAGCACATGCAACTGTGCCCGGGACCACTCGACGAACTCGCCGTCGAGCCAGATAACGCCCTCGCGCTGATCAAACGGGATACTGCTCATATCCATATCTCCCCATTGTTCATGATTTTTCCTACGCCGTTTCCAGCAACACGGGTATCAATTCCGGCACGGCGGTGAGCTCGGTCTGAAAGAAGAACGCCCGCTCGCCGAAGGCCGGTTGCAGGTCATCGAACCAGGTCACTTGCGGATCGAAGCGCGCGTAGAACGTGCGCAACACCCATTGCGGATTGCGTGCCTGAAGGAACTGCAAGACGAAGACTTTTTCCCCGGCGACAGTCTCGATGCCGTTGATCAACACCTTGCCGTAGAAGGTGCTCATGGACGGCCCGCGCACCGTGCGCGCAAGCCCCGACACCGTGCGGTACGCCGCCTGGAAGATCTCGAAGGCCCGGGCCAGCGGCATCGCGAAGTAATGGCTGGGGCCGGTATCGCGCTCGACGAACATGTAATAAGGCACGGCCCCGAGCCGTACCCCTTCGGTCCACAGCGCGGCCCAATCGGCGGGGTTTTCGTTGATATGGCGGATCAGCGGCGCCTGCATGCGCACCGTCGCGCCCGTCGAGCGAATGCGCTCGACGGCCCGGCGGGCTATGGCCTGACGGATCTCCACCGGGTGGTTGTAGTGGCCCATGATCGACAGGTTTTTCCCCGCCGCAACGATGCGCTGGAACAGCTCCAGCAACTCGGGCGCATCCTTGTCGCTGACAAAACGCTGCGGCCAGTACGCCACGGACTTGGTGCCGATACGGATGTTCTTCAGGTGTGGCAACGCCAGCAGCGGCTCGATGTAACCGGCCAGGGAGCGGGTGTTCATGATCATCGGGTCGCCGCCGGTAATCAGCACGTCGGTGACTTCGCTGTGCACCCTCAGGTAACTGACCAGTTCCTGGGACTCGCGGGCGTTGAACTTGAGTTCTTCCTCGCCGATGAACTGCGCCCAGCGGAAACAGAAGGTGCAGTACGCGTGACAGGTCTGACCGGCACCGGGGAAAAACAGCACGGTCTCGCGGTACTTGTGCTGGATGCCCGGCAGGATTTTGCCGTTGAGGGTGACACCGTTGTGGGTCAACTGCCCGGCCGGATGCGGGTTCATGCGCCGCCAGATCGCCTCGATCCGACGCTTGATCGCTGCGCTGTCATCCAGCTCGATCAATTGCTTGAGCGAGGCATATTCCTCCGCCAGCAACATGTCCTTGTGGGGAAAGGTCATACGGAAAACAGGATCGTCCGGAATGTTGTTCCAGTCGATCAGCGTGCCCAGCACGTATTCGTTGGTGCGAAACGGCATGACCCGCGCCACCACGGTCATGGCCTCCTGCAACGCCGGCGTCAGCTTGTGCCAGTAAGGTGTGTCGCGGATGGTGCGTGAGTTATAGGGTTTGTAGCGTTCGTGCTCCGACAGTCCTTGCATGGCCGCGCTCCTGGTGATTGCCCTGAGTGTTGTTACGCGATGGCCGGCGCTTTGCGCTCTATGTCCATCCACGCCCGGACGCTGTCGCGATCCCACTGGCGACGCACATACGCCGCGAGCCGCGCCGGTACCGGATCGCCGTTGGCAACCAGTCGGTTGAGCATGATTGCAAGGTCGGTGTCGGCAATGCTCCAGTCACCGAACAGATGCTCGGCGCCCTCTTCCAGCAAATGGTCGGCGACGAAGAACAAGCGTTCGACGGCAGCTTGGGCCTCGTCGGACAGCGCAGTGTTTTTCTTGCCGAAATACACCAGGTCAAACGGGCGCTCCTTGCGTACCACCAGCAAGTCACTGCGCAACCAGGCCTGCAATTGGCGAGCACGGGCGCGCAGCTGGATGTCCTGCGGATATAGTTTTTTATGCCCGGGAGAGAGCTCATCGAGGTATTCGGCAATCGCCGATGATTCCGACAAGGCAAAATCGTCGTGAACTAACGTTGGAATCTTGCAGGTCAGCGAAAGATCGCGATAACTCGCCAGATAGTTTTCGCGTGCTTTTAGATCAACCGTAACAAGTTCAAATGAAAGTTGCTTTTCCTTGAGTGCCACAAAAGCCGACATCGCAAAAGCGCTGACATGATCGGCACCGACATACAATTTTAGCTTCCTGTTTTCCATAGAACACTCCATTGACCAACTGCAGGAATTGACGTGCATTGGAAGTGATCGTAGTTAGTTGAATGAAGGCTGAATAGATACAGAATTTGTCCGTTTCAATCGATACAGAAAGTTGATTTACACCGACAGATACGCAGCCAAAACCCCGGCAATAACGCTGCAAAAGGCGATACGGAGCAGGTCTGAAAAACAAAAAAAAGGGAGCCCACGAAAGTGGGCTCCCTGGGCTGATGCGGTGGGAAATTACGGTTGGGTGGTGATCAGGCCATGGCTGTCGGCGAAGTTCGAAAGCAGTGCCATTTGCGGCATATTGCTCATGTTCAGCATCGCCAAAGGCTCGTGATTACTGGTGTTGACGAAGCCGTGCCTGGTCCATGCCGGCACCAGCAGTACATCGCCGCTGCTGACGTTGACCCCATCGGCATCGCCGAGGGTCAACACGCCCCTGCCGCACTGGATGACAAACAGATGCCACCAGGAATGGGCATGGCCGTTGAGCGTCACACCGGGGTTCAGCCATTGCATGGCGATCGCCATGCCAGGCGTCACCTCACAGCCCTCAATGCTTTTGTCGTGAGCCAACGCGACAATATCAACGTCGCCGGCTTCAAGGGTCTGACGCATACCCGCCAGTTCAGTGCCTTTCCATACCTTGGGACTTGGCGGTCGATGGTGCAGGCTCTGACGAAAGTCCTTATATGAAAAAAACGCACCTTGAAAGTTATCCATTCGCACGTCCTTTCTTTTTATTACCCATACTTTAGCGCTAAACCTTAAGTTAACGGTTCAGCGCTGTAAAGTCGGGAAACAACTTACAAAACCGATGGGCGCAAGGCGGCGATCATGTCCACTTCTATCGCGGCATTCTTGGGTAACTGATAAACACCCACCGTGGTGCGGGTATGTTTACCGGCATCACCCAGCACATGGCTGAACACATCCGAGGCGCCGTTGGCCACTTCACTCAAATCGACAAAGTCCGCCGTGGACTTCACATAGACCGTTACCCGGATCAATGACTTGATCTTGTCCAGCGAACCAATGGCATCGACGATCAACGCCAGCCCACGCATCGCGCTGATGCTGGCGGCCGCTTGCGCATCGGCCAAGCTGAGGTCCAGGCCGACGCGGCCAGGGTAATGGATCTTGCCGTTCATGCGCGGCACCAGGCCGCTGATGTACAGCTCATCGTGATGACGGATCAGCGGTGCGTAATGCCCGCCTGCGGTGTTTTCGCCGTAGATGTCATAACCAAACTCTTTGGCCAGGGCGATGAAGCGTTCATCGCAGGTCATGTGCTGGATCATTGATCGAACCCTCTTAATCAGTAATGCAAAAAACGGGTGCTTGCAGGCTCAACACACGGCGCGGGTCGCCGGTGCCAGGCAAGTCACCTCAATGCGTGACTCAATCGCCTCGGCCAGACGCAACAGGTCGTTGCTCAGTTGCCCGTAGTGTTCGTTGAACAACACGATGTGGCCGATGAATGAGAAGTTGTCTTTCACTAACGCGCTGACGGAGTCGCCGATACGCTTGGCGTACTGGCCCTCCACCAGCTCGATACGCAGGGCGCGGGCCAAGGCCTTGATGTCGGGCGTCGCGCGCAGGATTCCGCCGGCCGGCGCCCTGAGCAGTCGAATGCCGCAATAGCCGCGGGCCACGGGCTCATGCTGTTCGGTCTGCCCTTCCACCGCCCAGCGCACCCAACGTTCCCATGGGTCGAAATTGACGAAGGCGCGTTTGGCCAGGTCCCAGATGTGCATGCCGCCGGGGCGCATGTTGGTTTCCACGGCGGAGGTCAGGTTGTCGCTGCGCAGGAACACTTCGTTGTGCCAGGCACCATTGGCCTGGGATACCAAACCCGACATATGCCGACCGGCAGCCATCAAACGTGCCTGAACCTCAGCCGCAAGCGGTGCGGGCACAACTTGCTGGATCTCTGCGCGGTAGGCGCCTTCGGTGGTGGTTTTTTCAGTCACCCAGGTGCTGCCGGCCACGCAGTCCCAGCTGTATTCGCGGGCGTTCTGCACCAGCGCTTCAAGGACGATGCCGCCTTCGCGGTAAGGCTTCAGGGCGAGCCAGGCGTCATCGCATTCCGAAGGGTGATGGATGACGCGACAGCCCCGGCTCGCGCCTTCGCAGGCCGGCTTGATGAAGGCTTTTCCGCCCAGTTCGACGACACGCTGGCGCAGTTCCGACAGGCTTTCGACCCGCGCGGAAAACACCGGTCGGTATTCTCCGGGGGAGGTGCTGGCCGCCGCTTCGAGCCGACGGAAGATCTGCTTGTCCAGACCCGCCCGCGCTTCGCCTGGGGTAATGCCCGGCAGGTCGAAGTGAGTGGCCAGCGCTGCACCGAGCAGCACGCCGCGATCGGAGAACGGCAGTACGCCGATCAGCTTCCAGCTATCGGCATTCAGGCACCCCACCACCAGTTCAAGGGACGCCGCCACGTCTTTCTCGGCCAGCGAAGTGCTGCAGACGTGATCGGCCACTTGGTCGTCATGGGGCTGAATTTTCTCGACCAGCAGGATGAGCCTGGCGTTGTAGAGCGACTTGCACAGCTCGCGCAGTTTCTGGATGTCGTGAACCCGATTGCCGTTGTAACCGACCACTACTACGCATGAAGTCGTATTCATAATGCCCCCGACCTGCAAAGTGAAAACCGCAACGGCGATGACTCAGTCATGCAACGACGCATTGGATTTACGGTTGAGCCAATACCAGGCCAGGATCCCTGCGGCACCGATGGCGGCCAGCACCAGCGCGTTGTACGGCGCCGGCACCACCCGCATGATCAACACGGTCAGCCCGGCCCCCACCCCCAGGGACACTTCCTTGACGAACATGTTGTTTTGCTTGACCGAGAAGTAGTCGAGGTAGCTGAAGGCGCACTCGGCAATGGACAGCAGCGCCACCCAGACCAGCGCCCCGGCGAGGGTTTCGACGTGGAACGCGGCGGGCGAAGACAGAACGGCAAAGCCGCCGACGATGATCCCGATCACCGCCACGACCTTGAAGCGCCCGGTGCGCTCGATCAGCTTCATCACCGGCACCTGGGCGAACACCACCACGGCGCTGTTGAGGATCAGCATCAAGCCGTACCAAGCCGGCAGCTCGCCGGTCTTGAGCAGAATCGCCTGTGGCAGGATCGAGAACACCCCGAACAGCTTGATGCCCATGATGATGCCGGCGATCACCCAGGGCAGTTTGTTGCCCCAGTTGCTGCCGGCCTGACTGGCCGGGCGGGCCAGCACCGGTTCGGTGGTGAAGGTTGCGCCGAGGGCGATCGGCAGGCACAGCAACACGAACGCCGCCGCACCGAGGAAAAACATCGTAGGCGTGAGAAGCGGCGACAACAGGATCAAACCGGCCACCAGGCTGCCCATGTTCATGGCCACGCGGTTGTAAGCCGCGCCTTCCTTGGTCTGGGCCGCTTCGCTCTTGATCAGGTAACCGGCGATGGCAATGCCGTAGGCAAACAACGCGGCAGCAAACATCACCATGCCTTGATGGCTGGTCAGCGCGAGCAGCACCAGGCCGAGCCCGGCACACAGCAGGGTGACGCTCAGGGAACGGCGGCCAAGCACCAGTAAAGTCAGGGGCAACAGCAGCAACAAGGCGCGATATCCAAGGGCCAGGATGCTGTTGGTGGCCGTGTCGAGCCAGACGTTGGCCTTGCCCAGCACCGCAAACAGCGAGACAGCGGTGATGATCCGGATCGTGAATAACCGCAGGTTAATGACCGGTTTGGCTACCGCGACCGTTGTTTCGACACCCATGCAACACCTCAGGAACCAGGTGAATGCCCGCCGACAAAGGCCGACATTCAGAAAAGTCTGTAAGGGCATGGTAGAGAGAGAGGCTTGTCCTGATCAGAGCAAGTTCGTATAGAATCCAACGAACTTTACTGCCGGAGAGACCAGTAAAATGCAGGTTCAACGTGCAGTCATTGCCGCCATTGAATTCCAGCCCGGCGTGCCGCTGGTGCAGCAGATCGTCGATCAACTGACCCAGGCCATCAGCACGGGTGGCCTACCCCACGGCGCCAAGCTGCCGCCGATTCGCGAACTCTCCGACTTGATGAACGTGGGTAAATCCACGGTGGTCGATGCCCTGGACCGCATGCGGGCCAAGGGGCTGGTGGTGTCGCGCCAGGGCTCCGGGCATTACGTGCATCGCTCCGAAGCGGCGCTGAAAAGTGGCACCGGCCCAGACCTGCAACCCCAGGACACCCTCAGCGTGATTCGTCGCGCCTTGCTGCTGGACAACGGCACGCTGCGCCCCGGCTGCGGCTTTCTGCCGACCTCGTGGCTACCCGCCGAAGAATTGCAGAAAGCCGTGCGCAGTACCCTGCGAGCAACGTCGTTGCGCATGGGCGAGTACGGCGTGGCCGGCGGTTACGTGCCGTTGCGCCAGGCCCTGCGGGTCAAACTGGCGACCTTCGGCATCGAAGCGCCGGTGGACCAGATCATCACCACCGCCAACACCATGCAGGCCATCGACCTGCTGATGCGCCTGCTGGTCAAACCCGGCGACACCGTGCTGCTCGACGACCCCTGCTACTTCAACATGCACGCCAACCTGGCATTGCACGGGGCCAAAGTCATCACCATCGCCCGGGATTGCGACGGCATGGACCTCGACGCCTTCGAGCAACTGCTGATAGCCCACAAACCCGTGCTGTACATGACCAACAGCACGCTGCATAACCCCACCGGCCACTCGTTCACCCCGGCTCAGGTCTACCGCTTGCTGGAACTGAGCCACCGCCATGGCTTGCACATCGTCGAAGACGATCTGTACTGCGACATCCAGCAACGCCGCACCCCACGCCTGGCGGCCAGCGGGCTGGACAACGTGAGCTATGTGTCGGGCTTCTCCAAGACCCTGACCGCCAACAGCCGCGTCAGCTACACCGTGCTCTCGCCACAATTGGCGGCACGCATGGTCGCCCTGAAAATGGCCTGCGGCGGGGTGACGTCGGAGCTGGCGGAGCAGATCACCTGCACCATGCTCAGCGACGGCAGCTATGCCAAACATGCGCGGCGTACGGTGGATCGGTTGTATGAATCCAATAGCCGTGTGGCGAGTTGGTTGGCGGAGGCTGGGTGCTCGCTTTCCTCGTTGCCCGGCGAAGGTGTGTTTATCTGGGCACGGTTGCCGGAGGGCTTGCACGCCGAGAATCTGGCTCGCCAAGGGCTGGAGAACAATATGGTATTGGCGCCGGGCACGTTGCTGAGCAAAGGGCCGGATGCCAGTCAGTTCCTGCGATTCAACGTGGCTCACAGCGACAGCTTGCAGGTGCGGGAGCGGTTTTTCCGGTTGCTCGACACTGCCCAAAAATAACCGACACGCCTCAAATCCTGTGGGAGCGGGCTTGCCCGAGATGGGGCCGTCACATCCAGCATCAATGTCGCCTAACACACTGCCATCGCGGGCAAGCCCGCTCCCACAGGGTCTGCGGTGTCCCGGCCATCCCCGGCCACCAGATCGCTACGATTGCCGACCTCATCCTTGCCGGCTAACTTCGCCCGGTCGCTGCCAATTCAGCGACCGGGCCTGATAACCCGGGTAAGATACGGGCGCACAAGCGCCATCAATCACGATTGCCGGCGCTTTTTTGTGTCTACACACTCGTGCAATGGCGGCTGTGCGTGGGAGACCTTCGGGTCTGCCGGTTTCCTGTATCTCCGGTTTATCAGCCCACGCATAGCTGCCACCCTTCGCCTGATAACGAACGTGGTAGCTCTCAACTTGATATGGGAGTTTTACTCATGAACGCTATTGATCCGTCTGCTACACCAGTCATACCCCTCCACCTCCAGCCCAGTAAGAGGTGAAGCCCAATGACCAATCCCCAAGACCTCAAAACCATCGGCCTCACCCCGTTCTCCTACCACGCCAACGAACCACTGTTCCGCATCAATGCCGGTGTCCCGGTGATCGAAGCCCTCTACCACGCCTCCGACCTGCTCCACCTCGCAAAACTGCTCGCCTCAGACGCCGCCATGGTTCGCGATTCCGACCGACATGCCTGGGCCTCGCATTTTTTGCAGGACATGAGCAAGGCAATCATCGATGACGTGGTGAAAGTGCTCGACGCACCGTGTAACAACCGCGCCTAAATGAAAAAGCCCCGCGTTTCTAGAGAAACGTGGGGCTTTGAATGTTCGTGTCGTGCCCTGAATCATACTTACTAGTGCAGCACTCTAGTCGCTACTCGACAGCAATTTCAGTTTGTTGTTTTTCCTCTTCCTGCGCCCTAAGCAAGGCTTGCGTAACCTGCTCGATGTAGTCAAATACTTCTTCCTGAACCGAGTACTTGAATTGCTTACGGCGGTGCTTCGACACCATGCCATTTTGCGCTAGGCACATCATCGCCAGGTTGGACAAGTCACTGCCCCTGACGTCGTAGCGCTCATCGACTGCCTTGACGATCTTGTCGTAGTTTTCGAGAAAAACAGTCTCCTCACGCAACTCAACTTCAAGCGCTCGCTTGGCCATTTCCAGAGTGAACCGCACACCTGGCGTAGCATCCCAGAAACGATAGATTGCCGGATGCCCCGTGAAGTTGAACGACAAGTTTCCTTGATCAATCCATCGGACGTCCCAGAACTCACGCGCAGGACGAGAGAACTCCTGCAAGGTTTCCAGATACAGACGCTCTTCTCGCTTCATTGCAACCGATACGGGGAGCAGAAAGCCGTTTTCCAAAGCACCTGCACGGCACAGTGTCTGATGGATGAGAAAGCGAGAAAGTCGACCATTTCCATCCATGAAAGGGTGTAGGAAGACGAAACCGAATGAAATGACTCCGGCGGCAACTAGTGGGTCAATGTGCTTTGTCGCTTCATTTCCCAAAGCCATAAGCTGATCCATCAGCTCCCGACACAGATCAGGTGCAGGCGGAACAAACGTTACACCCGCAGCACCTTGCAGACCATTTGCCAAGTGGTTCTGCTCATGGCGGAACGCAGCAGCCATATCATAGGGATTGGAAATCGTCGCATTCTGGAGGGTCACCAAGTAATCCTCGCTCAATGGAATGCGTTCATGCGCCTGTCTGAGCAATTGAATAAAACGTCTGGATTTTTCCTCGCTCGGCGAATCCTTCTCGATGGCAAACGAGTCCCGGGTTTCATTCAGGTAGGCCCAGTTGATCGCTCGATCCATCATTCCTGATGGCAGGTTCTGAATGAATTGCTGGGCGCGCGCAAGAATATCGTGCTCTAGCAGAGCAGTGATTTGAGGTGTCCGTTCAACTGTCGCGCAGTAAGCCAAAGTGCCAATACCGTTGAACTCCACACGCCAGCGAGAGTTGCGCTCCCCTGGCATCGTCAAATACTGTTTCGGGTCGAATAAAGGGATGAAGCTACCCTTTACTGGAGAGTGCTGAGTCAAGCCTTCGCCAGTGAACGCTTCGTAAAGGAAACAAGCCTTGCGGATGTAGATCCCGTTCGGAGCTTTTTGCAATTCGGCCTCAAGTGCTTGTGCCGGAATCTGAGGCAACGCTTGGGCTAGAATGGTGAGGTTGATGCCTTCATGCTTCAAGGCGAAGAGCACATGCCCCAACAGATCGTCTGAAGCAGGGGCAATCCCAGGTGGAACTGCCAATGTGTCACCGATTCGCTCAAGACGTGTAACGGGCTGCACCTTGGCGGGCTGGCGCAAAGGAAAGGCTGAAAGCTGCAGCGTGTCTTGCAGGCATGCGTACCCAGCTGAACTCATCGCGCAGATCCTCCTTTTGATCAGGCCGGACATTTTTTCTTTAGTCGGCCAATAAAATCTTAATATTCCAAGATTATCTCAATTTTTTCTTAAGTCGCAGTTTAAATGCTTGTCGCCTGGAAGCGCATGCGCCTGGAGTTCTTGCGTACCCATATCAGCGATTTGCAAGTCTTCCACCGCATTGCGGCCCTTCATAAACATGGCTTCGCGTTGAACTCTCATTTCTTCAACGCCCTGTATCAACTCGTCAAACAGGTTCCGTTCTCTCATTCATCCCTCCTCTAATGTCATCGAAGACGTATACGTCGCCGATGTTGTCTGCCCTACTGATCTATTAATGGGTGGATAGAGACCCTACCCGAGCAATGCAGGTGCCGGCGTTAGGACATTTCCCAAATGCCATACTCCGTTTTCCGAAATGACTAAAATCCCCCCAACAAAAAGCCCCGCTCTTCTCTCGAAGGCGGGGCTTTTCGATTCAGCATCCGACGCTTAAGGCGCGTACGTCAGCAGCAACTCGCTCGGCACTTTGAAGTCCAGGGACATCATCACGCTCAACGCGGTAATGGTGAAGATCGAGAACACGAACAGCTTGCGTGCCCAGACCGTGTCATCCACTGCCTTGTAGCCGGTCCAGGCCATGTACAGCCAGTACATGCCCATGGCCGCGGCGACGGCGAGGTAGCTCATGCCGGCGTAGCCGCTGAAGGTCAGCATCAAGGTCGCCACGAGGAAGGCCAGGATGTAGATCAGGATGTGCTTCTTGGCCACCTGGATGCCGCGCTTCACTGGCAGCACCGGAATCGATGCGGCCAGGTAATCGTTGAAGCGGAAGATCGCGATGGCGTAGGAATGCGGCATCTGCCACAGGCTGAACATCACCAGCAGGGTCAGCGCGGCCATGTCGAAGGTGTTGCTGACTGCGACGTAGCCAATCACCGGCGGCATGGCGCCCGACAGACTGCCCACCAGCGTGCCGTGAACCGACTTGCGCTTGAGGTACAGGCTGTAGAAGCCGACGTAGATCACGAAGCCGATCACCGCGAACAACGCGGCCAACGGGTTGGCCACCTTGTACAACAGGGCAACGCCGGCGACACCCAGGACGGTCGCATAGATCAGGGCCAGTTTCAGGGAGATCAAGCCCTGGACCAGCACCCGGTTCTTGGTGCGTTCCATCTTCAGGTCGATGTCGCGGTCGATGCAGTTGTTGAACACGCAACCGGAGGCAACCACCAGGGACGTGCCGATCATGGCGGCCAGGAAGATGGCCAGATCGACATGCCCTTTGGAGGCCAGGAAAAATCCGCCTGCCACAGAAAGCACGTTACCGAAAATGATCCCCGGTTTGGTGATTTGGATAAAGTGCTTGAGGGACATGCGGACTTACCTCACTTCGCCATCATGAACGTGTGGATGCTGAACATGATCCACAGCGACAGGCCAACCAGCAGGACGATCACGATCGCGGCGAAAACAAACGCAATCACGTTGTTACGCTGCGCGGCCGAACGGTCCAGGTGCAGGAAGTACACCAGGTGCACCAGCACCTGGATGACTGCGAACGCGACGACGATCATCAGAGTGATCGACTTCGGCAGCGTCGGGTACATCACCAGACCGAACGGAATCAGGGTCAGGATCACTGACAGGATGAAACCGATGCCGTAGGACTTGACGCTGCCGTGACCGGCGTCGTGGCTGTCATGGCCATTTTGGGAATGAGCTGCGTTAGCCATTTACATAGTCCCCATCAGATAAACAACGGTGAATACGCAGATCCACACGACGTCCAGGAAGTGCCAGAACAGGCTCAGGCAGCTCAGACGGGTCTTGTTGGTCGCCGTCAGGCCGTTTTTCTGCACCTGATACATCATGATCGCCATCCAGATCAGACCGCTGGTCACGTGCAGACCGTGGGTGCCGACCAGGGTGAAGAACCCGGACAGGAAGCCGCTGCGGCTAGGGCCGTAGCCTTCGGAGATCAGCATGTGGAACTCGTTGATCTCCATGCCGATGAAGCCGGCACCGAACAGGAAGGTCAGGGCCAGCCAGCCCAGGACCTGCTTCTTGTTGCCACGGAAGAACGCCAGCATGGCGAAGCCGTAGGTGATCGAACTGAACAGCAGCAGAGCGGTTTCGCCCAGTACGTATGGCAGTTCGAAGATGTCGTGGCCCGACGGGCCACCCGCTACGTTGTTAACCAGTACCGCGTACGCCGCGAAGATCGACGCAAACAGAATGCAGTCGGTCATCAGGTAGAGCCAGAAACCGAATACGGTCATCTCGCCCGAGTCGTGGTGATGGTCATCATGCCCATGTCCATCGACATGGGTGTGTCCAGCATTGGTCACTAAGTTCGACATGGTTTAAGCCTGTTCCAACGAGGTTTCAACACGGGTGGCGGTGGCCGGGATTTTCCCTGCCGCTACCAGACGCTTGTGCTGCTCGGCTTCGATGCGCTCGATCACGTCGACCGGCACCATATAGCCTTGATCATCACGGGCCGCGTGGATCACGAAGTAGATCACGGTGCCGGCCAGGCCAGCGATTGCCAGCCACCAGATGTGCCAGATCATCGCGAAACCGAACACGGTCAACAGAGCACCCATGACCACACCGGTCGCGGTGTTGTTTGGCATGTGGATCGGTTCGTACCTGGCCGGAGCCTTGTATGCGGTACCGTTTTCCTTGGCTTCGCTGAACGGGTCGACGCCATCGGCTTTCGGCAGTACAGCGAAGTTGTAGAACGGTGGTGGCGACGAGGTCGACCATTCCAGAGTGTGTGCATTCCACGGGTCACCGTGTTCGCACATGTTCTCTGGCTTGTTGCGGTCACGCACGCTGACGTACAGCTGGATCAACTGGCAGGCGATACCTACGGCGATCATCACCGCACCGAACATGGCAACGTACAGGTACGGCACCCACTCTGGGTTGGTGGTGGCGTTCAGACGACGGGTCATGCCCATGAAGCCCAGTACGTAGAGCGGCATGAACGCGACGAAGAAGCCGGTGATCCAGAACCAGAATGCGGCCTTGCCCCAACCTTCGTGCAGCTTGAAGCCGAACGCTTTAGGGAAGTAGAAGCCGAAACCGGCGATGTAGCCAAATACCGCGCCGCCGATGATCACGTTATGGAAGTGCGCGATTACGAACAGGCTGTTGTGCAGAACGAAGTCGGCACCCGGGATGGCCAGCAGTACGCCGGTCATGCCGCCGATGGCGAAGGTCACCATGAAGCCCAGGGTCCACATCACCTGGCTGGTGAAGCGCAGACGGCCCTGGTAGATGGTGAACAGCCAGTTGAACAGCTTCACACCCGTCGGGACGGAAATCAGCATCGTCGCCAGACCGAAGAAGGCGTTGACGCTGGCACCCGAACCCATGGTGAAGAAGTGGTGCAGCCAAACCATGAAGCCCAGGATCGAGATCGCGCCCGATGCGTAGACCATCGAGTGGTGGCCGAACAGTTTCTTGCCGGTGAAGGTCGAGATGACTTCGGAGAAGATACCGAACGCTGGCAGGATCAGGATGTACACCTCAGGGTGACCCCAGGCCCAGAACAGGTTCACGTACATCATCGGATTGCCACCAAGTTCATTGGTGAAAATGTGGAAATCCATGTAACGGTCAAGCGTCAGCAGTGCCAGGGTAGCGGTCAGGATCGGGAACGAAGCCACGATCAGGACGTTGGCCCAGGTGCAGGTCCAGGTGAAGATCGGCATGTCCATCAGCTTCATGCCAGGGGTACGCATTTTCAGCACGGTGGCCAGGAAGTTGACCCCCGTCAGCGTCGTACCCAGGCCGGATAGCTGTAGCGCCCAGATGTAGTAATCCATCCCCACGCCAGGGCTGTATTGCAGGCCCGACAGCGGCGGATAGGCAACCCAGCCGGTCTTGGCGAATTCGCCGACACCCAGGGACAGGTTGATCAGCACCACACCGGAAACCAGCAGCCAGAAGCTCAGGGAGTTCAGGAACGGGTAGGCAACGTCACGCGCGCCGATCTGCAGCGGCACTGCAAGGTTCATCAGGCCGGTGAAGAATGGCATCGCCATGAAGATGATCATGATCACACCGTGGGCGGTGAAGATCTGGTCATAGTGTTCAGGTGGCAGGTAGCCAGGCGAACCCTCGGTGGCCATGGCCAGCTGGGTACGCATCATGATGGCGTCGGCAAAGCCGCGCAGCAGCATGACCATGGCGACGACGATGTACATCACGCCGATTTTCTTGTGGTCGACCGATGTCAGCCACTCGGTCCACAGGTAGGTCCACTTCTTGAAGTAGGTGATTGCAGCGAACAGCGCCAGACCACCGAGCGCGATCATGGAGATGGTTATCATCACGATCGGTTCGTGGAACGGGATCGCTTCCCAACTTAATTTACCAAACATCGTTTACTCCTCTGCCCCGGCAGCTGAATGCGCGTTCATGTCCATTCCTTGCGTAGCGGCCACTTCTTTCTCTTCTTTCTCGTGCTTCACTTTCGGACCCGGTTTCATGCCTTCGTACTTGTCGACGATGGTCTGGAACAGGTTCGGCGTCACCGAGGAGTAGAGCTCGACTGGGTTGTTCTGGCTCTGCTTGGCAAGGGCTGCGTATTCAACTTGTTCAAGCTGTTTAGGTGCCTTTTTGACTTCACTTACCCAGGCGTCGAAATCTTCCTGGGAAGTGGCGATCGCCTTGAATTTCATACCGGTGAAACCCGCGCCGCTGTAGTTGGCGGAGATACCGTCCATCTCAGCGTTCTCGTTGGCGATCAGGTGCAGCTTGGTCTGCATGCCCGCCATCGCGTAGATCTGGCCACCCAGCGCAGGGATGAAGAACGAGTTCATCACGGCGTCGGAAGTGATCTTGAAGTTGATCGGGGTGTGCGCCGGGAACACGATCTTGTTGACCGTGGCGATGCCTTGTTCCGGGTAGATGAACAGCCACTTCCAGTCCAGCGCGACCACTTCGATGGTCACCGGCTTAACGTCGGATTCCAGCGGCTTGTACGGGTCAAGGGCGTGGGTCGACTTGTAGGTGACGTAACCCAGGGCAATGATGATCAGCACCGGAACAGCCCACACCGCGATCTCGATCTTGGTGGAGTGGTTCCATTTCGGGGTGTAGGTGGCGTTGGTGTTGGACGCGCGGTATTTCCAGGCGAACAGGAAGGTCATGACGATGACCGGCACCACGACCAACAGCATCAGCAGCGTTGCGGTGATGATCAGGTTTCGCTCGTCCAGACCAACCTGGCCCTTGGGATTGAGCAAGGTCATGTTGCAGCCTGACAGCAACAACGTGCCGATCAGCGGCAATAAGCCTAGTAGTCTGGGGTACCTGTTTTTACTCATCTCACGACCTCTAAAGCAGCTTGCGCAATGCAGTTGGGTTTTGATCGCCAACACTTCACCCTGCCAAGGGTTGGCATTTTTCTTGGATTGAATAAGGGCATGCCCGTCGTGCGTCAGACGCTGTACGACAAATCCCTGGCCTGCGGTGAGTTCTTATTCGAATTCGTGGTCAAAGGCCTTGTTACAGACCAATTCCATTTGGTGCGGGTAGTTGGAGACTCCGACACCTGGGCATCGCATGAAGCCACCAGACCTCTCGACACCCTGTTTCTGCTCACGTCTGGTTAAGATTTGAGCAGTGCCGGGGATTCAGTGCGGGCGATTGTAGATATGTAACGTTGTATAAACCATGTCTCATCCCGAAATAATTTTTATCCGAACCGGCAACAATCATTAACCGTTTTCGCAAAAGTGGCGCATCTTATCGAAATTAATTCTCAACAAAAACACCACAATAAGTAGGTCTTCCACCCACAGTTCAGACAGTATCGGGCCCCTCCTCACCGCCCTTCACCTTGCCCGAAGCCCGATATGACGGGGGCTTCGGCCATTCGCCAGCCCCTGTTAAAACTGCCTGCTCGCGTTTGGAATGGAAAAAACCGCAAGCCTGCAAAACAGCCCAATTTCGTTACGTTTCCATGTACCAATCCGGCTTCCTCGAACGCCCTGCGACACTGACTCTGTGACAACATGTCGCACATGTGTCGCACCCTTGATTGCCGCCCGTCACGGTCTTTTTACCCGGCCTCTGAAATGTGCTCTGCACGACAAAAAAAGCCCCGACCCTCTCTTCGAGGACCGGGGCTTTTTTGTCCGACAATGCGCGGCGGCAGATGGCCTCAGCGCAGCGCTTTGCGGTTACGCGAGGTCAGCAACGGCACCAGCACCACGATCAGCACGAAGGCGACCAGCGCCCACTGCGCCAGCGACAGACCGAGGATCGGCGGGTATGGCGTGGAGCAGAAACCGTCGACCTGGAAACCCAGCGGGAAGATCTTCGCCAGCGGCAAGTCATCGACGATCGGTTGCAGCACATCGATGCCACAGCTGACCGCCGGATAGAACTGCGTATAGACGTGATGCCCGGCAACGCCGACGCCTGCCAGTGCGCAGATCACTACCAGGGTTTCGAACACCGTGATGCTGCGACGGCTGCGCATGGCTGCGCCGATGAAGGCGAAGATCGCGATCAGCAGCAACGCATAACGCTGCAGGATGCACAGCGGGCAAGGGGCCTCGCCCAGAACAATTTGCATGTACAGCGCCCCGCCGATCAGCGCCAGGCAAATGATGCCCAACAACACCAGGTAGCGCCGTTCACGCCCCAACCGCATGGATTCTTCGCTCATCGCGTTTCCCTTGAAAATTTCGATTGCCCGCCAGTCTACACGCTGGCCCGGACCTTTGAGAGTCTGGAGCATGTGAGGGGGATTCGGGGGGAATAGACGATAAGGCGGTTAAGGAGGGATTAACTTTCTGGCTTTTTTCAGTTCAGGACCGAGGTGTGGCATTCGCCGGAGCGCCGCCCGGAGCAAGCCCGCTCCCACACTGGATCTCCAGCGAACACATATTCTGTGAACGACAAAGCTCAAATGTGGGGGCGGGCTTGCTCGCGAAGCAGGCGACTCGGTTTCCCGAGCCGCCGCAACCGCTTACTCCAGCGTCGCAGCCGGCCCGAAGAACTCGTAACGGCTTTGCTTCTCCGGCACACCCAGGGCTTTAAGGTGACGCTTGATCGCGGCCATGAAACCTTTCGGCCCCAGGAAGTAAACATCCAGGTCACGCTGCTCCGGCAGCCATGCATTCAACTGCTGCTGGCTCAACAAGCCGATCTTGTGCGCCGCCGGGCTCACGCCGTCATCTTCGGCGTAGCAGTAGAAGCGCTTGAGCTGCGGGTGACGCTCGGCCAGGCCGTCGATCCAGTCGCGGAAGGCGTGGACGCTGCCGTTGCGCGCGCAGTGGATGAAATGCACCGGCCGCTGAGTCTCCAGCGCCGCTTCGAGCATCGCCAGGGTCGGGGTAATGCCGACGCCGCCGCTGATCAGCACCAGTGGCTTGTCGCTGGCGGTCAGGGTGAACTCGCCCGATGGCGGGAACAACTGGATGCTTGCGCCGACATGCAACTGGTCATGCAGGTAGTTGGAAGCGCGGCCACCGGCTTCACGCTTGACGCTGATACGGTACTGGCCTTTGTTCGCCAGCGCCGACAGCGAGTAGTTACGACGGATCTCTTCACCGTCGAGGATCAGTTTCATGCCGATGTACTGGCCGGGTTCTGCCTCAAGGATCGGGCCTTTGTCCGCAGGTTCGAAGTAGAACGAAGTGATCTCGGCGCTCTCCTCGACCTTGTCCAGCACGATGAATTCCCGCGCCCCGCGCCAGCCGCCCGGTGCCTGTTCCTTCTGGTCGTAGATGCTGGTTTCAGCACCGATCAGGATGTCCGCCAGTTGCCCGTAGGCCGCGCCCCAGGCCGCGATCACTTCCGGGGTGGCGATCTCTTCGCCCAATACTTCGGCGATGGCCCGCAGCAGGCAGCTGCCGACAATCGGGTAGTGCTCTGGCAGAATCTGCAGGGCCACGTGCTTGTTGATGATCTTGGCCACCAGGTCGCCCAACTGGTCCAGCTGGTCGATATGGCGCGCATACATCAATACGCCGTTGGCCAGGGCACGCGGCTGATCACCACTGGCCTGGTGGGCCTGGTTGAACAGCGGGCGGACTTCCGGGTATTCGGAGAGCATCATGCGGTAGAAGTGCGTGATCAGCGCCTCACCACCGCTTTCGAGCAGCGGCACGGTGGATTTGACGATGGCACGGTCTTGAGCGCTCAGCATAAGGTGACTCCTGGTCTTCTTGGGTTGCTAACGGATTACCCTATGCTTATCAGCTTCCGTGCCAACTATTTAATCGTTATAAATCAATTAGTTAAAAACTTAATAGTCATTTAGACACCCCTTGATTTATAGTCATACCGACTACACGGAGTCACTATGACTGCAAAATCCCTGCTCACCGCCCTGCTGCCCCTGGTCTCCGACCTGTCCCGCGAACTGCCCGAGGGTGAGCGTTATCGCCGCCTGCTGGAAGCCATGCGCGCCCTGCTCCCGTGCGACGCCGCCGCCCTGCTGCGTCTTGATGGTGAATGGCTGGTGCCGCTGGCCGTCGACGGCTTGAGTACCGACACCCTCGGTCGGCGCTTCAAGGTCAGCGAGCATCCACGTTTCGAAGCACTGCTCAGCGGCCCCGGCCCAACCCGTTTCGCTGCCGACAGCGACTTGCCTGACCCCTATGACGGCCTGGTCGATGGCCTGGATGATCATCTGGAAGTCCACGACTGCATGGGTTGCCCATTGTTCATCGACGAGCGTCCCTGGGGTCTGCTGACCCTCGATGCCCTCGACCCGGAGCGCTTCGAACCGATCGAACTGGATGCCCTGCAAGCCTTCGCCAGCCTCGCAGCTGCCACGGTCAACGCGGCCGAACGCATCGAGCGCTTGAACAACCGGGTCGAAGATGAGCATCAACGCGCCGAGGTCTACCGCCAGGCCAGCGGCCAGCAGAATCGCGAGATGATTGGCCAGAGCAAGGCCCACAAGCGTCTGGTCGAAGAAATCAGCCTGGTGGGCGGCAGCGACCTGACCGTGTTGATCACTGGCGAAACCGGGGTCGGCAAGGAGTTGGTGGCCCAGGCCATCCATGCCGCCTCGCCCCGCGCCGACAAACCGATCATCAGCCTCAACTGCGCCGCGCTGCCCGACACATTGGTGGAAAGCGAGTTGTTCGGCCATGTCCGCGGCGCCTTTACCGGGGCGATGAACGACCGCCGTGGCAAGTTCGAGCTGGCCAATGGCGGCACGCTGTTTCTCGATGAAGTCGGTGAGTTGTCGCTGACCGTGCAGGCCAAGTTGCTGCGGGTGTTGCAGAGCGGTCAACTGCAGCGACTGGGTTCGGACAAGGAGCATCAGGTCGACGTGCGCCTGATCGCGGCGACCAACCGCGACCTCGCCGAAGAAGTGCGCAGCGGCCGTTACCGCGCCGACTTCTACCATCGCCTCAGCGTTTATCCGCTGCTGGTGCCGGCCCTGCGCGATCGCGGGCGTGATGTGCTACTGCTCAGCGGTTACTTCCTGGAGCAGAACCGCTCGCGCATGGGCCTCAACAGCCTGCGCCTGAACAGCGACGCCCAGGCTGCGCTGTTGGCCTACGACTGGCCCGGCAACGTGCGCGAGCTTGAACATCTGATCGGCCGCAGCGCCTTGAAGGCCTTGGGCAATTGCAAGGAACGGCCGAAGATCCTCAGTTTGAGCGCAGCCGACCTGGACTTGCCCAATGCCAGCGTTGAAGCCGCTGCCGAGCAACCCGTCGCCGCCATCACTCAAGCGGTCACCGGCGACTTGCGCGAGGCCACCGAGCGTTATCAGCGTCAATTGATCGGTGCCTGCCTGGAGCGGCACAACAACAATTGGGCAAGCGCGGCCCGTGAGCTGGGCCTGGATCGGGCGAACCTGGGGCGGATGGCCAAGCGGCTCGGCATGAAGTGATGACCCAATCGCGAGCAATCTCCCACAGTGGATTTCAGTGGACACAACATTTGTGTTCACCTCGGCCACCTGTGGGAGCGAGCTTGCTCCGGGCGGCGTTCCGACGATGGCGTTCTACCACTCACTGAATTACTAAAGCCTGCCCCCGACAAGTCGATAACCCGGCATCGAAGTCATTGGCGATCCCGGGATTGCCCGTCACCTTTTTCCAGAGAAGGTTCATATGTCCTCCACCAAAGCCCGCGCAGACTCACTTTCGCTTTTGCTGTTTACCTTGCGCAGCGGCAAGCTGATGGCGATCAACCTGCTCAAGGTCAGTGAAATCATTCCCTGCCCACCGCTGACCAGGCTGCCGGAGTCGCACCCCCACGTCAAAGGCATTGCCACCCTGCGCGGTGCCTCGCTGTCGGTGATCGACCTTAGCCGTGCCATTGGCGAGCGTCCGCTGGAAGACCCCAACGGCGGCTGTCTGATTGTCACCGACGTCAGCCGCTCCAAGCAGGGCCTGCACGTGCAGGCGGTGAGCAGGATCGTCCATTGCCTGACCACCGACATCCGCCCGCCGCCCTTTGGCTCCGGTGGTTTGCGCGCCTACATCACCGGCGTGACGTCGGTCGATGGCACCCTGGTGCAAGTGCTGGACATCGAAAAAGTCATCCATGGCATCGCCCCGGCACAAATCGAAATGGCGCCGACCGAACTGAGCATGGAAGACGCCGAACTGCTCGGCAACGCGCGCATCCTGGTGGTCGACGACAGCCAGGTCGCCTTGCAGCAATCCGTGCACACCCTGCGTAACCTTGGCCTGCAATGCCGTACCGCCCGCAGCGCCAAGGAAGCCATCGACTGCCTGCTGGATCTGCAAGGCACCGCGCAGCAGATCAACCTGATCGTCTCGGACATCGAAATGTCGGAGATGGACGGCTACGCCTTCACCCGCACCCTGCGGGAAACCCCGGATTTCGCGCATCTTTATGTACTGCTGCACACCTCGCTGGACAGTGCGATGAACGCCGAGAAAGCACGACTGGCGGGGGCGAACGCGGTGCTGACCAAATTCTCTTCGCCGGAATTGACCCAGTGCCTGATCACCGCGGCCAAGGCTGTCGCCGAACAGGGTTATTGAATGTTGACAGAAGAATTCTGCTGGCTGATGCGGCGCGACCTCTCTGTCGTCGCGCCGTCCCCCGAATGGCCAGCCGGCCTGCAATTGAGTGAGTACCGTCCCGAACTGGGTGCCGCCGTACACCGGTTGATGGAGTTCGGTTATCTCGACGGCGGTGGTCGCGTAGCCGCGCTGGAGATGTGGCAACGGCAGTTCGAAACCGATCCGGAACATGACCCGGCCCTGTGCTTGATTGCCCTGGATGCCGGAGAAGTGGTGGGCGTTTGCCAGTGCTGGACCAGTGCCTATATCAAGAACCTGGTGGTGCACCCGCGGTTTCAGGGCCGAGGGTTGGGGCGTGCATTGTTGTTGCAGGCATTCAAGATGTTCCAGCAGCGGCGTGAGGGTTTCGTGGACCTGAAGGTACGTGAAGACAACCTTCGCGCGCGGCGCTTGTATGAAAGCGTCGGGATGCGCGCGGTCCGCCGGGAGCCGGTTCCACTCTGACATGCCGCCTTCGCTGGCAAGCCAGCTCCTGCAAAGGTTCGAGGGTGTACGCAGATTCTGCGCCCGACACACACAACTGTGGGAGCGGGCTTGCCCGCGAAGAGGCCAGCAAAGTCACTATCAACCTTTCAGGCATACTCCTGCCTTGGCCACTCAGCCCAAGGAAGCCTGAACCATGAAAGCTGCGCCCCTGATTCTCCTCTGCCTCACCGCCCTCGCCACCCAAGCCCATGCCTCCAGCCCTGACGCCTGGGCCACCTACGACAAAGCCGTACTTGCCAGTTGCACCAAGGCCAGCGGCCTGAAGGACAGCAAACCGGTCGGCACCGCCGCGCAGTTCGATGACCGGGTCGGTTACACCGCGCTCCTGCTCCAGGGCCAGTACCCGCAAAAGCACATGAAAGGCGCACAAGGCACCGAACTGTGCCTGTACAACAAAAAGAGCAAAACCGCGTACGTCACCGAATGGGACTCCATCCGCCCGGCTGGCAAGGAAAACTGAGTGGCGCATAATTTGCTTCGATAGCGGCTTTTGCGGCGGCATTCTGTCGCCGTTTCATGCACTGTGATGCGAACGAACGCTCGATGAATACAACGTTTTCCTGTGTAGGCTGCGGCAAATGCTGCAACGACCACAATGTGCCCCTGACCCTGGGCGAAGCCCGGATGTGGGCAGCCGACGGTGGTCAGGTGATCGTGCTGGTGGAAGCGTTTCTGGGCAATGGCCTGGGTCTGCCGGAGCAACAACGGGAACACGCCGAACGCCGTTCGGCGGCGGTGCGCAGCGGCGAATCCGAGACGTACGTGGCCATTACCTTCGCCGCCTACAATGTCGGCCCCTGCCGAAATCTTGACGAAGACAGCCTCTGCCGCATCTACGAACGCCGGCCGCTGGTGTGCCGCATCTATCCGATGGAAATCAATCCGCACATTGAGCTGAACACCGCCGCCAAGGAGTGCCCGCCAGAGTCATGGGAAACAGGGCCGGAGCTGATCGTCGGCGGCAATCTGGTCGATCAGGAGCTGGTGCAACTGATCCAGCGCTCACGCGAGGCGGATCGTGACGATATTCAGATGAAGGATGCAATTTGCGCATTGCTGGGCATCCGCACGACAGCCCTGAAGGGTGATGGGTTTACTGCTTATCTGCCGGATATGGCGGAATTTGCCGCGATCATCGACGACCTGGCGGGACAAACCTTGCCTGAGTGGGGCAGCGAATGGCTGTTTCATGTGTCCGGCGATGACATTGCCGGGCAAGTGCTGGCGGCTGGCGCACAGGTGGTAACGGATGCGCCGGCGAACTATGCGTTCATTTCGTTGCGGGCGGTTTGATCAGGACATTGTATCGCCTTGAATGGCTTGCCCGCGATGACGGCGGCACGGTCATCGCAAAGTCCGGATTTAGCGCTTGCCCATCGACCGACGAGTCCCCGGCGGAGCCATGCCCGGCGTCTTGGTGTGGCCATTCTTGGCGCCGTTCTTGTACCACGGCTGGTTGGAGCCCTTGGCGGCCGCCAGATCACCCGGCTTGAACGGGAACTTGAACGCCGGGATCTCGGCTTTGGTTTCGCTGTCGGCGCTGGAGTCGACGCTGTCTGGCAGCTCTGCCTGAACGTCGCTCAGGGCGTCGGCGATCGGCGGTTGTTTCGGGGAAGTCATGAAAGCTCCGGGTGGTGCATGAAATGTCGGGCCCGGTGAGTGGGCCGCATGCCACAGAATAAGAAGTGCGGCAGTATAACTGGATGGAGCACGACAAGCTGCAAGCTTGCATTGACCGCCTGACGACTCGCACAAATCCCGTGAAGAATGTTAGCGTGCTCATCATTCTTCACCGCCCGACGAGCCCGTCCCCCATGAAAAAGACCGTCCTTGCATTCAGCCGCGTCACTCCACAAATGGTTGAACGCCTGCAACAGGATTTCGACGTTATCGTGCCGAATCCGAAAAACGGCGACATCAACGCCCAGTTCAACGAAGCCCTGCCCAATGCCCACGGCCTGATCGGCGTCGGCCGCAAACTCGGTCGTGCGCAGCTGGAGAACGCCGCCAGCCTGGAAGTGGTGTCCAGCGTCTCGGTGGGCTACGACAACTATGACCTGGCCTACTTCAACGAACGCGGGATCATGCTGACCAACACGCCGGATGTGCTCACCGAAAGCACCGCCGACCTGGCGTTTGCCCTGTTGATGAGCAGCGCCCGTCGCGTCGCCGAACTGGATGCCTGGACCAAGGCCGGGCAATGGCAAGCCACTGTCGGTGCGCAGCTGTTCGGTTGCGATGTGCACGGCAAGACCCTGGGCATTGTCGGCATGGGCAATATCGGTGCGGCCATCGCCCGACGCGGTCGCCTGGGGTTCAACATGCCGGTCATCTACAGCGGCAATAGCCGCAAGACCGGGCTGGAACAGGAACTCGGCGCACAGTACCGCAGCCTCGATCAATTGCTGGCCGAAGCCGACTTCGTGTGCCTGGTGGTACCGCTCAGCGAGAAGACCAAACACCTCATCAGCCATCGCGAACTGGCGCTGATGAAGCCGGGCGCCATTCTGGTAAACATCTCCCGTGGCCCGGTGGTAGACGAGCCGGCGCTGATCGAAGCGCTGCAAAACAACCGCATTCGTGGTGCCGGGCTGGACGTGTACGAAAAAGAACCGCTGGCTGACTCGCCCCTGTTCCAGCTGAAAAACGCCGTGACCTTGCCGCACATCGGCTCGGCCACCCATGAGACCCGCGATGCCATGGCCAACCGTGCCCTGGCCAACTTGCGCAGTGCCCTGCTGGGCGAGCGACCGCAGGACCTGGTCAACCCGCAAGTCTGGAGGGGTTAATGTAAAGCTGGCAGGCGTTGCAGGCGCCTGCCCGTTTAGAAAAAACAACAAAAAAGTCGTTTGCATCCTGTTAAGCAACTCACTGAATACACACTCTGAAATTCAGTCAATAAACAAATAATAAAACCACGCGATAGACTCTCCCTACTTACCCGAACACAACGGGAGCAATAACGGAGATCAACAACTTGAACCCACTAACAACAAGCCAAATCATTCGGTTCAGCAAAGCCATACTGATGTTATCCTTCAGTTTCTTTGGATTGCTTGTGCTATACAGTAACTTCACCGACTACACGACAAACTTTGAATACCTCGCCCATATCCTGAGCATGGACACCACCAGTGATGGTCACAAATACCGTGACAGGGCCATTACTTCAACCCTATTGCAACACCGTATCTACTGGGTGATCATTACACTTGAAGTGGTCTACACCCTCTTCTGCCTGCTCGGCACCTATCACCTTTTTAAAAGCATCAGCGCTAGCCCGAAGATTTTTCACGATGCCAAAAAACCTGCATTAATCGGATTACTGATCGCACTTTTCCTCTATTACTTCGGCTTTCAAGTGATAGGTACCGAATGGTTCAACATGGACAGGTCGGAAACATGGAACTACAAGGACTGGGCCCGGCATATTGTCGGCTTCCTCTTTCCGCTATTGATTTTCATCGCAATGAAAGTCGAGCGCTGAGAGTATCGGCACTCGACGTCACCCTGTCAGGCCAGTTTTCCGCTGCCCAGCTCTAATGGAGCTTTGGGTTTTCGAAACACCAGAACGTTCCCCGACATCACCAACACCAACCCCAACAGCGCCGGCATCGTCCACTGATAACCCTCGGCGAACGCTGATACGTTGAGCGCCACCACCGGGAACAGCACCGTGCAATACGCAGCCCGCTCTGGCCCCATGCGGCCGACCAGCGTCAGGTAGGCGGTGAAACCTATCACCGATCCCGGAATCACCAGGTACAACAGTGACCCGATGTAACGCGCGCTCATTTCCATGTCGAAGGGAATGCCTTTGACCAGGCACCACACCGAGAGCATCGCCGCCCCGTAAGCCATGCCCCAGGCATTGGTGGTCAGCGGCTTGAGACCGGCCTTCTGTTGCAGGCTCGAAAGCATGTTGCCCGCCGAGAAACACAAGGTGCCGCACAGGGCCAGACCGAGACCGAGCAAGGTTTCCGGACTCGCGGTATGCCCGGCCAGCTCCGGCCAGAACAGCAGGCCCAGACCAAGCAGGCCCAGCGCACCGCCCATCAGCACATTGCGGGCGATTTTCTGACCGAAGAACACCCGCGCGTTGAGGGCATTCCACAGGGTGGCCGTGGAAAACACCACGGCCACTAGTCCGCTGGGGATCCATTGGCTCGCCGTGAGGAAGCACATGAAGTTGACGCAGAACAGGCACAAGCCCTGAGCCAGGCAGATCAGGTGCCCGCGGCGGTTCATCACTTGCAGCCGCCGGCTGAGCAGCAGGATCACGAACAGCACCAGCGCGGCGAGGCCGAAGCGATAGACGATCGACACGGGAATGGCCACCACACCGAGCTGCCATTTCAGGGCAATCCAGGTGGTGCCCCAGATCAGCACGGTCAGCAGGTACAACGAAAGGTTCATGGCTAAGGCTCCTCGATAGGAGCCCAGTGTCCGGCACCATGCCTGGGCACACTTGCATAAACTTGCGCTTTTGTCTGGCGGCAGGCTGGCATGCGCACGTCTACGGAGTAGGATGCAAGGCGTTGGATGCAGGTGTTAGAGAGCAACGATCATGGCTGCACTGGATACCCTACAAGTCTTTCAAGCCCTCAACCGCTCGCCCAATGCTCGCCTCGAGCACAGTGCCGAGCTCGGTGACGGCTTGTCTGCAGCCTTGTGGAGCAATCACCACGACGCCCAGGAATACGAAGCGCCCAGCCACCACACGTTGTCCTGTTACCTCGCCGGCGGCACCGGCACCTTTCGCCGCGACCAGCCCGATAACAAGGGTGGTCCGGACAAACTGTGCATCCTCCCGGCCGATCACCAGTCAGGCTGGGTGATCAACGGCGATATTCGCCTGGCACACCTGTATTTCAGCCCCGAACAATTTGCCCTTGGCTGCGTCACCCTGCTCGATCGCGAGCCACGGGAAATGCAGCTGCGCGAGCAGACCTTTCTTGATGATCCGCAGCAGGCGCTGCGCTTTCGGCAGTTGATCACCTTGAACTGGGACGAACCGGGCGAGCGCCTGCTCACCAGCAGCCTGGCTCACGAATTGCTCAGCCATGCCCTGCTCAGCCAGGTCAACGTGCGTCAGGGCTTGCGCCTTAAAGGTGGGTTGGCCGCGCATCAGCGTCGGCATCTGGTGGAGTTCATCGACAGTCATCTGGACGAGGCCATCAGCCTCGGTCAGTTGGCGGCGTTGTGCGCGTTGTCCGAATACCACTTCGCGCGGATGTTCCGCGAGAGCTTCGGCTTGCCACCCCACCAGTACGTGCTGGCGCGGCGCCTTGACCGGGCGCGAGAGTTGCTGCGCACGACCTCACAACCACTGGGGGAGATTGCACTGGCTTGCGGTTTTTCCAGTGCCAGCCATTTCACCAACCGCTTTCGCCAGTCACTTGGCGGGACGCCCGGTGAGTATCGGCAGGCGTTTTTGCGCTAAGCCCTGGATTTTCTGCGCCTCAATTGCCGACGAAGAACGATGACGCGGTCTGTCGTCAGAACTCCAGCGTGCTGGACAGCGAAATCTGCCGCGAATCCCCCATGGAAACAAAGAACCGACTCGCCGCCGAGGTGTAGTAAGTGCGGTCGAACAGGTTCTTCACGTTGAGCTGAAACTTGACCTTCTGCCCTTCGACCCTGGTGTCGTAGGTGGCGAACGCATCGGCCACGGTGTAGCTCGGCAGATCGAAATCGTTCACCGCGTTGCCCGCGCGCTCCCCCACATAACGCGCCACGGCGCCGACCCGCAGTTGATCACCGCCAATGACGCTGCCGAAGTCATAGACGGCCGACAGCGAGCCGCTGTTCTTCGCCACGTTCTGCAGTTGATTGCCTTGGTAATCCGGGTCTTCGGTGACTTCGGCATCGGTGTAGGCATAGCTGCCGATCATGCTCCAGTGATCGCTGAGTTGACCGCTCAAGTCCACTTCCAGGCCACGGGAACGCACTTCGCCGGCGGCACTGTAAATCGTGGTCGGGCCTTCGGCGTTGGACACCAGCACATTGCGTTTCTTGATGTCGAACAGTGCGATGTTACCGGTGACGCGGCCCGGCAGATCGAGCTTGGCACCCAGCTCCCAGGACTTTGCTTCTTCCGGCGCGATGCCGCCGTCAAGCACGGTACTGCTGCCGCTCAAGGGTGCGATGGTCGAGTTGGGTTTGAACGACTCGGTGTAGCTGCCGTAGAACGACAAGGCATCGGTGTACTTGTACACAAGGCCCGCGCGCGGTACCCATTTCTGCCCGTTGCTGTCGGTGTTCGCGTGGAACGGTACGCCTTTGCCGGCGTGCTGGTCGTACGCCTGGAAACGCGCACCGGCCACCAGAATCCACTTATCGGTGAGGTGGATGGAGTCCTGCAGGAAGACTGAATCGCTGCGCAGTTCATCGGTCTGCGCGCTGTCGGCCGCACTGACGGTGGTGCCCGCCACTTCCCGACCATAGACCGGATTGACGTAACTGAATGTGGTCAGGCTTTTCTGGCGAATCAGGTCTTCGCGGAAGATCTTGCGGTATTCGTCGTCGATGCCGAACAGCAGGTCATGCTGCATGCCGAGCACGTTCACGTTGCCTTCGAGGCTGGCGGTGGTGAAACGGTCGGTACTGATCGCATTCCGGGTGCCGTCCATGCTGCGGGTCAGGGTGCCCTTTTTGGTGTCGATGGCGGTCACGCGCACCTGGCTGGCATCGTAGGTTTCGCGGTTCCAGCTGTAGCCGAAATGGGCTTTCCATTTGTCGTTGAGTTCGTGATCGGCCTCGAAGTGATAGAGGTCCGAACGCCCTTCCATGTTGTTGAACGGCTCGTCGAGACGCTCGTTGCGCGAGATGTCCAGCGGATGGTTGGTGCGTGGATCGATCAGTGTGCCGCGGTCGAACGGTGTGAGAAATTCGCGGTGCTCATAGGAGAACAGCAGCTTGGTACTTTCGCCGTACCAGGCCAGGGATGGCGCGATCAGGCTCTCGCGATGCACACCGAAGTTGCGCCAGTAATCTTCATCTTCGTAGTCCAGCACCATGCGGTAGGCCAACCCGGAATCGCCGAGGGCTCCGGTGCTGTCGAGACCGCCGCCGCTGCCGTTCTTGCCGTCGCCATAACTCGAACCGCGCGCGGTCAAGGCGTTGTACTGCTCAAGTTCAGGCTTCTTGCTGACCATATTGACCACGCCGCCCGGATCCTGGATGCCGTAGAGCAACGAGGCCGGGCCCTTGAGTACTTCGACCCGGTCGACGCTGGCGTCAAGGCCACGGCCCTGCACGATCGGCATGCCGTCGCGCATGATCGAGCCGTTACGGTTGTCGCCAAAGCCGCGGACCATCACCGAATCCTGGGTGCTGCCCAGGGTGTTGGCCTGGGTGATGCCGCTGACATTGGCCAGGGCGTCATCGAGATTGCGCGGCGCCTGGTCGCGGATGACCTGGGCCGGGACGACGTTGATGGTCTGGGGGATATCCTGAACCCGGGCCGAGGAGCGCATCACTGAAGTGGTGGGTGGCGGTTGGTAGCTCATGGAGTCATCCATCACCGAGGTGATAGTGGTCGCGCCCAGGTTCAACGCACCTTCAGTCGGCCGTGGCTCCAGTGCAATGGTGTGGCCGTCGGTGCGACGGAACGTCAAGCCCGAACCAGTGAGCAGTCGTTGCAGGGCCTGTTCGGCGCTCATCTGGCCATTGATGGCCGGCGCATTGAGGCCGTACGGCGCTTCATCGGTGTAGACGACACTGATGCCGGTCACCCGGCTGAAATCACTCAGGGCCTGGGGCAGCGGTTTGGCGGCCAGCGCGAAATTGAATGGCCCACGCGACTGACTGCTGCCCGCCTCTGCGGCCAGCGCCACGCTCAGCGGCAACAACGCCATTGCCGAAAAGCTCAACGCAGACACACCCAACCATTGTTTGACCGAACCCGATTTTGCCCTGGACTTCATGACTCATGACCTGTGTAGAACCGCAACGGATGCGAATGACTCGCAGTTTCAGTCACTACACGGATGGCAATCGGGTTTACCTCAGCAAAAATTTGAAAATATTTTTATTGAAAGAAAAGTGGCGTTTGACCCACCGACTTCGCGAGCAGGCTCGCTCCCACATTTGGAATGCATTTCCCTGTGGGAGCGAGCCTGCTCGCGAAGAGGTCAGTCGCCTCAACGCAGAATAATCAGACGTCCCAACACCTGATGCTGCTCAAACCCCAACACCCCCTGCAACGAACTCAACACTGCCTGCGGGCTCCTGCTCGGAAAGCTGCCACTGACCCGCCGCGTCGCCAGTTCGTCATTGAGTATCACTATCCGACCTGGGTAATAACGACCGAGGTCGTTTACCACATCGGCCAATGTCGCCTTGTAGTAATTGAGCCAGCCCTGGCGCCAGGCCAACTGCTCTTCGCTGTCCACCGCGTGAAGTTTTTCCGCTGTGCCTTCGCCATAGGCCACTTGCTGGCCGGCGGTGAGGATTTGCTGCTCGACGTTCTGCTGCGCCGTCACGCCGACCCGACCGGACAACACCGTCACCTGTGCACCGTGGGGCTGCAATCGAACTTCGAACTGCGTACCCAGGACCCGCGCCTGGCCTTTCTCGGCGTCCACCACAAAGGGTTCCTCCGTATGTGTCACGCTGAAAAAACCGGCGCCACGACGCAGTTGCACGTGCCGCTCACCGCGACTGAAATCCACGGCGATGGCACTGTCGGCATCCAGTGTCACCTGCGACTGATCGGCCAGGGTGACGGTGCGGATTTCCCCCGGCGCCGAGACGTAATCCGCCCCCAGGTCATCCATCCAGCGCATCGGCTGCCAGCCTGTGCCGAGGCTGATCATCAACAGCAGGCACGCGGCCATCGCCAGCGCAACGGACCAACGCCCGACCGTGTTGCGCCGCGGCTTGTCCATGGCGTGGAGATACCCCTGCAAGGCAAAAGCGTCTTCATCGGCGAGCGTGCGCGCCGGCCCTTCGCTCAACTCCCACATTACCTGCGCCTGGGCATAGGCCTCGGCATGGGCGAGGTCGGCTTGCAACCATTGGCTAAACGTCGCCTGGTCACCGCTGCTGGGCTGGTCATGCAACAGGCTCAGCCAGGCCAGCGCGGCCTGCTCCTGCGCGGGCGTCGGAGTGACGCGCTCGAGGTGGTTCACGGTGCTTTCCCTGGCGTACGCGGTTCGGGTTCCCGAAGGCTGGCCTTGCAGGCTTCGAGGGCGCGCATCATATGTTTTTCCACGGCACTTTGGGACAAGCCCATGGCCTTGGCGATCTCGGCGTATTTACGGCCATGGATGCGATTGAGCAAAAAGATCTGCCGCGTACGCTCCGGCAAGGCGCGCAACGCCGCTTCGACATGACGCAAATCGTTGCCCGCCTCCAGCGCCCCTTGCGGTCCGCGGCCATGGCTGTCCGGTGGTTCCACCATCAAGCCTTCACTGACCCGGACCCGCGTGCCTTCACTGCGCAAATGGTCGATGGCGATGTTGCCGGCGCAGCGCAACAGGTAGGTGCTGAGTTCCTCGACTTGCACCAGCGGCCGCCGCCAGAAACGCAGGAACAAATCCTGTACCAGGTCAGCCGCTGTCGCCCGGCAACCGACACGCCGACTCACCAGTGCTTCCATTTGCGAACGCTGGGAGAGAAACACCTGGAGAAAATGCGCACGGTCGTCGCGCTGTTGATCGCGCTCGTTATCGTGGGGGTCGGGGGGCAGAGTGATCATCGTTCATGTTTCGACCTGAAAACCGGTGAGGCCACGACAGCGTCAGGGGGCCGGCAAGGCCACAATATTAATGATAAATATTCTCATATGCAAAAAGTTCGGGTGCAGCCCGCTATCAAGCCCGTTGGTTGCACCGCAAACCTGGCTGTCCCCACAGCCAGCCAATGACCATGAAATCCAAAAGCCACCGAAACGAAAACGGGCCTGCAATGCAGGCCCGTTCTAATGGGAAGGTAAAAAGTGAATCAGGTGTCAGCCGTTAAGCGCCGCCTGTTCGTTTTCCAGAAACTCTTCTTCCAGCAGCTGGTCGGCATGGGCGCCACTCTCGATGGGCACCACATTGGCTCGTTTGCCGCGTAATTTGCCGAACATATGCTCCAGCGCATGTTCAAGTTTAGTAGCCGCTCCGTCGATCGCCTGCTCCATGGTGGAGGCTTTATGGGTGACGGAAACCGGTTGATGGCCTTTTGGCCGCGCCTCCAGTTGGCAGCGCATGTCGTGGGGACCCGGCTTGTCGCCGTTCTCGTCCCGCAGGTGAACCTCGACTCGTGTCAGGTCCTCTTCGTAGCGTTCGAGCGTGCTCTCAATGGTTGTACGTACCCACTCCTCCAGTCGTTTACTGCCTTGAATATGGTTATCGCTATTGACTTGGATTTGCATAGTTCATCCCTTATTTCAGCTAGCTCGCGAGAGGCCGGTCAGCTAAGCCCTTGGGCGTCATCACCGTGACCTCTTACTTACACAATCGGTCTGTACGCTGAACAATTCAACCCCTAAAAAAGATAAATTTTCAATCGCAAAAAAAGCCGGACAACGAGCAAAAGCGCTGTTAAGGTCGGGAGTTGGGTCGCCCTGCTCTTACGTAATAATTGCTCACATTTGCCGCTCCCCCAACGGGTGCAGGCTGCGAAATGCACCCGCCTCCTCCACCAACCAATCGTGCACCGCGCGCACACCCGGATGGCTCAATGCCCCCGGTGCGTAAAGCAGCATGTAGCGCTTGTGATTGGGTACCGCCAAGCCAAACGGCACGATCAAGGCACCACGCTCCAACTCATCATTGAGCAACGTTCGTCGCGCAATCGCCACGCCCATCCCGGCGATGGCCGCTTCGATGGTCAGGTGATTGCGATTGAAGGTATGGCCGCGTCGCACATCCGCCCCCTCGAAGCCGATGGCATTGAGGTAAAACTCCCATTCCGCGTACTCGTAGCTGCCGCGCCAGGCGGTGATGTCGTGCAGCAAGGGAAAGTGCATCAGGTCTGCCGGACCGTGCAGCGGCGGACGACCACGCAACAGGCTCGGCGCGCACACCGGAAAAATCTGTTCATCCAGCAAGGCTGTGGATAACAGGCCCGGATAACTGCCGTCGTTCAGGTCGATCGCCAGGTCGAAATCGCCTTCATGCAACGGCACGCTGCTGTCCTCGGCCACCAGGCGCAACTGAATGTCCGGAAAACGCTGCTGCAAACGCGGCAGGCGCGGCGTCAGCCATTTGCTCAGGAACGACGGAATCGAACGCACCCGCAGAATTCCGCTGATCATGCCCGCATCCAGTCGCCGCAATTCCGCGTCGATGCTGCCAAAGGCCTCGTTGACGGTAATGGCCAGGCGCTGGCCCTCAGCGCTCAGCTCCACCCCGCGGGCGCGGCGGTGAAACAGGCGAAAGCCCAGGCGCTCTTCCAGCTGGCGAATCTGCTGGCTGACCGCCCCTGGTGTGATGTGCAGTTCTTCGGCGCACCGGGTGAACGACAGGTGCCGCGCGGCACAGGCAAACACGTTCAGCCAGACATACGTCTGGGCGTGTAATTGACGGCTCATCGTTTAGTCCTGCTAAAGGATGTCTTAGGAATTTTCGTTGGTCACGCAGGATCGTGACAGGCAGTATCGCCCAAATTGCGCTTGTCCTACAGAAATGGCAGCGACTTCCCTTCCATTGCATGTACAGGCTTTAGCATGGCTATCAGTGTTTTTGATCTATTCAAAGTCGGCATCGGTCCTTCCAGTTCCCATACCGTCGGTCCGATGCGCGCTGCCGCAACCTTTGCCCAAGCGCTGGTCGATCACGGTTTTCTGGCGGAGGTGCGACGCGTGGAAATCCGCCTCTATGGTTCTCTTTCAGCGACCGGCGTCGGCCATGCAACGGACCGCGCCTGCGTCATGGGCCTGATGGGCGAATGGCCCGACCGCATCGATCCCACCACCATCGACAGGCGCATTCACACCCTGCGCGAAACCGGCAAATTGTGCCTGGCAGGCGTTGCGGAAATTGCCTTCGACTGGCAACACGATCTCCTGCTGCTCAACGAGAGCCTGCCCTACCACCCCAACGCCATGTCCCTGACATCCTTCGGTGAAACCGGCGAACTGTTCGAGCAAACCTATTACTCGGTGGGCGGCGGTTTCATCATCGAAGCGGCCGAAGCCGAATCCGGGGTCGCACCGGCCGGCGATGTGGTGCTGCCTTACGATTTCTCCAGCGCCGCCGAACTGCTCAAGCTGTGCAATGAGCACGGGCTGCGGGTGAGCGAACTGATGATGGCCAACGAACGGGCATGGCGCAGTGACGCAGAGATCCGCCAGGGTCTGTTGCATATCTGGTCGGTGATGCGCGAATGCGTCGAGCAGGGCTTGCGCCACGAAGGCATCTTGCCCGGCGGTCTGAATGTTCCACGTCGAGCGGCGAAACTGCATCGCAGCCTGCAGGAAATCGGCAAGCCGAACGTCATTACGTCCACCTTGTCAGCGATGGAATGGGTCAACCTGTACGCCCTTGCCGTGAACGAAGAAAACGCCGCCGGCGGGCGCATGGTCACGGCACCGACCAACGGCGCGGCGGGGATCATTCCCGCGGTGCTGCACTACTACATGAAATTCAATGCTGATGCGTCTGACGACGACGTAGTCGCGTTCTTCCTGGGCGCAGCGGCCGTCGGCATCCTGTGCAAGAAAAACGCTTCGATCTCCGGGGCCGAAGTCGGCTGCCAGGGTGAAGTCGGCTCCGCCTGCGCCATGGCCGCCGCAGGCCTGGCAGAGGTGCTTGGCGCCACCCCGGAGCAGCTGGAAAACGCCGCCGAAATCGGCCTGGAACACAACCTCGGCCTCACCTGCGACCCGGTGGGCGGACTGGTGCAAGTGCCGTGTATCGAGCGCAACGCGATCGCCGCAGTGAAGGCCATCAACGCCACGCAAATGGCCCTGCGCGGCGACGGCAAACACTTCATTTCCCTGGACCGGGTGATCCGCACCATGCGCGACACCGGGGCCGACATGCACGACAAGTACAAAGAGACGTCGCGGGGCGGACTGGCGGTGAACTGGGTGGAATGTTGATCGCTTTGGAGGCACGTCGAGGTTTATTGCCCTGAAACGTGCAGAAAACGCGGCCCCTGAAGGAGCGAGCTTGCTCGCGAAAAACCCTCAGGCGCCGCGAACCATCTGGTTTGACGCGTTATCGTTCACGACCATCGCGAGCAGGCTCGCTCCTACAGAACGTGTTTTTTGTCCGACAATTTTGTCGGCACGCCCCTTGCTACATCCTGGTTGGAACAATGATGGCGAGATGGCCGGTGGTCAGGCGTTGCGAACCAACCCGATCACGGCCGGTCAACAACTGCACGTTCAATCAGGCGGTGACGCATCATGGACAACCCTTTCCAGCTCATTACCGATGCCTTTGCAGCGGATTACCAGATCAACCTGAGCATTCAGGGCCTGGACGGCAGCATCATGCTGACCCTGTCCAACAGTGGCCGCGTAGTGGCCAAGCGCATGATCAGTGCCGAACAACGCAATGACCCCGAGCGCCTGAAACGACTGGTGCAGAGCATTCAGTTCGGCATTGCCATCGAGCAGGGCCACAGTGCCGTGGCCATCCTCGAATCCATGACCGATGGCGACACGCGCAGCCTGCCGCCACCATCAGCCAATGGCCGGCCCCGACCCGCCATGGGGCTTTAAAGCTCGCCCTTTTCTACTTCCGGATGTTCACTGGAGCCCGCACCTGTCTTGCGGTGCGGGTTCTCGATCTTCACCGAAGGAAATTGCGACGAAGCGTAACGCACCACCAGAATCGCAAACGCCAGCAGCAGAATCCCGCCGCACAGGTAGATGATCCCCAGGTCCGGCGGGTTGTGGTGCGAAACGTTTGAAATCAGCAGCCGCGTCAGCGCGGTGATCGCCACGTAGATCAGGAAGCGCACGGGCATGTGGTTGGTCTTGAAGTAAATCCCGACCATCGCCCCCAGTTCCAGGTAGATGAACAGCAGCAAGATGTCATCGATCTTGATGTGCCCCTCTTCGATCATCCCGAGAAACTCCATCACCGCCGCCCACGCAGTCACCGCACCAATGGCGAACAGTGCCAGGTAGTGAAAGGTTTCGACGAACAGGTTGCCCAGGGACTCGGCCAGTTCATGCACGTTCTGCCGCAGTTTTTCGGCCCAGTTGATTTTCACGATGCTGCTTCCTTAGGTCGCTTCGACCGGATGATGCGGGTTGGACGTGACGGTTTTTCTGCATGCAGAAAAAAGGCCAGCCCATGATGGCGAGCTGCTCTGGATCGCGCGCCGTGGCGTTTGGTCGCACCCGTGCAGCGCCTCACCTGACAAATGCCGAAACCGGTCTACATTGAAAAGCCACTATCCAAAAGACAGGGATTCGCTTATCCTTTAGCTGTATATAGATACAGTAGTCGAAATCGACAACCAATGTGAAGGCATGTGAGGTGGTGAATGGCCGTCGAAGTGGTATACCGCAGCAGCCGAGATCTGGAGCGCTTGTTCATGGATAAAGCCGAAGCTGACCGTCATGACAAAATGCTCGAACTGGCCGAACTGCTGGCTGAAGTGTTGCAAAAAGCCGTTCCGTCCCTGACCGAGCAGCAAGTGGAAGAAGCCGGGATCTACATGGCGAAGAATCGCGATGTGTTCGCCAAGGCGTTCAAGAGCCAGCCGGACGCCCTGTCCGAACTGCTCAGCGCACCGGTTGAAGTCGCACAACCTGTTGCAGCGGTCGAGGTCGTTGAGGCCGTGGAGCCGATCACCCCGGCCAAGCCTGCCAAGGCCCCCAAAGCCGCCAAGTAAGCAAAGCCCAAATTGAATAGGCCCTGAGTCAAATGGCTCAGGGCCTTTTTCATGCCTGTGGAAAACTCATCTGATTCACCGGTACAACACTTTCTCTGCCAACTCATCGGCCACCCGTGCGGGGGAACGTTTTTCCGCTTGGGCGTGGGCGAACACTTCGGTCAGGCGCGAGCTGATTTTCGACAGGTGTGCGGTGATGGTCGACAGTTCTTCGCCGCGGTGCTTGAGCGACACGTAAATCAGCCCACCGGCGTTGATCACATAATCTGGTGCGTACAGGATGCCGCGGCGTTCGAGTTGGTCGGCGATATCCAGATGCGTCAGCTGATTGTTCGCCGAACCGGCCACCGCCGAGCAGCGCAATTGCGACACGGTATGGCTGTTGAGCACACCGCCCAGCCCGCAAGGCGCGAGGATGTCGCAAGGTGTGCTGAGCAGCGCATCGTTGGCAATCGGGTGCGCGCCGAGTTGCTCCATGGCCAGTTGCACCTTGCCGTGATCGATGTCGCTGACCAGCAGTTCGGCACCAGCGGCGTGCAACTGTTCGGCCAATGCATACCCGACATTGCCCAGGCCCTGGATAGCCACGCGCAGACCTTCGAGGTTATCGCTGCCGAGCCGGGCCATGGCGGTGCTGCGGATGCCGGTGAATACCCCCATCGCCGCGTGTGGCGCAGGGTCGCCCGCCGAGGTGGTGCTGGTGACGTGTTGGGTTTGCTGGGCGATGCAATCCATGTCCGCCACGGAAGTGCCGCTGTCGATGGCGGTGATGTAACGGCCTTCGAGTTGTTCGATGCAGCGTCCGAACGCTTCGAACAGTGCCGCGCGGTTTTCCACATGGGCCGGACGCACGATCACCGCCACGCCGCCGCCTTGGGCCAGGCCGGCCAACGCGGCTTTGTAGCTCATGCCTTGGGCCAGGCGCACAGCGTCTTCGACCGCTGATTCGTCGCTGGGGTAGGCAAGGTAACGACAACCACCCAGAGCAGGCCCCAGCCGGCTGTTATGAATGGCAATGACCGCCTTCAACCCGGTGACCGAGTCAACGCTCAGATGCAGCGATTCAAGGCGAGTGCTTTGCATGAGAGCGAACATCGTAAGGCTCCCGAATCACTTCTTGTAGACGCCAGTATAGGCTTGCGCCCAAAAATTGCAGAAGCGCACCGGAATAAGAACGGCCCCGATGCAGGCTTTCGGAAATAACCTGTGATCGCCCTTGTGCGGCACTGGACGAATGCCGGAGAGGGGGCTAAAACGAGGCATTGCCCGGAGATTTTGATGACCCCGCGCCAATCGTTCTTCGCCTGCCTGCAACGTTCACCGCCCGCGCTGTTCGAGGCGGCACTGTGGATTGCGGCCGAGCACGACAGCGAGGTGGAGCCGCAAGCACTACTGGCCGATTTCCAGGCATTGCAACAACGGGTCAGTGGCGGCTTGCCGATGCTGCCGGTCAGTGAACTGGCCCAGCCGCTGCTGCGGCGCATGAACGACCTTGGCTATGCCCAGGACGACTTCACACCCTTGCGCCCGCAAGTGGCACTGCTTGACAAAGTACTGGAGCGCCGACGAGGGCAACCCTTGACGCTGGGGCTGATTGCGCTGGAGTTGGCCAAGGGCCTGGAAATTCCCATGGTCGGGGTCAACTTCCCCGGGCATTTCCTGCTGCGGGTTCCGGGCGCCGATCATTTGCTCGACCCCTGCGGCGGCCGCCGGCTTTATCCGAACGATTGTCGGGAACTGCTGCACCGCCAGTATGGCCCGAACATGAAGCTCAGCGCCGAGCACCTGGTAACCGCCGAGCCGGCGCAGATGCTGCAACGGCTGTCGCGCAACCTGCGCCAGTTGTACCTGTCCCACGACGATTGCATCAATGCCTTGATCGACGCCGAGCGCGTCCTGGAACTGGGCAATGCCACTGCCACCGACTATCTGGCCCGGGCCAGCCTGTACCAACGGCTGGACTGCCCGAACGCCGAGCGTTTTGACCTGGAGCATGCGCTGCTGCTCAGCGAAGATCCGATCCAGCGGATTCGCCTGACGGAACGATTGGGGCATTTGCCGCCGAACGCCATCGTTCACTGATCACAAAAACCTTGTGGGAGCGAGCCTGCTCGCGAAGAGGGAGTGTCAGTCACATCAACGTGGCTGACACACCGTTATCGCGAGCAGGCTCGCTCCCACATTGGGACGGTGTGAATCGTTATGGCGTGTCTGGCTGATTCGCCGGATGCGCCTTGATGAACGCCGGGTGCGTCGCCGCCAATGCCGCCACTCGCCGGATGCGTGGATAAGCTTCAAGGGAAACATTGAAACGCTCGGCCGCGTACAATTGAGGGATCAGGTAGACGTCCGCCAGCCCAGGCTCGGGGCCGAAGCAATAACCGTCATCACCGATCAGCTGCTCGACCGTGGCCAGCCCTTGGCCGATCCAGTGACCGATCCACTCCACCACCTGCGGTTCGTCGTGACCCAACTGGCGCAGCCGATTGAGCACGCTGACGTTGTGCAGCGGGTGCACATCGCAGCCGACCACTGCCGCCACGCCGCGCTCGTGAGCACGGGTAGCCAGGTCTTTGGACAGCAGTGGCACCTGTGGATAACGTTCCTCCAGGTACTCGATGATCGCGGGAGACTGGATCAGCAACTCGCCTTCATCGGTGCGCAAGGCCGGCACGCGACCCTGCGGGTTGATGCCCAGATAAGGCGGCTGTCGATGCTCGCCACCCTGCGGTGCGATCAGGTTGACTGGCAAGGATTGATAATCCAGGCCTTTGAGCGCCAGCGCGATACGCACCCGGTACGAGGACGTCGAACGGTAGTAGGTATAGAGTTCCATGCCCCGCTCCTGTTAGCGCGCCGGCAGCACTTTGCCGCGGCATTCGCCGAAACCGATGGAAGCAAAACCGTCGCGGCGGCAACGGCCGCGCAGGATGATTTCGTCACCGTCCTCAAGGAATTTACGCACCTCGCCCGAGGCCAGTTCGATCGGCTTTTTACCGCCTTCGGTGATTTCCAGCAGGCTGCCGAACTGACCGCTCTGCGGCCCCGACAACGTGCCCGAACCGAACAAGTCACCGGCCTGCAACTGGCAGCCGTTGACGCTGTGGTGCGCGACCATTTGCGCCACGGTCCAGTACATGTGCCCGGTGTTGCTCAGGGTCAGGCGATGGGCTGGCAGGTTCTGTTCGCGCATGGCCTCGGTGAGCAGCAACACTTCCAGTTCGATGTCGAACGCGCCAGCAGCCTGGTCGCGCTTGTCGAACAGGTACGGCAGTGGCTGTGGATCGCCTTGCGGACGCTCAGGCTGGGCACGACGGAACGGTTCCAGCGCTTCGGCGGTGACCACCCACGGCGAGATGCTGGTGATGAAGCTTTTCGACAGGAACGGCCCCAGCGGCTGGTACTCCCAGGCCTGAATGTCCCGTGCCGACCAGTCGTTGAGCAGGCAGAAACCGGCGATGTGGTCGGCGGCGTCGCCAATGGCAATCGAGTCGCCCATGTCGTTGCCCTGGCCGATCCAGATGCCCAGCTCCAGTTCGTAATCCAGGCGTGCGCAAGGGCCAAAGGTCGGCTCGGTTTGACCGGCCGGCAAGGTCTGGCCTTTCGGGCGGCGTACATCGGTACCGGACGGGCGAATGGTCGACGCACGACCGTGGTAGCCGATTGGCACGTACTTGTAGTTCGGCAGCAACGGGTTGTCGGGACGGAACAGTTTGCCAACGTTCTGCGCGTGCTCGATGCCAACGTAGAAGTCGGTGTAATCGTTGATTTTCGCCGGCAGGTGCATTTCGCAATCCGCCGCCAGCGGCAGCAGTTTTGCGCCCAGGGCTTCGATCTTGCCGTGCAGGGTGCTGCCCTCGGCGAACAGTTCCAGCAAACGCTCGCGCAACGCGACGCGAGCCTCGCGGCCCAGTTCGAAGAACGCATTCAACTGGCCGCCACGGGTGGCCTCGACGGCAGCTTTCGCGGCGCCATCGAACAACCCGGCCTCAAGGGCCGCTTGCAGGTCAAAGATATGCTCGCCAATGGCCACGCCACTGCGCGGTGCCGAGCCGTTGAGACTGAACACGCCCAGCGGCAGGTTTTGCAGGGGGAAATCCGCGTGGCCGTTGGCCGAAGCAACCCAGCTGCGAGTGATGGAAGTCTGCGTCATGGGTTATCTCCGGGTCGGGTCGAAAGTGGCGGGCAGCGTAGCCCAGCAGGCGTCGTAAGTGTTTTGCAGTTGCGGGCAATCGAGGGCGAAACGGCTTGGGCGCAACACCTGGCTGGTCTCGAACATGAACGCCATGGTGTTGTCGATTTTCGCCGGCTTGAGATCAGCGTTGATCGCTTTGGTGCAAGTCTCTCCGTCGGGACCGTGGGCGCTCATGCAGCTGTGCAACGAAGCACCGCCGGGCACAAAGCCTTCGGCCTTGGCGTCGTATTCGCCCTGGATCAACCCCATGAATTCGTTCATCAGGTTGCGATGGAACCACGGCGGACGGAAGGTTTTCTCGGCCACCATCCAGCGTGGCGGGAAGATCACGAAGTCGAGGTTGGCCAGGCCGTGGACGCTGGTCGGCGAGGTCAGCACGGTGAAGATCGACGGATCGGGGTGATCGAAACTGACGGTGCCGATGGTGTTGAAACGGCGCAGGTCATATTTGTACGGCACGTTGTTACCGTGCCAGGCGACCACGTTGAGCGGCGAATGATTGAGCTCGCAGGCCCACAACTGGCCGAGGAATTTTTGCACCAGCGTGGTGGGTTGTTGCAGGTTTTCGTAGGCCGCCACCGGGGTCAGGAAGTCCCGCGGATTGGCCAGGCCATTGCTGCCAATCGGCCCCAGGTCCGGCAGCCGCAGCGGCGCACCATGGTTTTCGGCGACGTAACCGCGGGCTTGCGGGTCGAGCAGTTCGATGCGGAATTTAAGGCCGCGTGGCAGTACGGCAATTTCCAGGGGGTCGAGTTCAAGCACGCCGAGTTCGGTGGCAATGCGCAGGCGCCCCAGTTCAGGCACCAGCAACATCTCGCCGTCAGCATTGAAGAACACGCGCTCCATGGAACGGTTGGCACGGTAGTTGTAGATGCTGATCCCGGCCGGTTTTTCTGCGCCCGAGTTGGCGGCCATGCTCACCAGGCCGTCGATGAAATCGGTCGGCTCGGCGGGAATTTCCAGCGGGTTCCAGCGCAGGCGGTTGGGGGTCACCTCACCCAGCGGGCCGCCGGCGAGTTGCCGATCCAGTTTGACGAATGCCGGATGATTGGCCGACGGCTGAATACGATACATCCAGGTCCGCCGCGCTTCGCTGCGCGCCATGGTGAACGCCGTGCCGGAGAACAGTTCGGTGTAAAGGCCGTACGGGGCTTTTTGCGGGGAGTTCTGGCCGACAGGCAGTGCGTCGGGTAACGCTTCGCTGCTGAATTCGTTGCCGAAGCCTGACAGGTAGGCCAGCGCTGGCGTCGTTGAATCGGGGTTCATGGAGCCTCCTGAACAGGGAGTCGACAGTGGCCGCTCGCTCTGTTGCAGAGGTCGAGGCACGTCCGGGTTGTTTTTATCGTAATTTGATTACGCATAACGTAATTTGATTGGTATTGACCGTCAAGCTATAAAGACGCCCATTCGTCCCGGGATCCCAGCCACCATGGAAAAAACCAGCGACAACAACGGTAAACAAAAAGTCCGCTCGGCCGAGGTTGGCACCGACATCCTCAAGGCTCTGGCCGAGTTGTCGCCCTCGACTTCGCTGTCGCGCCTGGCCGAACACGTGCAGATGCCGGCGAGCAAGGTTCACCGCTATTTGCAGGCCTTGATCGCCAGCGGATTCGCCGAACAGAACGCCGCTACCAACCATTACGGCCTGGGCCGCGAAGCCTTGCGCGTAGGGTTGGCGGCACTCAACAGCATGGACGTGCTGAAAGTCGCCGCCCTGCCCTTGGCCGAATTGCGCGATGACTTGAACGAAACCTGTTTTCTGGCGGTGTGGGGCAATCAGGGCGCGACCGTGGTGCATATCGAACCGGCGGTGCGTGCGGTGACGGTGGTGACACAACTGGGCTCGGTGTTGCCATTGCTCAGTTCTTCGACGGGACTGGTGTTTGGCGCCTACCTGCCGAAACGCGAAACCGAGGATCTGCGCGTGCAGGAATTGCAGTCCCACGCAGCCCACACGCTGGCAGACGATCAGGCCTATGCGGCCCAGTGCGAACAAATCCGCGCACGCGGTTTGCACCATGTACATGGTTTGCTGCTGCCAGGGGTGGATGCCTTGTCGGCACCGGTGTTCAACGCGATGGGCAGAGTGGTTGCCGTGCTGACGGTGGTGGGGCCGACATCGTTGTTCCATGCCGATGAAAACGGTCCGGCGGCGCAGCGCCTGTTATCCGCCAGCCATGCGGTCAGCTGGCGCATGGGTTTTGAACCCGCCGTATCCGCAACCTGATTGCGGCAACTGTGCCAACCAAGGGGTTGGCACAACTACTTTGATAGAACCACCAATCAGCTCAGTAAATCCCGGGCAATTGCTGCACCCATTTCATTGAGCTCATCAAGTTTCACACCATCGAAACGATATTTCTGGTCAAACGTGTACGGCTCGGAAAAGATCCCCAAATTCTCACTGGCGAATTTTGGAACTTCACCATCCTGCAACTTAAGAAAAAATGCCGAGACCAGTGACTGAGAGTAAATAACCGTAGAATCGTTAGCCGACGCAACTGCATTGATATAAACCTTATCGACATCAATACCGCGCCTACTGAGCCTTGCGTGCAACTTGGCCCGCACCAACTCCTTTGTCAGTTGTTCCATGCCTTAAAACTCCATAATTGAATGGGCTACGAAAGTCCCTGAATATCAGATCAGGAAATCCGGAGCAATTTCTATCACCAGATCACTGATGTCCTTGATCGTGAGTTGCGGGTGCACATCAGATTCCCGGGAACTGTAGGCGATCGAATAAACGCCCTGTCCTTCGCCGTGATAGTAAGGAATTTCATCATGTTGAAAATAAGCAAAGACATCTTCGGCCAGACTTCGGGATTGAAGTATCTTTCGCCCGTCCGCTTCCGTCACAAAACTGGTCAAGTACACGTTATCAATATTGATTTCCGGGATCTGATACTTTAATGCTGCGTGGACCTGTTCGATGCCAGAAACTTTGATCGAGCGCTTTGAAAGGTTGATTGAGGGTGCATCGGTCAACCAACGGACGATATCAAATACTATTCTTTCAAACTCTATCAGGTCCAGCCCTTTAACCTTATGCTCCGGCTCGAAAGAATACCGCCGATTGAAGATGCCATTGATAACCTGGACATAATCAGGCAGTGACTCCTTCTCAACCCACTCCAGTGTCTCATCGAATAACGTCCTGGACTCGCTGACGTCAGTGCCAACAATATCAACCAGCGTATTCAGATAGGTCTTGAACGGGTTGACCCCGAGTTTCCCCAAGCGTTCAGCCAACAGCACCCCGACTGCGAAATCCGCACGAATACGCTTCAATAGCAAAATCTTACTGTTAGAAAAAAAACTGTCACTCATACAGACTTCCTGTCACGTTAAAGAGCCGAGCATCCTGCTCGACCTGTCGACCATTGTACTGACAACGCAACTAATTGCTTACTTGTCAGCGCCGAGGAGCATACTAATCGACACAGTTATTTATGCACGCGACAGTATGTTTTAATTCATTTCCAAACGAAAAACCAACAACTACCAAACCTGCATTATCAACCCCAACTTCTTCGCCATGGCAACTGCCTGTGTACGCCGCTCCACACCCAACTTGCTGTGAATGCGCCGGGCATGGGTTTTCACCGTATGCAACGAAATGAACAGCTGCTCGGCAATTTGCTGATTGGAATTACCCTGGGCAATCAGGCCGAGCACTTCCAGTTCCCGACTGCTCAGCAGGCTGACATCCAGGGCCAGCGCGGTCACCGTCTCCTCGCCTTGTAAACGACAGATCAGGTTCGGCTGGCGCAAGTTCAAATCACGCAATGCCTGTTGCCCCTGACAACGCTTCACCAATGCCAGACCGGCCTCCAGTGCCGAGTGAGCCATGTCCGGCTCACCCGTCAGGTCCGCCACTTCGCAGATTGCCAATTGCAGCTCCGTTTCCAGCGCCAGCATGGCGTGTTGTTGCGCGTGCTCGAGTAACGCCTTGAGCCGATCCAATGGGCGTTGCGCCAGTTGCAGTTGAGTCTCGGCCAACACCAACTGGTATTCGATACGCGCAATCAGCTGCAGCGTGGCCGGCGGTGCCTGGCGTGCGTGGCCCCCCCGATAATGACGCAAGACCCGGGTCAGCGCTTCCCGGGCCAACTCCGGGCGCCCTTGTTGCAACCAGAAATGGCTGCTGATTTGCAGCAGCACCCCGCGATACACCGTGTCGGGGATCTGCCGTTGCTGCATCAACCGCTCGGCCTCGCGCAGACGATCAAACGCAAGGGCGTAATCACGTTGATTGGCCGCCAGTTGCGCCTGCCCGAGAAACCCGTACAACACGTGCTTGTCCTGACTGTGCAGGCAGTCATCAAGTCCCGCCTGGAAACACTCACCGGCCAATTCATCCTGGCCCTGGCACAAGGCCAACCGCCCACGCCGCAGGGCGATTCGTCCCAGCAGCGGCGTCGGTCGATCAGCCTGGCGTCCGAGCATTTCATGGATGTCGGCCAGCAACTGCCCTGCTCGCCGCGGTGCACCCCGCTGCTCCAGCAATTGCGCATGGTCGAGTTCGAGCAAGCCTTCAAACAGCAACGAGCCTTGTGCCCGCGCCAGGCACAGGGCGTCACGATTGAAGGCCTGGGCGGCATCGAGGTCGGCGTTGAGCAGCGCTTGCTGGGTCAGCCCGGACAGACACAGCAACCGTGCGGGCCACGCCTCGGCCGCCAGTTCGTCCAGTGCCTCGATAAAATGCGCCCGTGCCGCCGGCAGGCGTCCCTGCAAATGCAGCAACCAACCCTGTTGCGCCTGCCAACGCGCCAGCAGTTGCCGTTGCAAGGATGCCGTCGGTTGCGGGGCAAATCGGGACAATTGCCCGATGCAGGCGGCCGCCTGCCCGAAACGCCCGGCAATCAGCAACGCTGCGGTGATCAACCCTACCCGTTGCGGCGTGCCCAGGGTCAACTGTTCACCCAACTGCTCGTGCAGCTTGAGTAACCAGCTGACGTTCTGACGCTTGAACAGATGCTCAATGCTGAAGTGTTGCAACAAGCTGACCGCAACTTCGAACTCCTGCGCCAACAGAGCCTGCTCGAACGCACCTTGCCAGTCTTCTTCGGCGCTGAACCATTGGCACGCACGGCGATGCCAGGATCGCCCGGCCGGAGTCGGCTCTTCCCGCATCTCCCGGGCCAATGGCTCGAAGATCCGCAGCCACTCGACGGAGTCTTCCCAGGGTTCAATGAAGCAGCCCATTTCCTGCAACGCGTGCAGCCACTGCGCGCCCTCACCTGTACCGAAAAGATGCTCGCACAAGCTGGCGTTGAAGCGTGGCAGATGAACCAACACCTGCCAGACCTCAACCAATTCCGGCGGCAAGCTGTTGAACAACTCGTGTTGCAGATAATCGAGCAATGTTGCCGAACGCCCCTGTTCACCCGACCATGGACAACCATTGAGCAACGCGATCCTCACGCCAGCGCACCAGCCACCGCTGCGCTCAACTACCCTTTTGGCGGTTTGTGCCGCCAGGGTCGGCTCGACATGACCGAGCAACTGCCCGACTTCGGCCTCAGTAAACGCCAGCGCCCGGCCTTCGCACTCGTACAACTCATCATCGAGCAGCAACCGCGGCCAGTTGCAGGGTGGTCGTCGTCGGGAGCTCAGCCACCAGGTCAGCGCCGGGCTGGCGACGGCCAACAGGCGATCGAGCACCCGGTCGAGTTCCGGGTTGGGTGCTCGGCAGTAATCATCCAGAAACAGCCAGGTCGGCGCCTGTAATCGGGCCAGATGCGCCAGCAGCCCGGGCTCATCCGCCGAGGGCAGACCCAGCGCTTGAGTCAGGCGTAACAGAAAATCGGCTGCACCCAACGACTCCCCCGCCAGCGGCAACCAACAGACCCGAGAGTGCTCCGGCGCCCGCAGCAGGCATTCGGTGAGCAACGCGCTCTTGCCACTACCGGCCGGTGCGCAAAGCAACTTCACCCGCGCGGTCGAAACCAGCATGGGCTCAATCAACCGCTCACGGGACAGATGATGGGACGACAGTCGGGGCAGGAAGCCAGGGCGGTCCAGACAGTGCGTCATTGCAGTCATAGTGATGCGCCTTTTTTATAATTCTGGCGCCACCCTAGACCCCTCCCGAGCGCTTGTTGAAGAAGTATTCAACACACTGATCGACCGCTATAAAAAAGGTGACCGTTGAGTCACCCTTTTGTGTAGGAGCCTGTAGGAAACCTACCTAACCCCCGTGCTACGCAAGGCTGCTGGCGTGTAGTCCCCCGCTTTTGCATCGATGTTGAATTCGAAGCTGCGCTTCTCTTCGTTCTTCATTCCCAGGGCGATATAGCGACCGGCAATCAAGTCATACAGCGCTTCGACGGTGTAGGCCGGCACCTGGTGATCGTAGTAGAACTGGGCATGCCCTTCGGCGACGCGCCAGAGCTGGCCACGCCCGTCGTAGTGGTCGGCCAGCGCCACTTGCCAGCTGTCTTCATCGATGTACATGTGGCGCTTGGCGTACACATGCCGCTCGCTCGACTTGACCGTGGCGACGACTTCCCAGACCCGATGCAACTCATAGCGAGTCAGGTCCTGATTGATGTGCCCGGCCTTGATCACATCGGTGTACTTGAGGTCTGGCGAGTCGAGCTTGTAGCTGTTGTAGGGGATGTACATCTCCTTTTTGCCGACCAGTTTCCAGTCGTAGCGATCCGGCGCGCCGGAAAACATGTCGAAGTTGTCAGTGGTGCGCAGGCCGTCGGATGAGGTGCCGACGCCGTCATAAGCAACCTGTGGCGCACGCCGTACCCGGCGCTGGCCAGCGTTGTAGATCCAGGCCTTGCGCGGTTCCTTGACCTGGTCGAGGGTCTCGTGAACCAGCAACACGTTGCCCGCCAGCCGCGCCGGTGCGGTCACTTCCTGCTTGAAGTAGTTGAGGACGTTATCGTCGTTGCCCGGTTTCAGATCACCGAGCAACGACGGCACGGCGACCTCGTCCTTGAAGCGGATCACGGTGAAGTCACCATTGGACTGCGGTGTTGCCTGGGTGATGGTGCGGCGCAGATTGCCGCCGTGGTAACGGGTGACGTGGTTCCAGATCACTTCCACGCCATTCTTTGGAATCGGGAATGCGTAGTAGCGATTGCCGGTGAAATTAGCCAGGCCGTTACCGTCATTGATCGGTGTTACGTTCAGCGCGCTGCGCTTGGCCGACTCATAGATTTCCGCTGGCAGGGCCACGGTGCGATGGCTGGGATAGACCGGAATCTTGTAGGTCTCGGGATAGCGCTTGAACATCGCGATCTGGCCGTCGGAGAGCTTGTCCTTGTACTTGTCGACAGTCGCTGCGGTGATCACGAACAACGGCTTTTCGTTGGCGAACGGGTCGGTCAGGAAACCTTTGCTGTCCACTGCGCCAGCGTTTTTCGGGATGCCGCCGGTCCAGGCCGGAATCGAGCCATCGGCATTGCCAGCCTTCTCGGCACCGAGCGGTGTAAGGCTGGTGCCGAGCTTACCAGCTTCCTCCGGCGACACCGCGGCCATCACGTTGGCGGCCAACAGACTCAGGGCCAGAACGGTGCCCAATTGCAGAATCATCTTGCGCATTGAATTCATCCTTTTCAGCCAGATCAGAAGTTCACACCAAAGCTCAACGCCACGAAGTCACGGTCGGTGAGGACGTTGAAGTCCCCGCCGAAAAAGTCTGTGTAACTGAGGCTCGCGGTATAGGTATTGCGATAGTCCGCATCGACACCGAGGCTGACGGCCTTGGCGCCTTCGTTGAACAGACCGTTGGGGCCATAGCCGGAGACATCGTGGGACCACGAGAGGTTGGGCCTGACGTTGATCCCGGCGATGAGGTTGTTGTAGTCGAGGATGGCCCGGCCGCGGTAACCCCATGAAGTCGAGGTCACGAAGCCGCCGGTGTCGCCGCCGAAACCATACTGGCCATACACCGAATCGCGGCCGTAGCGCAGTTTGGTACGTGCTTCCAGACCACCGACCCGAACCACCGCCGCCTCGCCCACCAGGGTCAGGCGATCCGCACCTGCGACCTGATCGATGAAGTGCGTCAGGGTGCTCTGGATCTGCGTCACTTCCTTGCGGCGATAACCTTTGTTGTCAGCCCCGGGTGAAGTGGCAATGGGTGATGCCGCACCGCCTGCAATCGGATTGAGCATGGCCAGGGTCAGGTCATTGGTGTTGACCTGCACCGGGAGGTTGGGGCGGTAGCTGATTTCCCCGCTCCACGCGGTGCCGGTGGATAAGGTGGTGGAGAAGCTTGCGCCGTAGAGGCGGATGTCCTCCGGGTATTCGAGGTAATACTGGCCGCGACCGAGCATCACACTTTGGGCCAGGCCCGAACCGCTGCCGGGCGCGATGCGGTTGGCGGCGGCAACGATCCCCGGAATGCTCGCCAGCGTACTGAGGCTGGCAGTGGTGGTCCCGACATTCGGCGAACGGCTGTGGTAGTTCATGAAGTACAGGCCGTACTCGGTGTCGTCCCCAAGCCAGCGCAACGCCGTACCCCACTGCCCGGAATCCCGGGCATCGCGGTCGCCACCACGGGGAACGATCACGCCCTCCTTGCTGACCTCGAAGCCCTGGCCAAAAGCAGCCGCAATTGGCTGCAAGGGTGCAATGGCCGGGTTGGCGACGGTGTAGCCCTTGTTGCAACCGTCCGCCACCACATCGACACCAAAGAAAGTGCCGCAGTTATCGACGACCGTCTGGTCCCACTCCAGTTGATAGAAGCCTTCGACCGTCAATTTGTCCGTCAGGCCCTGGGAGGCAAACAGCATGTTGACCGGAATCAGGCCTTCCTTGATCTCGGCACCAGGACGACGGAACGCGGACACGTCCACCGGATTGATGCTGTTGATCGAGTTGCCGATGAAGGTGCTCTCGCCCCAACTGACCACCTGCTTGCCGGCGCGCAAAGTGCCCGGCAAATCGGCGAGGGAATAGTTGTGATATACGAAGGCGTCGAGAATTTGCCCGCCTGAAGACTTGGCGCCTTCTTTGCGATTGTGATCGCTGATGTCCTTGAAGGGGCGGCTTTCATCCTTCAATTCAAAGTCGTACCAGTACTTGCCACGCACAAACGCACCGGTGTCGCCGTACTTCAGTTCGAGGTCGTGAATACCCTTGAAGATCTTCGAGAAGGTTTCACCCTTCTTGAAGTTCAGTCGCCCGTCGTCACCGGTCGAAGACTGGCCGGAACCGCCATTGACGGTGCCCACCAGGGCGTTATCCGCATCACGCATACCCCAGCTCGCGCCGACCGACAGCGAGGAGTCGAACGTCCCCTCGATTTCCCCGATGTTGAACGAAATGGCCTGCGCCTGGGCACAGCAACCCAAGGCGACCGCAGCCGCCAACGCCTGCGGTGTGAAGATGGCGCGCATTGTTGTTTTTGTCATGCGTCTTCCCCGGTGAGTGACAGAAGGCCTCACCCTACTGCCGGGCATCGGGGTCGATAAGCGCACCAAGGAGGTATTCGTGGTGTACCTCTAAAGGATGACTGGCACAGGGTCATCACCCAGACGACAAGCACCCGAATCCTGACTGTTGCCGGGGCTGCAACAGTGCATGTCCGTAATTGGTATTTTTCCTACGACAGCAAGGGCTTATTCTTGCCTGGCTGTCACAGTAGACCACCGCAGGCACCCTGTACCGGCCTGCGCCGTGACTGAAAGATTTCAGATGAATTGAGGATTCGGTTCATCGCCCCGTGTTCACTGACGTTGATTTGTAGCTCCTGATCCAACGTCTTACCTTGGCCGCTGCGTTTGCAGCGGCCTTTTTTATGGGCGATGGTTTTTGATGAGTAACAGCTGCCAGGCAAAACTTCGAATACCTACATTTCTTTCAGAAAGCGCCTACAACCATAGGTAAACACCAATAGCACTCGAGCCATTAAGTTGAACAGCAAGTCGGCGAACGACTTTTATCTTCGTCCGGCTTCAAACTTACTTATTGCGAGTGCAACCATGAAACCCATCAACTACAACCAGTATCGCTCAACCCGAAGCTTCAACAGTCGAATACGCTTTCTGATTCTTCACTACACGGCCGCTAACTTTTCAAGTTCTGTCAGTGCCCTGACCGGCCCGAGTGTCAGCGCGCACTATCTGATTCCAGATATCACTGACCCCAGTTACCTGAAAGCCGGCCATACCGGGCAGGATGTATTCAGCCTGGTGGATGAAACCTATCGCGCGTGGCACGCAGGTGTCAGTCAGTGGGGTAACCGCAGTAATCTGAATGACACGTCCATCGGCATTGAAGTCGTCAACCTGGCGACCGACAACAAAGGCGAATTCACCTTCCCGCCGTATCACCCCGAGCAGATTGCTGCGATTGAACAACTGGCGCTGAATATCCTCAAGCGCTACCCGGATATCACACCGACGCAGGTTTTGGGCCACTCCGATATTGCGATAGGCCGCAAAAGTGATCCGGGGCCGATGTTTCCCTGGCAGGCGCTGCACTTGAAAGGCGTCGGAGCCTGGTTCGATGAAACCACTCGGAACGAGTATCTGCGCCAATACACCACATCGGGCGTTCCAGCCCGAAGCGAATTGCTGGGGTTGTTCAAATCCTATGGATACGATGTTTCGGGGGCGTCAACGGAAGGCGGTTTTCAACAGTTGGTGCGGGCATTCCAGATGCATTTTCGCCCGGATAACTTCGATGGAAAAATGGACGCACAAACCGCCGCCAATCTGAAGGCGCTGGTAGTCAAATACTTTCCCCGCTGATCATTAGCAAACGGCTTCCAGCCGACAAATAAAACAACCGGCAAGGTCAGTCAATACGACCTTGCCGGCGCTATCAGAGCGTATATTTATGTAAATTCCCCATCATTTCCTTCAGCGCTTCGATGTTGTCTTTCGGATGCGCCGCGCCTTCGAAGTCGCAAATCTGCTGCCAGTGCGCCGCCACGTCTTCCGGGGAGAAAACTGTCCGTGGATCGAACCCGGCACCGAGGCTGCGCTCCCAGCGGACCTTGCCCATCCAGCCGCCGCCGACTTCGAACAGACCGGAGGTTTCCTGGCAGTTCTCGCTGGCCAGGTACACCACCAGCGGGCTGACCAGTTCCGGCTTGAGCTGTTCGAAGACCTGCGGCGGGATCAAGCCTTCGGTCATGCGCGTGCCGCCGGTGGGGGCGATGGCGTTGACCAGGATGTTGTTCTTGCGGCCTTCGATGGCCAGGGTGCGGGTCAGGCCATAGAGACCGAGCTTGGCCATGCCGTAGTTGGACTGGCCGAAGTTGCCATAGATGCCCGAGGTCGACGCAGTGAAAATCACCCGGCCGTAGTTTTGCTCGCGCATGTGCGGCCAGGCGGCGCGGGTGACTTTGTAGGCACCTTCGACGTGGACGCGGTAAACCAGGTCCCAGTCGGCGTCATCCATTTTGTGGAAGGTCTTGTCACGCAGGATCCCGGCGTTGTTAACCACCACGTCGACGCGACCGAAAACGTCCAGGGCGTGCTGGACCAGTTTGTCACCGTCAGTGACCGAGTCGTGGTTGGCCTCGGCGATGCCGCCAGCCTCGCGAATGTCCGCTACCACGCGGTCGGCAGCCGAGGCGTTGGCGCCCTCGCCCTGGGCCGTGCCGCCAAGATCGTTGACCAGCACCCTGGCGCCCTGTTTGGCGAACAGCAGTGCATGCGCCCGTCCCAGGCCGCCACCGGCTCCGGTGATGATCACGACTTTATCTTCGAAGCGCACAGACTCATTCATGGGGGGGACTCCAGCAGGCCAGGGGACAGTGAGTCCGAGTTTCAGGCACGGCGCAGCGGGTCACAATGAACACGGGGGAGGCTGAATGGTGGGCGATAAGGCTGGGGGATGATGATCGCGTCGGACAGGATGACGTAATCCCACAGAAGCAGAACAGATTCAACGCTGCGAATCAGGAGCAGGCCACCTTGCGCGGCGGCAAGAGCAATTGATCGCGAAACGCCAGGTAGTGCTTGAGCACCTCGCAGGGCGCCTCGATCTGTGGGTAGTGGCCAATGTCAGGCAACACCACCGTGTCCGCCTCCGGGATCAGCTCCCGGTAACGCTCGACCATGTGCGCGCCGGAGATCGGATCGACCCCGCCATCGATCACTCGCAGCGGCACTTCACCGCGTTGCATCGCGCTCACCCAGCGGTTGCGCCAGACGCGTCGCTCCGGGATGTAGGCGATCAATTTGTGCATGATCCGTGGCCCGCTATGACTTTCGACCAGGCTCCAGAAATCATCCATCTGGCTTTCACTGGGACGGGTTTGCGGACCGAAAATCTGCCGAAAGCTTCTCACCAGGCCATCACGGCTGAAGGCGCGGCCAATCATCCAGCCCAAAGGACTGAGCAAGAGTTTTTGCATAAGTACCGGGCGGTGGGTTTCCGGAAACAACCCGCCGTTGAGAAACACACAACTCGCCAGCTCCACCCGCGACTCGTAATGCCGGGCCAGCAGTTCCTGGGCCACGCTGTCGCCGTAATCGTGGGCGAACAGGTGCACAGGCTGTTCGACATTCAGGTGTTCAAGCAGTGCCTGTTGCAGATCCGCTTGCTCCAGCAGGCTGTATTCGTGATTCGCCGGTTTGGCCGAATCGCCGAAGCCCAGCATGTCGCAAGCGATCACGCGAAAACGCTGGGTCAATGGCTGCCACAGGTAATGCCAGTCCCAACTGGCGGACGGAAAGCCGTGAATGAGCAGCAGTGGCTCACCCTGCCCTGCTGTCCAGTAACGGATGCTCTGGTCACGAAAAATGAACGTCTGGCTGCGCTTGCGCCAGACACACAGAGGGATCTCGGCGAGTTCCATTAGAGTTTATAACCCGGGTCCAGTTTATCGAGTTTACGCAGCAGCGCCGGCCAGGCCAGCGCTCCGCCCATTCCTTGAGCACTTCTGGTGACACCCGCGATCATGGCTTTGGCGCCAGCCAGAATCTGCGGTTCGATGGCGATCAGTTCAGCGGCACCGTTTTGCGCCATGACCTGAATGTCGCAGGCACGCTGAAAGGTGAACATCATCAGGAACGTATCGGCGATGGTGCTGCCGCAGGTCAGCAGACCGTGGTTATGCAACATCAGGAAATTGTTTTCACCGAGGTCGGCCTGCAGCCGCACTTTCTCTTCATGGTTGAGCGCCACGCCTTCATAGGCGTGGTAGGCCAGGCTGGAAAGCACGAACAACGACTGTTGGCTGATCGGCAAAACACCCTGCTTCTGTGCCGACACCGCAACCCCCGAAGCCGTGTGGGTGTGGAGCACGCAGACGACATCGTGACGAACTTCATGCACGGCGCTGTGGATGGTGTAACCCGCCGGATTGATCTCGTAAGGACTGTCCATCAGCTTGTTGCCGGCCTGATCCACCTTGACCAGGCTCGATGCGGTCATTTCGTGAAACATCAACCCGAACGGGTTGATCAGGAAATCTTCGGTACCGGGCACCTTGGCGGAAATATGGGTGAAGATCAGGTCATCCCAGCCATGCTGGGCGACCAGGCGATAACAGGCCGCCAGGTCGACGCGAGTTTGCCACTCGGCAGCACTGACCTGGTCTTTGACACTGTGTGGCGATTGGACGGGAGCGACAGTCACGGCAAGGAACCTCGGTGTTTTTATGATGGAGTGTTTCCTATGTTTACCGAGTCTAGTCAGCCCTTGAGGTTCGTGTAGTTGCATTGGCAGCCAGCTTGATGGCCGAGCGAGTCAGCCGCCGTGCTGCCCTGGATCCATGTCAAATGACCGGCGCCCGCGAGGGTCTGACAGGCAGCTTTTACCGCACTGTCAGAACCCTGACTGGCATGGGTGCCATGGCAACGGTCAGGCGCGCAGTGCGTTGATCAGGTCCGCCAGCCAAGGCTCGGCGTCCGTTTCGGGGGTCACCGTTTCACTGGCATCCAGGCGCAGCATTGGCAGTATTTCGCGAATGCCCAGTTCACCGAACAATTCGCGCATCTGCTCGCCGCCGCCACAAAAAGTATCGCCATAACTCGCATCGCCCAATCCGATTACCGCACCTGGCAAACCGCGCCAGGCCGCTGGCAATTGGTCACGAATGGTCGAATACAGCGGTTGCAGGTTATCCGGTAGCTCACCCATGCCGGTGGTCGACGTCACCGCCAGAAAGGCTTCGGGGCCAAACGCCTGGACATCGGCGAGGGTCGCACGCGGGTTGTGCCAGGTTTCGAAACCGGCGGCTTGCAACAGGCTGGCGGCGTGGCGGGCAACTTCTTCGGCCGTGCCGTACACCGAGCCGGAAATGATGGCGACTTTCATCAATCTGATCCTGAATCCGAGTAAAAGACCCGGATATTAACAGCACGGTCGTGATTGTTCTTTTAGAATGCAATCGACAATCAATCAGGAAAGGATACTCCGATGATTAATGCACAGCTGCTGCAAATGGTGATCAACGCCTCCAACGACGGTATCGTGATTGCCGAAAAGGAAGGCGATCAGGACAAAATCCTCATCTACGTCAACCCCGCGTTCGAACGCCTGACGGGGTACTCCAGCGAAGAAATCCTCTATCAGGATTGTCGTTTCCTGCAGTCGGGGGACCGCGACCAGGAAGCCCTGCCGCTGATTCGCGACGCCTTGAACGGTGAAGGATCCTGCCGGGAAATACTGCGCAACTACCGCAAGGACGGCACACCGTTCTGGAACGAGCTGTCCCTTTCCACGGTGAAAAATCCAGCGGACGGGCAAACCTACTTTGTCGGTGTGCAGAAAGACGTCACCGTGCAGGTCAAGGCGCAACAGCGCGTGGCCCAGCTGGAGGGGCAGTTGGCTGAACTCCAGGCCGAGCTTGCCGCGCTCAAGGCGACGAACGGCAAAAACAAAATTCAGAATTAATGGTCAGTAACTACAATCACCAATGACTTTGTAACTCTATCTTTCGAGCTGGCCATGCAACGCGACGCGCTCCTGACCCAGGATGAGCTGGATTTCATCCAAGCCATGCAACACAACCCGCAACTCAATGTGCGGGACGCGACGTCGAGCCTGCTCGTCAACGGTGGGTCGCAAATCCGTGACCTGCTCACCCGCCTGGCGGCCCATGAGCAGGTCACCATTCAAGCCAGTTTCGAAAACCAGCAAATGACCTTCCCCCTGCACCTGGTGGAAGACGAGTTTCATGCACTGCATTTGCGCCTCGGTGTGCCGAGCATCTATGAAGACGGGCCGATGGCCCGGCCTTGGCGCCTGGTACTGGACGAACCGGTAGCGCTGGAAAACGCCAAGGGTCAACCCGGCACCCTGTGGGTACACGAAGTGTCGTGCAAAGGGGTTCTGCTGGAGGTTCGCAACAAGACCAAGCCACCGAAGCATTTCGCCTTATGGTTCAGCCCGTCAGGCTATGAGCGGATTGCCTTGCGTGGCACTTTCGAGAAAGAAAACGAACAGGGTTTCTTTGCCTATCAGCTGAGCCAGAACGATACGGATGAAACCGAGCGTCTGCGTCAGTTCATCCTGCAACAGCATCGTTTGACGCATCCCGCGCTGCATCTCTGAACTTCAAGTATCCAGATTACCCGCCAGGAACTGCTTCAGACGCTGGCTCATGATCTCCCCTGCATTGCCCAGGCAACCGATCGATGACCCGGCCAGGCTCTCCTGTGCCAGGTCGCAAGCATCACCGGCCAACAACAATCGACACTCCAGACTCATGGCCAGGCGATTCAAGCGCTGTGGCAACTCGGCAGTCGGCGCATGATTGGAAAACAGCACCAACGCCAGGGGCTTGATCCTTTCACACGTCAGCGCCAGCTCCTCGAACGGCTGGCCCATGTTCAGCACGCGAACGGCCACTGGCCCGGAACTCAGGAACAGGGCGGCAACCAGCAGCTCCAGCTCCCGGCATTGGCCAACCAGGGCACAGATGACCACACGAGGCGGCTGTTTGTCGCGCAGCAACAACAGACGCTGCACCACCCGGGAACGCAGAAAACCATCCAGGAACAGCCACTCGCTGGTTCCACCGAACTGGTCCTGGCGTTGCAACAACTGCTTCCAGACGGGGATCAGAATGTCCTGGAACACCACCAGCAGGGAGTAACTGGAAAAGATTTGCCCGTAGACCTGCTGCAGCCGAATGTCGTCAAAACTACTGACCGCAGCAAGAACCTGTTGCTGCCATTGCGCGTAATCGGCTTCCACGAGGTTGCTGGGGATGATGTGGGACAGTGCCTGGAGCGGCTCGGTCCTGGCCAGGATCTTGCCGATCCTGCTGACCACAACACCACGCTCGATCCAGCCGAGAATGCTACGGACACGCTCAATATCGGACATCGAATACAGTCGATGCCCGCTATCGGTGCGTGTTGGAACAATCAGGCCGTATCGTCGTTCCCAGGCTCGAAGCGTGACCGGGTTGACACCTGTCAGTCGCGCCACCTCGCGAATGGGAAAGAGTTCTTCCTGTTCGAGAGCGACGGCCTGCGTAGAGCCTGAAGCGACGTCTGTAAGACTGGGCATCCTGTTGAAACATCCCTGTATCGTCCGAGCCTTATTCTAACGCCCCTGCCCCGTAAAGTTTCCGTAAAAAATCGATACCGCGAATGAACGGATAAACGTCACAGACGCCACGGGCGGAATCAGGAATAATCCTTGCTTGTTTCGAGTCGCAGCCCACCACCCCGGCGCTGTGCCTGGCGAAGCTCCTATCCGGAGCGACGCAAATGCCTTACGGAGATACACAATGTCTACCCCTCCCGTCACGCTGATGGTTGCGCGCCGCGTTGCCAATGGACGTTACCAGGACCTGATCGCCTGGTTGCGCGAAGGCGAACAACTGGCCACCGACTTTCCCGGCTACCTCGGCTCCGGCGTGCTTGCTCCGCCGCCCGGCGATGACGAATTCCAGATAATCTTCCGCTTCGCCGACGAGCAGACCCTGCACGCCTGGGAGCATTCCGCTTCGCGCAGCGCCTGGCTCGGACGCGGCAGCGACCTGTTTGCCCACCCGACAGAACATCGGGTCAGCGGTATCGAAGGCTGGTTCGGTGCCATCGGTCAACGCCCGCCGCGCTGGAAACAGGCTGTGGCGATCTGGCTGGCGTTCTTTCCGGTTTCGCTGCTGTTCAACTTTGTGCTGGGGCCGCTGTTGAGTGACATGAGCCTGCTGCCGCGGGTATTCATCAGCACCCTGTGCCTGACGCCGCTGATGGTTTACCTGTTCATTCCGTTGTCGACCCGTCTGCTGGCCGGCTGGCTCAACAGCACGCCGACACGCCCATTGCGTACCGAACCCTCCACTCAGAATCATTGATCTCTCCTGTGGGAGCAAGCTCGCTCCCACAGTTGTTTCCCCCGCAATAGGTAGAGCGCTCCCGTCGCTGGTATAGTTTTGTTCTCACCGCGACGCGAGCCGTACATGACTACTTCCGCAGCCCCTATCCTCATCACCGGCGCCGGCCAGCGTGTCGGCCTGCACTGCGCCCGGCGATTGCTGGAAGATGGCCATCGGGTGATTTTCAGCTACCGCAGCGAGCGTCCCGGCGTACAAGCCCTGCGCGATCTGGGGGCCACCGCGGTGTTCGCGGACTTCGCCAGCGAGACCGGGATCCTCGCCTTCATCAGCGAACTGAAAACCCACACCGACTGTTTACGGGCGATTGTCCACAACGCCTCCGAATGGCTGGCCGAAACGCCGGACACCGACGCAGCAGCATTCACCCGTATGTTCAGCGTGCACATGCTGGCGCCCTACCTGATCAACCTGCATTGCGCCGACCTGTTGCAACGCTCAAGCCCCGCCGACATCGTGCACATCAGCGATGATGTGACCCGCAAGGGCAGCAGCAAGCACATCGGCTATTGCGCCAGCAAAGCCGGACTCGACAGCCTGACCCTGTCCTTCGCCGCCAGGTACGCGCCGGCCATCAAGGTCAACGGGATCGCGCCAGCCCTGCTACTGTTCAACCCTGAAGACGACGCGGCCTACCGCGCCAAGGTGCTGGCCAAATCCGCACTGGGTATCGAGCCCGGCAGCGAAGTGGTCTACCAGAGCCTGCGCTATCTGCTCGACAACCCTTATGTCACCGGCACCACCCTGACCGTCAACGGCGGAAGGCACATCAAATAGTGTCCCGCGAGGATTTTCCATGACGTTATCCCTGCCCCAGAATTATCGAGAGATCCTCATCGGTCTCGGTGAAAACCCCGACCGCGAGGGTTTGCTCGATACGCCGACGCGTGCAGCCAAAGCCATGCAGTACCTTTGCCATGGTTACGAGCAAAGTGTCGAAGAGATCGTCAATGGCGCGCTGTTCGCCTCCGACAACGATGAAATGGTCATCGTCGACAACATCGAGCTGTACTCGCTTTGCGAACACCACATGCTGCCCTTCATCGGCAAGGCGCATGTGGCTTATATTCCAACCGGCAAGGTGCTGGGCCTGTCGAAAATCGCTCGGCTGGTGGACATGTTCGCCCGGCGCCTGCAGATCCAGGAAAACCTCACCCGGCAAATCGCCGACGCGGTGCAGCAAGTGACCGGCGCGGCAGGCGTCGCAGTGGTCATCGAGGCGCAGCACATGTGCATGATGATGCGCGGCGTCGAGAAACAGAATTCGACCATGAACACCTCGGTGATGCTCGGCGCCTTCCGCGAGTCGAGCAATACCCGCCAGGAGTTCCTGCAATTGATTGGACGGAGCAAGTAGCAATGCCACAACTTCAGCCAGGCATGGCACGCATCCGGGTCAAAGACCTGTGCCTGCGTACCTTCATCGGCATCAACGAGGATGAAATCCTCAACAAGCAGGATGTGCTGATCAACCTCACCATTCTGTACGCAGCCCAGGAAGCGGTACGCGACAACGACATCGATCACGCGTTGAACTACCGGACCATTACCAAGGCAATCATCGCCCATGTGGAAGGCAACCGCTTTGCGCTGCTCGAACGCCTGACCCAGGAAATTCTCGACCTGGTGATGGCCAACGCATCGGTGCTGTACGCCGAGGTCGAGGTCGACAAGCCCCACGCGCTGCGATTCGCCGAGTCGGTGTCGATTACACTCGCGGCAAGCCGCTAAGCTTCAAGCTTCAAGCTTCAAGCTTCAAGCTTCAAGCTTCAAGCTTCAAGCGGTAAGCTACAGGTCACCGAACATCCATCTTGCAGCTTGAGGCTTGCAGCTTGAAGCTGTCTCAGAGAGACCTATGACCGATCAACAACGCCTGGAACTCGAAGCCGCCGCCTTTCGCCGGCTGGTGGCCCACCTGGACAGCCGCAAGGATGTGCAGAACATCGACCTGATGAACCTCTCGGGTTTTTGCCGCAACTGCCTGTCCAAGTGGTACAAGGCGGCGGCCGACGACCGCCAGATCGAGGTTAGCCTCGACGAAGCCCGCGAAGTGGTTTACGGCATGCCGTACGCCGAATGGAAAGCCCAATATCAGCAAGAAGCCAGCGCCGACCAGCAAGCGGCGTTCGCCAAAGGAAAACCCAATGAGTGATTTGAACACCCTGCGCGCCAGCCTCAAGAGCGGTGAACACGCCTTCGCCAACACTCTGGCGTTTATTGCCGCCGGTTACGACTACCAGCCTCAGGCTTTCAACAATGGTGGCGTGGAAAACGCGGCCGGGCAGAACGAAGGCTCGTGCAAGACCCTGGGTCTGGCGCTGCTCGAAGGCTTGAGCGATGAAGAAGCCCTGCTGGCTTTCGGCGAGCATTACCGCTCGGTTGTTGCCACGCCTGAAGGCAGCGACCACGGCAACATTCGGGCGCTGATTGCCCATGGACTGGCTGGTGTGAATTTCACCCAACAGCCGCTGACCCGCCGCTGATTTAAATTGTAGGAGCGAGCCTGCTCGCGAAAAACTCAAGAGCACTGCTGGGCCTCTGGTTTACGCGTAATCGTTCACCACCATCGCGAGCAGGCTCGCTCCTACAGGTTCTGCGTTCACGGCGCGGAACTGATCAGAAATACATCCAGACTTTTAAGATTGACCCGGCAACTTTATTTCGTTTGCCCCGTACCACCGCTCACGGCTTAGATAAAAAGAGGTCCTCCTTCTTCCGAGCCGGTCATTCATGCGCAGCGAAACTATCAGCCAGTCGATCAACATCGTTCACCCTGTCACGCTCAGCCACGGCAAAAACGCCGAGGTCTGGGACACCGATGGCAAACGCTACATCGACTTTGTCGGCGGCATCGGCGTGCTGAACCTCGGCCATTGCCATCCGCGCATCGTCGAGGCCATTCGCGAACAGGCCACCCGACTGACCCACTACGCGTTCAACGCTGCACCCCATGTGCCTTACCTCGAACTGATGGATCGCCTCAGCGCGTTCATGCCGGTGGGTTACCCGGTCAGCGGCATGCTCACCAACAGCGGCGCGGAAGCGGCGGAAAACGCCCTGAAGATTGTCCGCGGGGCCACCGGACGCAGCGCGGTCATCGCCTTCGACGGCGCCTTCCACGGCCGCACGCTGGCCACCCTCAACCTCAATGGCAAAGTCGCACCCTACAAACAAAAAGTCGGCGTGCTACCGGGGCCGGTGTTTCACCTGCCCTTCCCCAGCCAGGACAACGGCGTCACCTGTACCGAGGCCCTCAAAGCCATGGAGCGCCTGTTCAGCGTCGAGATTGATGTTGAAGACGTCGCCTGTTTTATCGTCGAACCGGTGCAGGGCGAAGCGGGCTTTCTGGCCATGGAGGTCGAGTTCGCCCAAGCGCTGCGCAAGTTCTGCGACGACAAGGGCATTGTGCTGATCGCCGATGAAATCCAGTCCGGTTTCGGCCGTACTGGCCAGCGCTTCGCGTTCTCGCGACTGGGCATCGAGCCGGACCTGATCCTGCTCGGTAAAAGCATCGCCGGCGGCGTGCCGCTGGGTGCGGTGGTCGGGCGCAAGTCGCTGCTCGACAACTTGCCCAAGGGCGGACTCGGTGGCACTTACTCCGGCAATCCCATCGCCTGCGCAGCGGCACTGGCAACCCTGGACGAAATGACCGATACCAACCTGCATGCCTGGGGCACCCAACAGGAAGAAGCGATTGTCGGCCGCCATGCAACCTGGCGTGCGAACAACCTGACGCCGTACCTGGGACGCCTGACCGGTGTCGGTGCCATGCGTGGTATCGAGCTGATCAACGCCGATGGCTCGCCCGCACCGGCTCAATTGACCCAACTGCTGGTCCTGGCGCGGGATGCGGGTCTGCTGCTGATGCCCAGTGGCAAATCTCGTCATATCATCCGTCTGCTGGCGCCGTTGACCATTGAGGCTGCGGTGCTGGAGGAAGGGCTGGATATTCTTGAGGCGTGCCTGGCAAAACTGACCTGAACACAATACCTTGTGGGAGCGGGCTTGCTCGCGAAGAGGGAGTGTCAGCCGATATCATTATTGACTGACACACCGACTTCGCAAGCAAGCCCGCTCCCACACTGGAATGTAATCGGGTTGTAAATCGCGGGCACAAAAAAACCGGCCAAAGCCGGTTTTTTCATTTCAACGAAAGCAGAATCAAGCGTTCTGCAGATTGTCGAGGTAACGCTCGGCATCCAGTGCCGCCATGCAACCGGCGCCAGCGGAGGTGATGGCCTGACGGTACACGTGGTCAGCCACGTCACCGGCGGCGAAAATACCTTCGAGGTTGGTCGCAGTGGCGTTGCCGTCACGGCCGCCCTGCACAACCAGGTAGCCGTCCTTCAGGGTCAACTGGCCTTCGAACAACGAAGTGTTCGGAGTGTGGCCGATGGCGATGAACACGCCGTCGACTTTCACTTCGTCGAAGCTGCCGTCGTTGTTCTTCAGGCGGGCACCGGTCACGCCCATGTTGTCGCCCAGCACTTCGTCCAGGGTCGCGTTCAGCTTCAGCTCGATCTTGCCTTCGGCAACACGGGCATTCAGCTTGTCGATCAGGATCTTCTCAGCGCGGAAAGTCTCGCGACGGTGGATCAAGGTCACCTTGCTGGCGATGTTGGCCAGGTACAGGGCTTCTTCAACAGCGGTGTTGCCGCCGCCGACCACGGCAACCGGCTTGTTGCGGTAGAAGAAACCGTCGCAGGTCGCGCAGGCCGAAACGCCTTTGCCCATGAACGTTTCTTCGGACGGCAGGCCCAGGTAACGAGCGCTGGCGCCGGTGGCGATGATCAGGGCATCGCAGGTGTAAGTCGCGCTGTCGCCGATCAGGGTGTACGGCTTGGCAGCGAAGTCGACAGCATTGATGTGATCGAACACGATCTCGGTTTCAAAGCGCTCGGCGTGCTCGCGCATCCGCTCCATCAGCGCCGGGCCGGTCAGGCCGTGGACGTCGCCCGGCCAGTTGTCGACTTCGGTGGTGGTGGTCAGTTGACCGCCGGCCTGCATGCCGGTGATCAGCAGTGGCTTGAGGTTGGCACGGGCGGCATAGACCGCGGCGCTGTAACCGGCAGGGCCGGAACCGAGAATAATCACTCGCGAATGACGGACTTCAGACATAACCTGCTCCTGTTGACCGGCCCGGAACACCTGGCGCGGAACGCCGGATTGCCGGCTGGAATAAAAAAGAACGGTTGAAAGCACTTGGGGAAGGCTTGAACCCGACCGTCCTGTAAAAAGATTGAGTGCAGCGTATCGAGGGGGCGAAGATTAAGGAAATACGGTTTAACAATCCAGCTCATAGGTGGTCTCTATGCCATCTGGCCGACGATATCGACGTCTTTGTTACAGTGAATGTCGATACCGCTGTCGCGCTTTCGCCTGTGAAGCAAAGCCGGTAAGGTCGGCGCGTTTTCCCTCTGCCCGGAGCCTCTTATGCCTGCCCCTGTTCTGTCCGGCCCGCAATACCTGCGCGAAGGCCTCAAGCTGGTGCTGAGCCCCAGCCTGCGTTTGTTTGTGCTGTTACCGCTGGCAATAAACCTGGTGCTGTTCGTCGGATTGATCTACCTGGCCGGCCATCAGTTCAGCCTTTGGGTCGACACCTTGATGCCGTCCCTGCCTGACTGGCTGAGTTTTCTCAGCTACATCCTCTGGCCGCTGTTCGTGGTCCTCGTCGTGCTGATGGTGTTCTTCACCTTCACCATGCTCGCCAACGTCATTGCCGCGCCGTTCAACGGCTTCCTCGCGGAGAAAGTCGAAGTGGTGGTACGCGGCACCGATGACTTCCCGGCCTTCAGCTGGGGCGAGCTGATCGCCATGATCCCGCGCACCCTGGCCCGGGAAATGCGCAAGCTCGGCTACTTCCTGCCCAGGGCAGTCGGGTTGTTCATCCTCTCGTTCATCCCGGTGGTGAACATCATCGCAGCGCCGCTGTGGCTATTGTTCGGGGTGTGGATGATGGCGATCCAGTACATCGACTACCCGGCGGACAACCACAAGCTGGGCTGGAACGAAATGCTCGCCTGGCTGCGGCAGAAGCGCTGGCAGAGCATGAGCTTCGGCGGCAGCGTGTACCTGGTGCTGCTGATCCCGGTGGTCAACATCCTGATGATGCCGGCCGCCGTGGCTGGCGCGACGCTGTTCTGGGTGCGTGAACGTGGTGTCGAAAACCTCGTGACGCGCTACGACTGAAGGGCACAGACGAAACGAGGCATCGGTCCAATGCCTCGTTTTGATTACAGCGATGCCGACAAAACGTCCTGCGCCAGCAGTTACTTCGGGGTCACCCAAAGTGGAATAGATGCCGGTTCGATCAACAGATAGGCCAACAACAACCCGCACGCCATGACAAACAACCAGGACTTTCCAGAGAAAAAAATGGTGATCCTGGTTAGGAACAACCAAAAACCATGTAGCGGTCCATAACTACGCTGGTTCATAAGTGCCAGATAGTGGAGCAGCGCCACGCCGGTAAACACCATCACCAGTAAAGTCACGCACATGCCGAACACCTGGCTCATCATTAGTGACCGGCCATAATCCGACAAACTGTCCATATAAAATTCACGGAAGGTGTGGTTGGACGCCAAAGCCGTAAGATCCGGATCAAAGGATGACTTGGCCAAACCAATCAATCCACCACATCCTGCAAGAATGAAAATCGGCGCAGCAATGTAAACCGCCCAACTGCCCGAGGTAAATTGACCTTTGATCAATGAGACCAACGCAGTCGTGATACTGAATGCCAGCAATGTGGAAAGAAGCACCCACAAATAGTAATGGATCAGCTCAACATAGATCGCGTATTTCCAGACCAAAAACATGAGGCCGATTGCCAGAACAAAAAAGATCGGCAATATCCCATCCCTAGCGGGAGCCGCCGAAGTGCCTCCTTTTGTGGTGACATTAGTAATGTAGGTTCGCTTTGTCTGGATCACCGTAATCGGGGCATTCACAGTCGGGGGGTTGGTGATGCCAGCGAACAGCACGCCACACAGAACCCCCATCAAAGGTCCCCAAATCCAGGCTTGCAAATTCGCGTTCGTGACCAGATCCATAAATATCTGCATTCAAATCCTCTCTTAAATATTGGCACATAACTGGTTATACAACCAGTGGTAGCACAATAAAATCACCACTCTTCTATAAATGCAATATTTTATTGACGGCATTTTCCAGGCACCCAGAATTGGCCCTAAGAGTTTCTTATGTTGCGCTGGAGCGCACCAACTCGCTCAGAATCAACCGTTTCACAAATCCATCATCCGAACGTCATAGCGTCGACATGGCCCCAGCCGACACTGGGGTCATGACGACAGCTCTGCATATCACCCTGATCACCGAAACCTTCCCACCGGAAATCAACGGCGTGGCCAATACCCTGGGCCGCTTGTGCGACGGTTTGCGCGCGCGCGGGCATCAAGTGGAGCTGGTCCGGCCGCGTCAGGGCTGCGACCAGCAATTGAGCAGCGATGATGAGTTGCTGTTGTGCCGGGGCTGGCCGCTTCCGGGTTACCCCGGTTTGCAATGGGGCCAGTCGTCGATGCACAAGCTGCTGCGGCGCTGGACGCGTCACCGCCCGGATGTGCTCTACATCGCCACCGAGGGTCCGCTAGGTTTGTCAGCGTTGCGCGCGGCAAGGCGACTGGGGATTTCAGTGGTCAGCGGTTTCCACACCAATTTCCAGCAGTATTCCAACCAGTACGGGTTTGGTTTGCTCACGCGCCTGCTGACCCACTACCTGCGCTGGTTCCACAACCGCTCGACCATGACCCTGGTGCCCAGCGTCAGCCAGCGCCTGGAACTGGAGCGACGTCAGTTCGAGCGACTGGCGTTGCTGTCCCGTGGGGTCGACAGCGAATTGTTTCACCCGGCCAAACGGTTAAATGCGCTGCGCGAGCAATGGGGACTGACTGAGGAAGACATCGCCGTCATTCATGTCGGTCGCCTGGCTCCGGAGAAAAACCTCGGCCTGCTCAAACGCACCTTCAATACCCTCAAGGCGAGTTATCCACAGCGCACGCTGAAACTGATCGTGGTCGGCGATGGCCCACAGCGCCAGGAACTGGAAAACGAAATGCCCAAGGCGATTTTCTGCGGCACGCAACGGGGTGAAGCCCTGGCCTGTCACTACGCCTCGGGGGACGTGTTTCTGTTTCCGAGCCTGACCGAAACCTTCGGCAATGTGGTGCTTGAAGCACTCGCTTCGGGGCTTGGCGTGGTCGCCTACGACCAGGCAGCGGCGGCCCAGCATATTCGTCATGGCTACAACGGCGTACTGGCAATGCCGGGAGATGAAGAGGCGTTCTGCGATGCAGCGGCATGGCTGCTGGAGGAAAGGGAAGCCTTGCGCAATGTGCGCCTCAATGCGCGCCAGCATGCCAGTCGCCAGGGTTGGGCGACGATTATCGAACAGTTCGAGGGACAGTTGCGCGGGGCGTGTGCCGGGGAGATGGTGGTGCCGAATGCACCGATTGTTCCCTGATTTTGCAGTGCTCTTGAGTCAGTTTTCGCGAGCAGGCTCGCACACATTGGTTCTGTGTCTTACACAAATCCCCTGTGGGAGCGAGCCTGCTCGCGATGAGGCCTTCCCGGTCGTCGCTTAAACCAGCGTCATCAACGCTTCGCGGCTGAACGGCAGAATGTCTTCCTCACGGCCGTCGCGCACTTTCTGTGCCCAGTCCGGGTCCACCAGCAACGCGCGACCGACCGCCACCAGGTCGAACTCATCGTTGTTCAGGCGTTCCAGCAGTTTTTCCAGGCTGGCCGGTTGCGCGACCTTGTCGGTGTTGACCATGAACTGCAGGAACTCGCCGTCCAGGCCGACGCTGCCCACGGTGATGGTTGGCTTGCCGGTGAGTTGGCGGGTCCAGCCGGCCAGGTTCAGCTCGGAACCGTCGAACTCAGGCTCCCAGAAGCGGCGGGTCGAACAGTGGAAAATATCCACACCCGCATCCGCCAACGGCTTGAGGAACTCGCCCAAGGCTTCCGGGGTTTGCACCAGACGCGCTGTGTAGTCCTGCTGCTTCCACTGGGAGAAACGGAAGATGATCGGGAAACCTTCACCGACCGCGGCACGCACGGCCTGAATCAATTCAATGGCGAAGCGCGAACGGTTAGCCAGGCTGCCGCCGTATTCGTCGGTACGCTGGTTGCTGCCTTCCCAGAAGAACTGGTCAATCAGGTAACCGTGGGCACCGTGGATTTCCACGCCGTCCATGCCGATGCTCTGGGCATCCTTGGCGGCTTGGGCAAACGCAGCGATTACATCCTGGATGTCTTGTCTGGTCATGCCGTGCACCACGACCTGACCTTCCTTCACTTTTTCCGACGGGCCATAACCTGGCACGCTGGCGTCCGGCTCGGTGCCGATACGGCGCACGCTGCCCACGTGCCACAGCTGCGGAACGATCTTGCCGCCTTCGGCGTGAACGGCATCGACGACTATCCTCCAGCCGGACAGGGCTGCTTCACCATAGAAATGCGGAACGTTCGGATAGCCATTGGACGCCTTGTGACCGACGGTGGTGCCTTCGGTAATGATCAGGCCGACGCCCGCAGCGGCGCGACGACGGTAGTATTCGATCACTTTGGAGTTAGGCACGCCGCCCGGGGAAAAGGAGCGGGTCATCGGCGCCATGACGACGCGGGTCGGCAGTTCGAGGGTGCCGAGGTGGAACGGTTTGAACAGGGCTTTGACGGGCATGGGACGCTCCACGAAAACGTTATCGACAGGCACAATTAATATGACGGCGATAATATGCGCAGTACCGTCAGCGCGATAGCACTATTGATCAGAATGATTAAGGGTCAAAAGGCAGGCATAAAAAATCGCAGCTCGATGGCTGCGATTTTTGTGGTTCAGCTCAGCGCTTTTTCAATCGCGTGAACGATGGTCGGATCATCCGGCGCCGTACGTGGCGAGAACCGAGCCAGTACACGGCCGTCCTTGCCCAGCAGGAACTTCTCGAAGTTCCAGGTGATGTCGCCGGGAAATTCCGCGCCCTCGCCCGCCAGCAAGCGGTACAACTGATGACGTTCATGCCCGTTGACTTCCAGCTTGCTGGACAACGGAAAGGTCACGCCATAGTTGAGGCTGCAGAAATCCTTGATCTCCTTCTCGGTCCCCGGTTCCTGCCCGGCAAACTGGTTGCACGGCAAGCCCAGCACACTGAAGCCTTTGCCCTTGTATAGCTGGTAGAGGTTTTCCAGCGCCGCGTACTGCGGGGTCAAGCCGCATTTGGAGGCGACGTTGACCACCAGTACGACTTGGCCTTTAAAAGGCGCCAGAGGTAGCTCCTGTCCATCCAGGGCTGTCAATTTAAGGTCGTGAAAAGCACTCATGGCGTACTCCAGATTCCCGTGTTCTTCTCGAAACAGCCACTTGGCGGTGTCGTCAGGGACAGCCGCAGACTAAAAAGGCGCCCACAGGGCGCCTCTCCAGTTATCTGAGCTTAGCGCAGAAATCAGTGGTGATGGCCACCTTCGCCATGGACGTGACCATGAGCGATTTCTTCCTGGCTGGCGTCACGGATGTCGATGATCTTGACCTGGAAATTCAGGCGCTGACCAGCCAACGGGTGGTTGCCGTCAACGGTGACGTCGTCGCCGTCCAGATCACGGATGGTCACGATCTGCATCTGGCCGTCCGGAGCAGAAGCGTGGAACTGCATGCCCACTTCCAGCTCGTCGACACCTTCGAACATGCTGCGGCTCAGGGTGCTGACCAGTTCGGCAGCGTATTCGCCGTAAGCGTCTTCCGGTTCAACGGCTACGGTCAGCTCGTCGCCGACAGCCTTGCCTTCCAGAGCCTTTTCCAGGCCCGGGATGATGTTGCCTGCGCCTTGCAGGTAGACCAGCGGCGCGCCGCCGGCGGAGCTGTCGATGACCTCACCAGCGTCGTTGGTCAGGGTATAGTCGATGGAGACAGCCTTATTGGCGGCGATCAGCATGGGGCGAGACCTTTTGCATAAGAAGATTGAAAGGCCAAGTTTAGCGAAGCCATCGTCCGAAAGCGAACACAACCCGGACAGACGGGATTCGACGATCACAGGCTTCCATCAGGACGAGGACGGACACTGGGTGGCCGAGCTTTCCTGCGGCCACACCCAGCACCTGCGGCACCAGCCGCCCTGGCAATCCCGCGTCTGGGTCATGGACCCTGCGCAGCGCCAGGAAAAAACAGGCCAACCCTTTGATTGTGGTTGGTGCGCACAAGGCTCGGTTAGCGATAACCTTGGCGACTGAATTTCGGTAGACGACCAGTTATAGGTCATCACCTTTGCAATGCACCTTTAGAGAATCCGCATGCAAACTTTTTTTATCGCGCCCACCGATTTTGGTGTGGGTCTGACCTCCATCAGCCTCGGGCTGGTGCGCACCCTTGAGCGGGCCGGGCTCAAGGTCGGTTTTTTCAAACCGATTGCCCAGCCGCATCCGGGCGACACGGGCCCGGAGCGTTCCACCGAACTGGTGGCGCGTACCCACGGCTTGAAACCGCCTCAGCCGCTGGGCCTGGCCCATGTCGAGCGCATGCTCGGCGACGGTCAGCTCGATGAATTGCTCGAAGAAATCATCACCCTGTATCAGCAGGCTGCCATCGGCAAGGACGTGCTGATCGTCGAAGGCATGGTGCCGACCCGCAGCGCCAGTTATGCCGCGCGGGTCAACCTGCATCTGGCCAAGAGCCTCGACGCCGAGGTGATCCTGGTCTCGGCACCGGAAAACGAAGTGCTGACCGAGCTCTCCGGTCGCGTCGAGTTGCAGGCGCAATTGTTCGGCGGCCCGAAAGACCCGAAAGTCCTCGGCGTGATCCTCAACAAGGTCAAGACCGAGGAAAGCATGGAGGCCTTCGCCACGCGCCTGAAGGAGCATTCGCCGTTGCTGCGCAGTGGTGATTTCCGCTTGCTCGGCTGCATTCCGTTCCAGCCGGAACTGAACGCCCCGCGCACCCGCGACGTCGCCGACCTGATGGGTGCGCAAGTGCTCAACGCCGGTGATTACGAAACCCGGCGCATGACCAAAATCATCATTTGCGCCCGCACCATGCGCAATACCGTGGAGTTGCTCAAGCCCGGCGTGCTGGTGGTGACCCCCGGCGACCGCGACGACATCATCCTCGCCGTCAGCCTCGCGGCCTTGAACGGCGTGCCGCTGGCCGGCCTGCTGCTGACCAGCGACACCCTGCCCGATCCGCGCATCATGGACCTGTGCCGAGGCGCCCTGCTGGCCGGATTGCCGGTGTTGTCGGTGAGTACCGGCTCCTATGACACCGCCAACCTGCTCAACGGCCTGAACAAGGAAATCCCCATCGACGACCGCGAGCGCGCCGAAATCATCACCGATTTCATCGCCGGCCATCTCGATGCCAACTGGCTGCACCAGCGCTGCGGTACGCCACGGGAAATGCGCCTGTCGCCAGCGGTTTTCCGCTATCAATTGATCCAGCGCGCCCAGGCGGCCAACAAGCGCATCGTGCTGCCCGAAGGCAGCGAGCCGCTAACCGTACAGGCCGCCGCAATCTGCCAGGCCCGTGGCATCGCTCGCTGTGTGTTGCTGGCCAAGCCCGAGGACGTGCAGGCCGTCGCCCGCGCCCAGGGCATCGAGTTGCCACCGGGCCTGGAAATCATCGATCCGGACTTGATCCGCGAGCGCTACGTCGAGCCCATGGTCGCGTTGCGCAAAAGCAAAAGCCTCAACGCGCCGATGGCCGAGCAACAACTGGAAGACACCGTGGTGATCGGCACCATGATGCTGGCCCTGGATGAAGTCGACGGCCTCGTGTCGGGCGTGATCAACACCACCGCCAACACCATCCGCCCGGCCCTGCAACTGATTAAAACCGCGCCGGGCTGCACCCTGGTGTCGTCGGTGTTCTTCATGCTGTTCCCGGAAGAGGTGCTGGTCTATGGCGACTGCGTGATGAACCCGCACCCGAGCGCCAGTGAACTGGCCGAGATCGCCCTGCAAAGCGCTGATTCGGCCGCCGCCTTCGGCATCACGCCACGGGTGGCGATGATCAGCTACTCCAGCGGCGAGTCGGACAGCGGCGAAGACGTCGAGAAGGTCCGCGAGGCTACCCTGCTCGCCCACGAACAACAGCACTCGCTGCTGATCGACGGCCCCTTGCAGTACGACGCCGCCGCCAACGAAAGCGTGGCCCGGCAACTGGCGCCGAACAGTCAGGTGGCCGGTCGTGCCACGGTGTACGTATTCCCCGACCTCAACACCGGCAATACCACGCACAAAGCCGTACAGCGCAGCGCCGACTGCGTCAGCCTCGGGCCAATGCTGCAAGGCTTGCGCAAACCGGTGAACGATTTGCCGCGCGGCGCGCAGGTCGATGACATTGTCTACACCATCGCCTTGACTGCGATCCAAGCCGCCAACCGACCTATGGATGTGTAAATGCTGGACTTCCTACCCGCCCCGCTGCGGGGCGTGATCGCCTCGCTGCTGTTGGTGCTGAACACGATTTTGCTCTGCTCGTTCCTGTTCTGCGTGGCGCTCGTCAAGGTATTGCCGTTCGCCCTCACCCAGCGCCTCGCGGGCTGGCTGATGAACCATACCCACGAAGCCTGGATCAGCCTCAACAAAGGCTGGATGAACCTGGTGCGCCGCACACGCTGGCACATCAGCGGCCTGCAAGGCCTCGACTATCAGCACTCGTACCTGATCACCAGCAACCACCAGAGCTGGGTCGACATCCTGGTGCTGCAATACGTGCTCAACCGGCGCATTCAACCGCTGAAGTTCTTTCTCAAGCAGGAGCTGATCTGGGTCCCGGTGATCGGTCTGGCCTGGTGGGCGCTGGGCTTTCCGTTCATGAAGCGCTACTCCAAGGCCTATCTGGAGAAGCACCCGGAAAAGAAAGGCAAGGACCTGGAAACCACCCGCAAGACCTGTGCGAAATTCCGCGACAACCCGGTGGGCATTTTCAACTTCGTCGAAGGCACACGCTTCACCGAGGGCAAACACAAGCAACAGCAGTCACCCTTCAAGTACCTGCTCAAGCCCAAGGCCGGCGGCATTGCCTTTGTGCTGGATGCGATGGGCGAGCAGCTTGAATCCCTGGTCAACGTGACCATCCACTACCCTGCCGGGCGCCCGGGTTTCTGGGACTTGCTGTGCGGGAACGTTGCGGACGTGGTGGTGCACTTTGAAGAGCTGAAGATTCCGCCGCAGTTCATTGGCAAGAACTATGACCAGGACGGTGAATACCGCCTGCAGTTTCAGGGCTGGATCAATCAGTTGTGGCAGGACAAGGATGCTCTGCTTGCGCAGATGCATCGCGAGTATCCAGGAAAACACTAATCCCCTGTGGGAGCGAGCCTGCTCGCGATTGCTGGCTGACATTCAATATTGATGTCGACTGATCCGCCGCTATCGCGAGCAAGCTCGCACAGGTTTGGTGTTTGTTTTGACTGATTACCAAATACAAAAAAACCCGCCGATGATCACTCATCGGCGGGTTTTTCATTTACGGCTAAGGCTTAGATCGCACCACGCTCACGCAGCAGACCCAGCACTTGCTTGACGCCGTCTTCCAGCGACACGGACTGGGTGTCGATCACCAGGTCGGCATCCAGCGGCACGTCGTACGGGAACGACTCGCCCGGGATGTTATCCCCGGCCGCCGCGTACAAACCTTGCGGATCACGCTCCGCGCAAACCGTCGGCGAAGCCTGGACGTAGACCGTCAGCAGACGCTCTTTTCCGATCAGCTCACGAGCCTGTTCACGACCTTCGGCACTCGGGGCAACGAAGGCAGCGAGGGTCAGCAGACCAGCTTCGTTGAACTGACGCGCAACGTGCGCCGCACGACGCCAGTTCTCGGTACGCCCGGCGCGATCCTGTGGCAGACCTTTGTTCAGGTCGTGACGCAGGCTCTGGCCATCGAGCACGAACACTGCACGGCCCAGGTCGAACAGCTTGCGTTCAACCGCGTAGGCCAGCGTGCTTTTGCCCGCGCCGGACAAGCCGCTGAACAACACGGTGGCCGGTTGCTGGCCGAAGCGCTGGGCGCGTTCTTCGGTGGCGACGTGCGCGAGTTTGCCGTGATGCGTGCTACTGCCGTGCGCCACTGGTTGAGCGATGATCATGCCGGCGGCGACGGTGCCATTGGTCAAACGATCGATGACGATGAACGAACCGGTGGTGCGGTTGCTCGCGTAACCGTCCAGCGCGATGGCTGCATCGAGGCTGATCTTGACCCGACCGATCTCGTTCAGCTGCAAGGCACTGGCAGGGCCTTCTTCCAGGGTGTTCACGTCAACGCGGTTGACAATGCTGGTGATCGAACCCGGCACGTACGTCGTAGCGCGCTTGATGTCGTATTTCTTGCCCGGCAGCATCGGCTCTTCGGCCATCCACACCAGCATGGCATCGAAGCCGTCAGTCACTTGCGGCTGGTTGTCGGCATGCACCAGCAAGTCGCCGCGGGAGATATCGATCTCGTCTTCCATGGTCAGCGTCACCGCTTGACCCGGACCTGCATGCTCCAGCTCACCTTCGAAGGTGACGATGGATTTCACGCGACTGCTCTTGCCCGACGGCAGCACCACGACTTCGTCGCCCTTGTGCACGACGCCACTGGCCAGGGTGCCGGCGAAACCACGGAAGTTCAGGTTCGGACGGTTGACGTACTGCACCGGGAAACGCAGGTCGGTGTAGTTGCGGTCGCTGGCGATTTCGACGGTTTCGAGGATTTCCATCAGCGACTGGCCGGTGTACCACGGCGAGCGCTCGGACTTGTTCACTACGTTGTCGCCCTTGAGCGCCGACATCGGTACGAACGCCATGGTGGTCGGCTTGAACGCGATGCCTTCGGCGAACTTCAGGTAATCGGCCTTGATCGACTCGAACACGTTTTCGTCGAAGCCGTTGAGGTCCATCTTGTTGATGGCGACAACGATGTGCTTGATGCCCAGCAACGAGGCAATGAAGCTGTGGCGACGGGTCTGGGTTTGCACGCCGTAACGGGCGTCGACCAGGATGATCGCCAGGTCACAGGTGGATGCACCGGTGGCCATGTTGCGGGTGTACTGCTCATGGCCGGGAGTATCGGCGATGATGAATTTGCGTTTTGCGGTGGAGAAATACCGGTAGGCAACATCAATGGTGATGCCTTGCTCGCGCTCGGCCTGCAGGCCGTCGACCAGCAATGCCAGGTCGATGTCATCACCAGTGGTGCCGACTTTTTTCGAGTCGCGGGTGATGGCTTCCAGATGATCTTCGTAGATCATCTTGGAGTCGTGCAGCAGGCGCCCGATCAGGGTGCTCTTGCCGTCGTCGACGTTGCCACAGGTCAGAAAGCGCAGCATTTCCTTGCGTTCGTGCTGGCCCAGGTAGGCGAGGATGTCCTCGCTGATCAAATCAGATACGTGCGACATGACAGCCCCTTAGAAATAACCCTGACGTTTCTTTTCTTCCATCGAGCCTGCGCCATCGTGATCGATGACCCGGCCCTGGCGTTCGGAAGTTCGCGTCAGGAGCATTTCCTGAATGATGTCGGTCAGGCTGGTGGCCTCGGACTCGACCGCACCGGTCAACGGGTAGTCGCCCAGCGTACGGAAACGGACCTTCTTCTTGACGATGCGCGCCTTGTCTTCATCGCTCAGGTGATTGAGCAGGCGTTCGTCGTCGATCATGATCCAGGTGCCATTCATCTCGATGACGTCGCGCTCGGCGGCGAAATACAGCGGCACAATCGGGATGCCTTCAAGGTAGATGTACTGCCAGATGTCCAGTTCGGTCCAGTTCGACAACGGGAAAACGCGGATCGACTCGCCCTTGTTGACCTTGCCGTTGTAGACGTTCCACAACTCGGGACGCTGGTTTTTCGGGTCCCAGCGGTGCTTGGTGTCGCGGAAGGAATACACGCGCTCTTTGGCACGGGACTTCTCTTCGTCGCGACGGGCACCACCGAAAGCGGCATCGAAACCGTACTTGTCGAGGGCCTGCTTGAGGCCTTCGGTTTTCATGATGTCGGTGTGCTTGGCACTGCCATGGGTCAGCGGGTTGATACCCTGCGCAACACCCTCGGGATTCACGTGCACCAGCAGGTCAAGGCCCAGTTCTTCGACCATGCGGTCGCGGAACGCGTACATTTCCTTGAACTTCCACTGGGTGTCGACGTGCATCACAGGGAACGGCAGTTTGCCCGGGAAGAATGCCTTGCGCGCAAGGTGCAGCATCACGGCGGAGTCTTTACCGACGGAGTACAGCATCACCGGGTTATCGAACTCGGCGGCGACCTCGCGGATGATGTGGATGCTTTCCGCCTCCAGCTGTTTCAGATGCGTCAGTTTGTCGACCATGGCTACTCACGAAAACGATCTTATGGACGGCCAGCGGGCCGTGTTCGAGCGGGGAATCCTAGCACAGCGACCTCTTCTAATCAGGACGCCAACTAGATCGAAAGAGCATATGAATATGCCTGCCTGTTTGGGCTCTTGGATCCCTGTGGGAGCGAGCCTGCTCGCGATGACTGACTTACCTTTGACATAGATGTCGACTGATACATCGCTTTCGCGAGCAGGCTCGCTCCTACAGTTGAATCGCGGTGTTCACCGCATCAGATCGGATTCGGGCAATCGATGAAGATGTGCTCCAGCGCAAAGCGCCGCGCCAGATAATCCCCCAGCGCCTGAACGCCGTAGCGCTCGGTGGCATGATGACCGGCGGCAATGAAGCTGATGTCGTTTTCCCGGGCACTGTGGAAAGTTTGCTCGGAAGCCTCGCCGCTGAGGTACAGATCGACGCCGGCCAGAATGGCCTGATCGATGTAACCCTGGCCACCACCGGTGCACCAGCCGACACGGCGGACCATGGCGCTGCCTTCGATCAACAGCGGCTCACGCCCCATCACTTCCTGGACGCGGCGGGCGAAATCCCGGGGCATCATCGGCTCGTTCAGCGAGCCGACCAGGCCGACAATCTTCAGGTTGTCCGGGTCCAGCGGACCTTCGACGGTGATGTCGAGCTGCCGCGCGAGCTGCACGTTATTGCCGACGTCCGGGTGCAGGTCCAGCGGCAGATGATAGGACAACAGGCTGATATCGTGCTTGAGCAGGGTCTTCAAGCGGCGCTGCTTCATGCCGGTGATGCACGGGTTCTCGCCCTTCCAGAAGTAGCCATGATGCACCAGCACCAGGTCGGCATTGGCCTCCACTGCCGCATCGAGCAAGGCCTGGCTGGCAGTGACGCCACTGACAATGCGCATCACTTGCGGACGGCCTTCGACCTGCAGGCCATTGGGACAGTAATCGGCGATTTTGGCGCTGTTGAGGTAACGGTCGGCTTCTTCGACCAGGGTGCTCAGGGCGACGGCCATGAAAGACTCCTAAATATCCCGTTCAGAGGCGCGTGCGGCCTCGTATAATGCGCGTCATTATGAGCGGTCTCATACCGCCTGCAACTCTCTCAGGAAGTGCTTAATGCTCAAGGCGCTGCGTTTTTCCGGCTGGCCGCTGTTGGCCGGCGTGCTTGTCGCTCTTTTGATAATCCAGCGTTACCCACAGTGGGTCGGGCTCCCGAGCCTCGACGTGAATCTGCAACAAGCGCCGCAAACCACCAGCATGCAGCAGGGCCCGGTGTCTTATGCCGAAGCGGTATCCACCGCGGCGCCGTCGGTGGTGAACCTGTACACCACCAAAGTCATCAACAAACCCAACCATCCGTTGTTCGAAGATCCGCAGTTCCGTCGCTTCTTCGGCGATAACTCGCCCAAGCAGAAACGCATGGAGTCGAGCCTCGGTTCCGGCGTGATCATGAGCCCGGAAGGCTACATCCTGACCAACAACCACGTGACCAGCGGCGCCGACCAGATCGTGGTGGCGCTCAAGGACGGCCGGGAAACCCTGGCACGGGTGATCGGCAGCGACCCGGAGACTGACCTCGCGGTGCTGAAAATCGACCTGAAAAACCTGCCGTCGATCACCGTGGGGCGCTCCGACAACATCCGCATCGGCGACGTCGCGCTGGCCATCGGCAACCCGTTCGGCGTCGGCCAGACCGTAACCATGGGCATCATCAGCGCCACCGGGCGCAACCAACTGGGCCTGAACAACTACGAAGACTTCATCCAGACCGATGCGGCGATCAACCCGGGCAACTCAGGCGGTGCGCTGGTGGATGCCATCGGCAACCTGACCGGCATCAACACTGCTATTTTTTCCAAGTCCGGGGGCTCCCAGGGTATTGGTTTCGCGATCCCGGTGAAGCTGGCCATGGAAGTAATGAAGTCGATCATCGAGCACGGCCAGGTGATTCGTGGCTGGCTGGGTATCGAAGTGCAGCCGCTGACCCAGGAACTGGCCGAGTCGTTCGGCTTGTCCGGGCGCCCTGGCATTGTCGTGGCGGGGATTTTCCGCGATGGTCCGGCACAGAAGGCCGGCCTGCAACTGGGTGATGTGATTCTTGCCATCGATGGCGAACCGGCCGGTGATGGCCGTCGCTCGATGAATCAGGTGGCGCGGATCAAGCCGACCGACAAAGTCGCGATCCAGGTGATGCGCAACGGCAAGGAGCTCAAGCTGACGGCGGAAGTCGGATTGCGTCCGCCGCCGGCACCGGTCAAAGAGAAAGAAGAAGAGTAAGCCGCTGAGACAAGCCCCTGTAGGAGCGAGCTTGCTCCTACAGGGGTCAGCGGTGGTTTACAGGTCGCCGAGGCCGTCGATCAGCGCCTGATTCTGCTCAGGCGTGCCGATGGAGATCCGCAGGAATTGGGCAATCCGCTCCTGCTTGAAGTGCCGGACGATCACGCCTTGCTCGCGCAACTTCGCCGCAAGCCCCGCCGCATCGTGCCGGGGGTGACGGGCGAAAATGAAGTTCGCCGCCGATGGCAGCACTTCAAAACCCTTCTCCTTTAGCTGTGCAACGACCTTCTCGCGATGCTCGATCACCAACCGGCAGGTCTTGTCGAAATACTCGCGATCCTCGAACGCGGCGGCAGCGCCGACATTCGCCATGCGATCCAGCGGATAGGAGTTGAAGCTGTTCTTGATCCGCTCCAGCGCCTCGATCAGGTCCGGATGGCCGACCGCCAGACCCACCCGCAGACCGGCCAGGGAACGGGACTTGGACAGGGTCTGGGTCACCAGCAGGTTCGGATAGCGGTCCACCAGGGAGATTGCCGTCTCGCCGCCAAAATCGATGTAGGCCTCGTCGACCACCACCACGGAATCCGGGCTGGCCTTGAGAATCTGCTCCACCGCCTCCAGCGCCAACAGGCAGCCGGTCGGGGCGTTCGGGTTGGGGAAGATGATCCCGCCGTTCGGCCTGGCGTAGTCCGCCGGGTTGATCTGGAACTGCTCGTCCAGCGGCACCGCGTCGAACTTGATGCCGTACAACCCGCAGTAGACCGGGTAGAAGCTATAGCTGATGTCCGGGAACAGCAGCGGCTGATCGTGTTGCAACAAACCGTGGAAGATGTGCGCCAGCACTTCATCGGAACCGTTGCCGAGGAACACCTGATTGCCTTGCACGCCGTAGTACCTGGCAACGGCTTGCTTGAGCAGGTCGCTGTTCGGGTCCGGGTACAGACGCAGGTTGTCATTGAGTTCGGTTTGCATCGCCGCGAGGGCTTTTGGCGATGGGCCGTACGGGTTTTCGTTGGTGTTGAGCTTGACCAGCTTGGTCAGCTTGGGTTGTTCGCCCGGCACGTAAGGCACCAGATCCTTGACGAACGAGCTCCAGAATTTACTCATATTCATTTCACCTGCTTGTCATCAACGATGCGGTATTCGGCACTGCGGGCGTGAGCGGTCAGCGACTCGCCACGGGCCAGCACGGAAGCGGTTTTGCCCAACTCGGAAGCGCCCTGCTCAGAGCAGAAGATGATCGACGAGCGCTTCTGGAAGTCGTACACACCCAGCGGCGAGGAGAAACGGGCGGTGCCGGAAGTCGGCAACACGTGGTTCGGGCCTGCGCAATAGTCGCCCAGGGCTTCGGAGGTGTGACGGCCCATGAAGATCGCGCCGGCGTGGCGGATCTGCGGCAGCCAGGCTTGTGGATCGGCAACGGACAATTCGAGGTGCTCCGGCGCGATACGGTTAGCCACTTCGATGGCTTGCTCCATGTCGCGCACCTTGATCAGTGCACCACGGCCATTGATCGAGGTTTCGATGATCGCGGCGCGCTCCATGGTCGGCATCAGCTTGGCGATGCTAGCGGCGACCTTGTCGAGGAACTCGGCGTCGGGGCTGACCAGAATCGCCTGGGCATCTTCGTCGTGCTCGGCCTGGGAGAACAGGTCCATGGCGATCCAGTCCGGATCGGTCTGGCCGTCGCACACCACGAGGATCTCGGAGGGACCGGCGATCATGTCGATACCGACCTGGCCAAACACGTGGCGCTTGGCGGTGGCGACATAGATGTTGCCCGGACCGACGACCTTGTCGACCTTCGGCACGCTTTCGGTGCCGTAAGCCAATGCGGCAACGGCTTGAGCGCCACCGATGGTGAACACGCGGTCGACACCGGCGATGCAGGCAGCGGCCAGCACCAGCTCGTTGATTTCACCGCGCGGGGTTGGCACGACCATGACCACTTCGGTGACGCCGGCGACCTTGGCCGGAATCGCGTTCATCAACACCGACGACGGGTACGACGCCTTGCCGCCTGGCACGTACAGACCGGCGCGGTCCAGCGGCGTGACTTTCTGGCCCAGCACCGTGCCGTCGGCCTCGGTGTAGCTCCAGGAATCCTGCTTCTGTTTTTCGTGGTAGCTGCGCACACGAGCGGCGGCAACTTCCAGGGCTTCACGCTGAGGCACGGAGATGCGGGTGAGCGCCAGCTCCAGACGCTCGCGCGGCAGGATCAGGTCGGCCATGGATTTCACATCCAGGCCGTCGAACTGGCGGGTAAAGTCCACCAGTGCCGCGTCACCACGCTCACGCACGGCCTTGATGATGTCCAGCACCCGCTGATTGACCGAGTCGTCAGACACACTTTCCCAGCTCAGCAGATGATCCAGATGATGCGCGAAATCCGGGTCAGCAGCGTTGAGTCGGCGAATTGCAGTCGGTGCGGTCATAGCGAGAACCTCATAGGAATGGCAAAAACTCAGGCGCCCTAACTTAGCAGTCGTTTCCGCTTGGGCACCTGAGAATTCTGGCTATGAGGCGGATAGACGGGCGCGACTTAACGTCGCGCAGGTGAATCAGCCGCGGTGTCGAGACTCCACTGCCTTGCGCAGGGTGTCAATCAACGCCTGGATACGGGCGTGCTGCATCTTCATCGAAGCTTTGTTGACGATCAGCCGGGAGCTGATGGCAGCAATGAAATCCTGTGGCTCCAGGCCGTTGGCCCGCAGCGTGTTACCGGTGTCGACCACGTCGATGATCTTGTCGGCAAGGCCGATCAGCGGTGCCAGCTCCATCGAGCCGTACAGCTTGATGATGTCGACCTGACGACCCTGTTCAGCGTAATAACGCTTGGCAACGTTGACGAACTTGGTGGCGATGCGCAGACGACCCTTGGGCTCGACCGCACCGACCTTGCCGGCCGTCATCAACTTGCACTGGGCAATTTGCAGGTCCAGTGGCTCGTACAGGCCCTGGCCGCCATATTCCATCAGCACATCTTTACCGGCGACACCGAGGTCGGCAGCACCATGTTCGACGTAGGTCGGCACATCGGTGGCACGCACGATCAGCAGGCGTACATCTTCCTGGGTCGTGGGAATGATCAGCTTGCGGCTCTTGTCCGGATTCTCGGTCGGCACGATGCCCGCTTCAGCCAGAAGCGGCAGGGTGTCGTCAAGGATGCGGCCCTTGGACAGTGCGATGGTCAACATGGGAAACGTCAGTCCTTATCAAGGTACTCATGCCCGGTCGCAAATGGCGCCGGACACACATCGAGCCGAAAACGGCTCGACTTCAACAAATCAACGGGCACGTCCTTATGCCCATGCAGCAGGTACTAGCCCGGAACGCGACGGATCTTGGCGCCCAGCATCTGCAGTTTTTCTTCGATGCACTCGTAGCCACGGTCTATGTGGTAGATGCGATCGATCAGGGTGTCGCCGTCGGCGATCAGGGCCGAGATCACCAGGCTGGCCGAAGCACGCAGGTCGGTCGCCATCACTGGCGCGCCCTTGAGTTTTTCGGTGCCGGTGACGATGGCAGTGTTGCCTTCGACCTGGATCTTGGCGCCCATGCGGTGCAGCTCGTAGACGTGCATGAAGCGGTTTTCGAAGATCGTCTCGATCACAGCACCGGTGCCTTCGGCAATGGCGTTGAGGGAGATGAACTGGGCCTGCATGTCGGTCGGGAACGCCGGGTACGGAGCGGTCCGCACGTTGACGGCTTTCGGCCGCTTACCGTGCATGTTCAGCTCGATCCAGTCTTCACCGCAGGTGATTTCGGCACCGGACTCACGGAGTTTTTCCAGAACGGCTTCGAGGATGGTCGGATCGGTGTCCTTGACCTTCACGCGGCCGCCGGTCACGGCAGCGGCAACCAGGTAGGTACCGGTTTCGATACGGTCCGGCATCACCTTGTAAGTGGTGGTGTGCAGACGCTCGACGCCGTCGATGGTGATGGTGTCGGTGCCGGCGCCGGAAACCTTGGCACCCATGGCGTTCAGGAAGTTCGCCAGGTCGACCACTTCAGGCTCGCGCGCGGCGTTAGCCAGGACGCTGCGGCCTTTGGCCAGCGCTGCGGCCATCATGATGTTTTCGGTACCGGTCACACTGACGGTATCGAAGAAGAAGTGCGCACCGCGCAGGCCGCCTTCAGGCGCCTTGGCCTTGATGTAGCCGCCTTCGACGTCGATGACTGCGCCCATGGCTTCCAGGCCACGGATGTGCAGGTCAACCGGACGCGAACCGATGGCGCAACCGCCAGGCAAGGCGACTTCGGCTTCACCGAAACGGGCAACCATCGGGCCCAGTACCAGAATCGACGCACGCATGGTTTTAACCAGTTCGTACGGTGCGACCAGGGTCTTGATGGTGCGCGGGTCGATTTCGACGGAGAGTTTCTCGTCGATCACCGGCTCAATTCCCATGCGGCCGAACAGCTCGATCATGGTGGTGATGTCGTGCAGGTGCGGCAGGTTGGCCACGGTCACCGGGCCATCGCACAGCAAGGTGGCAGCCAGGATCGGCAGGGCAGAGTTCTTTGCCCCGGAGATGCGGATTTCGCCATCAAGACGAACGCCACCGGTAATAATCAATTTATCCATAAGAATCTCGACGCCCTTGGGCTCAGGTGCGCTCGGCCCAGGCCGCGCGGCTGAAAAATTTCATAGTGACCGCATGGATGCTGCCATCGACGATCCACGGGTTCAAATGGGCATAGACCTGCTGCTGACGCTTGACCGGGCTCAATGCCGCCAGTTCATCGCTAATCACGTTCAGCTGGAAATTGCAGCCTTCGCCCTCGACTTCTACTTTCGTTCCGGGCAGCTTTCCTTCAAGAAAGCTCTTAACTTCGTTGGCCTGCATGCTCAACCTCAATCGGCGCCCTGTGCGCGCGGGTCGGACATCATACAAAAAAGCCCCGCGCCTGCGAACCCCGCCAAGCAGGACTCGGACGGGGGGCTTCTTTATAGATGTGGGTTAGGGATGCGCCAACAGCTCGGTCATCTCGCTGACCTGAGCGATTTCACGCATGTCATCCGGCATCCCACGGATGCTCAGGGCCTTGCCGGCCGCCTGCGCATCGCGGATGAAGCACAGCAGCAACGACAAACCGACACTGCTGGACTTGGTCACCGCCGAGCAATCGACCACCAGCGCCGCAGCCTTGCTGGCCTTGATCAGTGCCTTGCCCTGCTCACGCAGGCCAGGGCCGGTGCGGTAATCCAGCACGCCACTGAGTCGCAGCTCGCCCGCTTCGTCCATCTGGACTGCCGACTCACTCATTGGGTTGACTGCCCTGGTTTCTTGTCGGTGGCTTCCTTGGCCTTGGCGACTTCCCCGGCCCAACCATTGATGGTCTTGTCCAGGTCGTTGCCATTGCGCTGCATCGCATCGGCGAACTGATCGCGGAACAGCTTGCCGATGTTGATGCCGTTGATGATGACGTTACGCAGTTTCCACTCGCCGTTGATCTTTTCCAGCGTGTAGGACACTGGATAGATCGCGCCGCTGCTGCCCTTGACGGTCATGCCAACGCTGGTACGGTCGCCCGACTCGTCTTTGGCCGGATCAACGGTGATGCCCTGGTTGTTGTACTCCAGCAAGGCATTGCCATAGAACTGGAACAGACCCTTCTTGAAGTTTTCTTCGAAGGTCTTCATCTGCGCCGGGGATGCTTTCTTCGAGTATTTGACCGTCATGATGCTCTTGGAAATACCCTCGGCATCCACAACCGGCCCGACGATGGTGTTCAGCGCCGCATAAAAGTCTTTCGGATCCTGCTTGTACTTTTCTTTATTGGCCGCCAGATCGGCCAGCATCCGATTAGTGGTGTCCTGTACCAGATCGTGCGCCGAAGGGGCTGCCACGGCGTTGGCTAGCAGCGGCAGCGCCGCGAGCAATACCAAAAGGCCACGTCGCAAGATAGAGATCATTTAACAGTTCCTCATTTAGCTTCTTTGCTAACGGTATTGAGCAGGAATTTACCGATCAGGTCTTCGAGCACCAGCGATGACTGCGTGTCATGGATGGTTCCACCATCCTTGAGCAGGGTGTCTTCCCCGCCCACGCTGATACCGATGTACTTCTCGCCCAACAGTCCAGCGGTCAGGATAGATGCAGTAGAGTCCGCCGGCAGATTATCGATGCGTTTTTCCAGCTGCATGGTCACCCGGCCGGTGAAACTGTCGCGATCCAGATCGATGGCCGTGACCTTGCCGATGGTCACACCGGCCATGGTCACCTTTGCTCTGACCGTCAAACCGGCGATATTGTCGAAGTAGGCGTAAAGTTTATACGTGTCGGTGCTCGGAGTCGGGGACAGGCCACTGACCCGCAACGCCAACAAAAGCAAAGCCAGGATGCCAGCCAGCAAGAAAAGGCCGACACCGATTTCCAGGGTGCGGTTTTGCATCAGAAATCTCCAAACATCAAGGCGGTCAGAATAAAGTCCAGGCCGAGTACTGCCAACGAGGCATACACAACGGTCTTGGTAGTGGCACGACTGATCCCCTCGGAAGTGGGTTCGCAGTCATAGCCTTGGAATACGGCGATCCAGGTCACGACAAAGGCAAAGACGATACTTTTGATGATCCCGTTGAGCACATCGTCAGTGAACGTCACGCTGTTCTGCATGTTCGACCAGTAGGAGCCTTCATAGACCCCCAGCCAGTCGACAGCTACCCACGAGCCGCCCCAGATACCCACGACGCTGAAAATCATCGCCAGCACCGGCAGGGAAATGAAACCGGCCCACAAGCGTGGCGCGATGATGTACTTGAGCGGGTCGACCCCGATCATTTCCAGGCTGGACAACTGCTCGGTGGACTTCATGTTGCCAATTTCGGCGGTCAACGCCGAACCTGCGCGCCCGGCGAACAGCAAGGCGGTCACCACCGGCCCCAGTTCACGCAGCAGCGTCAGCGCCACCATCTGCCCGACAGCCTGCTCTGAACCATAGCTGGAAAGAATGTTGAAGCCCTGCAGCGCCAGCACCATGCCGATGAATACCCCGGAGACCACGATGATCACCAGGGACATCACGCCCACCGAATGCAACTGCTTGACCAGCAGCCCGAAACCGCCACCGATTCCGCCCCGGCCAAGCAAGGCATGGAACAGGAACAAGCTCGAACGCCCGAACACCGCCAACACATCGATGCCGGCCTGGCCAAAGCGGCGAACGCGCTCTACTAATGAAATTCTGCGCATCAGCGCTTCCCCAGAAGATCTGCGCGGTAATCCGTCGCTGGAAAGTGGTACGGAACCGGGCCGTCGGGTTCACCGGTCATGAACTGACGAATGCGCGGTTCATTCGAGTTCATCAACTCGTCCGGCGTGCCCTGCCCCAATACCTGACCATCGCCCACCACATAAATATAATCGGCAATGCTCGCGGTCTCGGCCAGGTCGTGGGATACCACGATGCTGGTGATGCCCAGCGCATCGTTGAGCAAACGAATCAGGCGCACCAGAACGCCCATTGCGATGGGGTCCTGGCCGACAAAGGGCTCGTCGTACATGAGGATCTGTGGATCGAGCGCGATCGCTCGGGCCAGCGCAACACGGCGCTTCATGCCGCCGGAAAGCTCGTCGGGCATCAGTTCGATAGCACCGCGCAAGCCCACGGCCTGCAGCTTCAGCAGGACGATGTCGCGGATCATTTCGTCCGGCAGCTGCGTGTGAACCCGCAGCGGAAAAGCGACGTTCTCGAAGACATCGAGGTCGGTAAACAGTGCGCCGCTCTGAAACAGCACACCCATATGCTTGCGCGCATCGAACAGGTCGCTGCGCGACAGTTTTGGCAGGTTCTGACCGTTGACCCAGACTTCGCCCTTGGTGGGCCGCAGCTGGGCGCCCATCAGACGCAAAAGCGTGGTCTTGCCACACCCGGAAGGCCCCATGATGCCGGTGACCTTGCCGCGCGGGATACGGATATCGACATTATTGAAAATGCTGCGCGCACCGCGCTTGAAGGACAGTCCCTTCAGCTCGACCGCGTAGGCGTTATCGGCACTCATCTAAACTCCTTGCGATGCAACCTCTCACTCGGACGCCTGGCTTTCTGACGAAAGCACATACCTCCTCGGGCAGGCCGAACTGGCGGCGAACTATATCACTGCAAAGGCTGCACGCCCAAGGCCAAAGCCGAGTCATGTTCAACTGCATGACAGGTTGAAAGCCCCGTTTAGAAGGTTTCCGGCAACACGGATGACAATGCGCGACGAACTAGCGTGAGGGATTCGATCATAACCGCTATAATCGCCGCCTTTTCATCAGGCTATACGATTTCTGACATGAGCCAATCCAGCGACCTGATTCAATCAGCACAACGCACCATCCGCCTCGAGGTAGAAGCCGTGCAAGGCCTGCTACCCCACATCGACGCAGATTTCGTACGCGCTTGCGAGATGATTCTGGCCAGCAAAGGCCGCGTGGTCGTGGTCGGCATGGGCAAGTCGGGGCACATCGGCAACAAGATTGCCGCGACCCTGGCCAGCACCGGCACCACGGCATTTTTTGTGCACCCGGCTGAAGCCAGCCACGGTGACATGGGCATGATTACCCGCGACGACATCATTCTGGCGCTCTCGAATTCCGGTTCCACCAATGAAATCGTGACCCTGCTGCCTCTGATCAAGCGCCTGGGCATTCAGTTGATCAGCGTGACCGGCAATCCTGACTCCGCGCTGGCCAAGGCCGCCGAGGTCAACCTGAATGTTCACGTCGAACACGAAGCCTGCCCGTTGAACCTGGCACCCACCTCGTCGACCACCGCCGCCCTGGTGATGGGCGACGCCCTGGCCGTCGCGCTGCTGGAAGCCCGTGGCTTTACCGCCGAAGACTTCGCCTTTTCCCATCCCGGCGGCGCCCTGGGCCGACGCCTGCTGCTGAAAGTGGAAAATGTCATGCACGCTGGGCAAGAGTTGCCGCAAGTACAGCGCGGCACCCTGCTGAAGGACGCACTAATGGAAATGACCCGCAAAGGCCTGGGCATGACCGTGGTCCTGGAAGCCGATGGAAAGCTGGCCGGGATCTTTACCGACGGTGACTTGCGTCGCACGCTGGACCGTAGCATCGACATCCATAGCGCTACCATCGACCAGGTCATGACTGCACACGGCAAGACTGCCCGCGCCGAAATGCTCGCCGCCGAAGCGCTGAAAATCATGGAAGATCATAAAATCAACGCGCTGGTCGTGGTCGACCGTGAAGACCGCCCGGTCGGCGCCTTGAACATGCACGACTTGCTTCGCGCGGGAGTAATGTAATGAGTGCAGACCTGCTGCAACGCGGCAAACAGATCAAGCTGGCTGTGTTCGATGTCGACGGCGTGTTGACCGACGGGCGCCTGTACTTCCTCGAAGACGGCAGCGAATTCAAGACGTTCAACACACTCGACGGCCAGGGCATCAAGATGCTGATGGCCGCCGGCGTGCAGACCGCCATCATCAGTGGCCGCAAGACTCCGGTGGTCGAGCGACGAGCCAAAAACCTCGGCATCCCGCATCTCTATCAGGGTCGCGAGGATAAACTGGTGGTACTCGACGAACTGCTGGCCCAACTCAACCTGAGCTATGAACAGGTGGCCTACCTCGGCGATGACCTGCCGGACCTGCCGGTGATTCGCCGCGTCGGCCTGGGCATGGCGGTGGCCAATGCTGCCAGTTTCGTGCGTGAACACGCTCACGGCATCACCCTCGCCCGTGGCGGCGAAGGTGCCGCTCGCGAATTCTGCGAATTGATCCTGCGCGCCCAGGACCGCCTCGATGCGGCCAATGCGGCGTACCTGTGAGCCCACTATGCTGAGCAAAAAGTTTCGCAACACCCTGATGTACAGTTGCATCGCGGCGATATTCGCCGCGGTTGGCTACTGGAACATCAGCCCGGAACGCTTCCTCGACAAGCCGGTAACGCCGGTCGATGAAAGCATGATCGACTATTACGCCATCAACGCCCACAGCGTGCAGTACCTGCCGGACGGCAAGCTGCAATATGATCTGGTGTCCGACAAGGTCGAGCACCTGAAAGCGACCGAGGTGACATTGCTGACCAACCCCGACCTGAATGTGTTCCGCGGCACTGAATTCCCGTGGCACGTCCAGAGCTTGCACGGCGAGGTCAACCCTGATGGCACACAGGTCGAACTGATCGATGACGTGCGCATCACGCGCTTCGACGAGAAAAACCGTAAAACCCTGATCACCAGCACCCGCATGACCGTGTTCCCGCAGCAGCAATATGCGCAGACAGAGCAAGACGTTAGAATCGACGGCGCTGGCGGTGTATCGACTGGCAAGGGAATGAAGGCGTATTTGAAAGAAAGCAGGATACACCTGCTATCGAACGTAAGAGGACAGTATGAGGCTCGTTAAAACCCTCCCGATTTTGCTCAGTCTGGGCGCAGCACTGGGAAGCGTGAGCGCCTGGGCTCTGCCGGAAGATCAACAGCAGCCTATCCGCATTCAGGCCGACGATGCCCAACTGGACGACAAGCAAGGTATTGCTACCTATAAGGGTGACGTGATCATCACCCAAGGCTCGATGAAGGTGACAGGCAACACCGTTACCATCACCCGCACCCCGACCGGCGACATCGACGTAGTGACCTCGGTGGGCAACCTGGCGTACTTCGAGCAATTGCAAACAGCTGGCGATACCAAGCCTGTTCAGGGCTGGGGCGTAACGATCCAGTATCACGCCGCGCAAAACCGCGTCGTACTGATCGACAAGGCCAAAGTTGTCGACAAGGACAACAACGTCACCCAGGGCGAAAAAATCGTCTACGACACGGTCAAGAAGCTCGCCAGCGCCGGTCGCGCCACGGGCAGCAAGATCACCGAGGCGCGTCCGCGCATCGACATGGTGATCCAGCCGAAAAAGAAAACCGACGAGCAAAAGGCCCAGTAATGGCAACTCTGAAAGCTCAGCATCTGGCCAAGAGCTACAAGAGCCGCCAGGTCGTGCGCGACGTCAGCCTGTCCATCGACAGCGGTCAGATTGTCGGTCTGCTTGGCCCGAACGGCGCCGGCAAGACCACCTGCTTCTACATGATCGTCGGCCTGGTACAGGCCGAGCAGGGCCGCGTCCTGATCGATGACCTGGACGTCAGCCACCAGCCGATGCATGGCCGCGCAAAGGCCGGTATCGGCTACCTGCCGCAAGAAGCATCGATCTTCCGCAAACTGTCGGTGGCCGACAACATCATGGCCATCCTCGAGACCCGTAAGGAACTCGACAAGGCCGGTCGTCGCAAGGAGCTGGAAAGCCTGCTGCAGGAATTCCACATCAGCCACATCCGCGACAACCTCGGCATGAGCCTGTCCGGTGGCGAGCGCCGTCGCGTGGAAATCGCCCGCGCCCTGGCCACCAACCCGAAATTCATCCTCCTCGACGAACCCTTCGCCGGCGTGGACCCGATTTCGGTCGGCGACATCAAGCAAATCATTCACCACCTCAAGGCCAAGGGCATTGGCGTGCTGATCACCGACCACAACGTCCGTGAAACCCTGGATATCTGTGAAACCGCCTATATCGTCAACGACGGCCAACTGATCGCCGAAGGCGACGCTGAAACCATCCTGGCTAACGACCTGGTGAAGGAAGTGTACCTGGGCCACGAATTCCGCCTGTAAGACACCGAGGTGCCAGAGCAGTCGACGAGCGCTTATCTCGATAAAAAATCAACTCTTTTTTATTGTTACAGCGCTCTAGGCAAACACGACGCTTCAAAGATGTTCGGGAGCCAGCCGGAGCAACCTGTCAACAAAACTTTGCAGGTTTTTATTGTTACAACGCTCTAGGCAAACACTTCAGTTTCGGGCATATAATTTGCTTATGATTGGCGCCCCGGCGCCCTGTAGTGGATGGCGCATGTGCGCCGGCGAATAAGGTGTTAAGCCCCTGCCATGAAACCATCGCTAGTCTTGAGAATGGGCCAGCAGCTGACGATGACACCGCAGCTGCAACAGGCCATCCGCCTGCTCCAATTGTCGACCCTGGACCTGCAACAGGAAATCCAGGAGGCCCTGGAGTCCAATCCGATGCTCGAACGCCAGGAAGAAGGCGACGACTTCGACAATTCCGACCCCTTGGCCGACAACGCCGAACAAAAGCCCAACACTGAAATCCAGGAGCCCTCCTACCAGGAAAGCGCTCCGACGGTTGATAACCTCGATGAAGGTGACTGGAACGAGCGCATCCCCAACGAACTCCCCGTCGACACCGCGTGGGAGGACGTTTACCAGACCAGCGCCAGCAGCCTGCCCAGCAATGATGATGACGAGTGGGACTTCACCACCCGCACCTCGGCCGGCGAAAGCCTGCAGAGCCACTTGCTGTGGCAACTGAACCTGGCCCCGATGTCCGACACCGATCGCCTGATCGCCGTGACCCTGATCGACTGCATCAACAATCAGGGCTACCTGGACGAAACCCTCGAGGAAATCCTCGAAGCCTTCGACCCGGAACTGGACATCGAACTGGACGAAATCGAAGCCGTCCTGCACCGCATCCAGCAATTCGAGCCCGCCGGCATCGGCGCCCGCAACCTGGGTGAATGCCTGCTGCTGCAATTGCGTCAGTTGCCAGCCAAGACACCTTGGCTGGCCGAGGCCAAGCGCCTGGTCACTGATTACATCGACCTGCTTGGCAGCCGCGACTACAGCCAGTTGATGCGTCGCATGAAGCTCAAGGAAGATGAACTGCGCCAGGTCATCGAGCTGGTCCAGAGCCTCAACCCGCGCCCGGGCTCGCAGATCGAGTCCACCGAAGCCGAGTACGTCGTTCCTGACGTTATCGTGCGCAAGGACAACGAGCGCTGGCTGGTGGAGCTGAATCAGGAGTCGGTGCCACGGCTGCGGGTCAACGCCCAGTACGCCGGTTTCGTGCGCCGCGCCGACACCAGCGCCGACAACACCTTCATGCGCAATCAGTTGCAGGAAGCCCGCTGGTTCATCAAGAGCCTGCAAAGCCGCAATGAAACCCTGATGAAGGTTGCCACCCAGATTGTCGAGCATCAACGCGGCTTTCTGGAGTACGGCGACGAAGCCATGAAGCCGCTGGTCCTGCATGACATCGCCGAAGCGGTCGGCATGCATGAGTCGACGATTTCACGGGTGACCACCCAGAAGTTCATGCACACCCCCCGGGGCATTTATGAACTGAAGTACTTTTTCTCCAGTCACGTAAGCACCTCCGAAGGCGGCGAATGCTCGTCCACGGCGATCCGGGCGATCATCAAAAAACTGGTTGCCGCGGAAAATCAGAAAAAGCCGTTGAGTGACAGCAAGATCGCTGGTTTACTGGAGGCACAAGGCATTCAGGTGGCTCGCCGCACCGTCGCCAAGTACCGCGAATCCCTCGGGATCGCGCCTTCGAGCGAACGCAAGCGGTTGATGTAGAGCCACGCCACAGCGTTCCAGTGGTAGATCATCTGATCTACCGCTTTATGCACTGGCAACGAAGGAGAAGCTGTATGCAAGTCAACATCAGTGGACACCAACTGGAAGTGACCGAACCTCTTCGCACCTACATCGGCGAAAAACTCGAACGATTGGAGCGACATTTCGACAAGATCACTAATGTGCAGGTCACGATGACCGTCGAAAAACTGAAGCAGAAAATCGAAGCCACGCTGCATATTCCCGGGAATGAAGTGGTCGCCAACGCGGAACATACCGATATGTACGCCGCGATCGACGCACTCACCGACAAGCTGGATAAACAACTCAAAAAGCATAAGGAAAAGACCCAGAGCCTCCTCCAGGGCGCAACCGGTCGTTAACACTCCCAACCCATGATCCGACTTGAAAGTATCCTGACCCCCGGCCGTTCCCTGGTGAACGTGCCGGGAGGCAGTAAAAAGAAAGCCCTCGAACAAATTGCCAATCTGATCGCCCGCGAAGTGCCGGCCCTGGAGATGCAAGATGTCTTCGAGGCACTGATTGCCCGTGAAAAACTCGGCTCCACCGGTTTTGGCAATGGCATCGCTATTCCACATTGCCGTCTCAAGGGCTGCGTTTCGCCCATCAGTGCATTGATGCACCTGGACGCCCCTATCGATTTCGACGCCATCGACGGCGCGCCGGTTGACCTGCTGTTCGTACTGCTGGTCCCGGAAGCCGCCACCGATGCGCACCTTGAGCTGCTGCGACAGATCGCCAGCATGCTCGACCGCAAGGAAGTACGTGAAAAACTGCGTAGTGCTGCAAGCAACGAAGCCCTGTATCAGGTTGTCCTGAACGAGCAAAACGGTCAGTAATCATGCGCTTGATCATCGTCAGTGGCCGTTCCGGCTCAGGTAAAAGTACCGCCCTCAACGTTCTTGAGGACAACGGCTACTACTGTATCGACAACCTGCCTGCCGGCCTGCTGCCGGAGCTGGCCGAACGCGCCCTGGTTCATACCGAGCTGTTACAGCCGCTGGTCGCCGTTTCCATTGACGCGCGCAACCTGCCCAGCCACCTGTCACGCTTCCCCGACCTGCTCGAAGAGGTCCGCAACCGCCACATCCAGTGCGATGTGCTGTACCTGGACGCCGACGAAGAAACCCTGCTCAAGCGCTTCTCGGAAACCCGCCGACGTCACCCCCTGACCAACGCCAACCGCTCGCTGGCCGAAGCCATCAGCGTCGAGAGCGACCTGCTCGGGCCGATTGCCGACCTCGCCGATCTCAAGATCAACACCACCAGCCTGAACCTGTACCAACTGCGCGACGCCATCAAACTGCGTCTGTTGAATCAGCCCGAGCCGGGGACTGCGTTCCTGGTGGAATCCTTCGGGTTCAAGCGTGGCATGCCGGTGGACGCCGACCTGGTGTTCGATGTGCGCTGCCTGCCCAACCCTTACTGGAAACCGGAATTGCGCGAGCAGTCCGGGCTCGATCAACCGGTTGCCGAATATCTGGCGGCACAGCCGGATGTCGAAGAGATGTTCCAGGACATTTCCACATACCTGCTAAAGTGGCTGCCTCGTTTTGCCGCCAGCAACCGCGCCTACGTCACCATTGCCATTGGCTGCACTGGCGGACATCACCGTTCCGTGTACCTGACCGAGCGTCTGGGGCAGGCGCTGCAAAAAACCCTGAAGAACGTCCAGGTACGCCACCGCGACCTCAGCTAAAGGATTCACACCGCGATGCCTGCTCTGGAAATCGAAATCATCAACAAGCTGGGCCTGCATGCTCGCGCTTCTGCAAAATTCGTTGGGGTGGCGGGTCAGTTCCCGTGCCAGATCCGGGCCGGTCGTACGCCAGAGTCCATGGTCGATGGCAAAAGCATCATGGCGATGATGATGCTGGCCGCCGGCAAAGGCACCACGATCCACTTGAGCACAGAAGGAGAGCAGGAACAGGAAGCGCTGAATGCGCTGGTGGCGTTGATCAACAACTTTTTCGATGAAGGCGAGTAACCGCTACAGAATCCTTTCCCGGTAATTTTGTGGCGAGGGAGCTTGCTCCCGCTGGGGCGCGAAGCGGCCCCAACCCCTATCATCGCAATGCATCAGATACACCGCGTTTGTGCCAATAAAAAAGGCGTGCCCCCATTGGGTGGCGCGCCTTTTTGTACAGCGGCCCTGGCTTAGCTACCCGCCACCGTCATCCGCTCGATCAGCACCGAACCTGTGCGAATGTTGCTACGCAACTCAAGATCGTTACCCACGGCGACAATCTGTTTGAACATGTCGCGCATGTTGCCAGCGATGGTCACCTCCTGAACCGCGAACTGAATTTCGCCATTCTCGACCCAGTAACCCGCCGCGCCCCGGGAATAATCGCCGGTGACCATGTTCAGTCCCTGGCCCATCAACTCAGTAACCAACAGCCCGCGTCCCATGCGCCGCAGCAAGGCCGCCTGGTCTTCATCGCCATGGGTGACGAACAGGTTGTGCACACCCCCGGCATTGGCGGTGCTCGGCATGCCGAGCTTGCGACCGGAGTAGGTGCCGAGGATGTACGACACCAACTCGCCTTTTTCGACGAACGGTTTGGCATAGGTTGCCAGGCCATCGCCATCGAACGCCGCACTGCCCAACGCCCGCATCAGATGCGGACGCTCGTCGATGGTCAGCCACTCCGGAAACAGCTTCTGACCGAGAGTGCCCTCAAGGAACGACGACTTGCGATACAGGCTGCCGCCGGAAATCGCCGACAGGAAACTGCCGAACAGCCCCCCAGCCAACTCGGCGGAAAACAGCACCGGCACCTCGCAAGTCGGCACCGGACGCGCGCCCAGACGGCTTGCCGCCCGTTGCGCAGCGCGCTGGCCGATGCTGACCGGGTCGGCCAGCAGATTGCCCTGGCGGTTCACGTCGTACCAGTAATCGCGCTGCATCTGGCCATCGGCCTCGGCGATCATCACGCAGCTCAAGCTGTGACGAGTCGATGCGTAACCGCCGATAAACCCGTGGCTATTGCCATAAACGCGACAGCCTTGATGGGTACTGAGGGTGGTGCCGTCGGCGTTCTTGATCCGGCTGTCGGCGGCAAACGCCGCGGCTTCGCAGGCCAGGGCCTGTTCGATGGCTTGTTCCGGAGTAATGTCCCATTGGTGGAACAGGTCGAAATCCTGAATATCCCGCGCCATCAGCGCGGCATCCGCAAGGCCCGAGGCTTCGTCTTCCGAGGTGTGCTTGGCGATGGCCAGTGCAGCGGCGACTGTTTCGCGAATCGCCTCCGGTCCACTGGCCGAGGTGCTGGCGGAGCCTTTGCGCTGGCCAACGTACAAGGTGATGCCGAAACCCTGATCGCGGTTGAATTCAACGGTTTCGACTTCACGCTGGCGCACCGTGGTCGACAAGCCCTGCTCCAGGGACACTGCCACTTCACAGGCACTGGCGCCCTGGCGTTTGGCTTCAGCGATGATCTGCTCGACTTGTTCCTGCAGTGCCGGCAACGCTTGTGGGCCGACGCTTTCAACTGCACTCATGCTGTTCTCCACTCAAATTCTGCTTTCGGTAACGGTCATCGAGCGACCGGGCCGGACAAGCGGCCCCCGACTGGTTATCATGGCGGCGTTTCTTTGCGGACGGCCACCATGGTTGATTCTTACGACGACTCCCTCGATACGGGAGAAAAAAGCAAATCCCAGGTTAAACGCGAGCTGCATGCTCTGGTTGACCTTGGCGAGCGCCTTACAACACTCAAGCCTGACTTGCTGGCAAAACTGCCCTTGACCGACGGAATGCGTCGGGCTCTGGCCGATGCGCCCAAGCACACCGCGAACATCGCGCGTAAACGGCACCTTCAGTTCATCGGCAAACTGATGCGCGATCAGGACACTGCCGCGATTCTGGTTTTGCTCGATCAACTCGATGCCTCCACTCGCCAATACAACGAACGCTTCCATAACCTGGAGCGCTGGCGCGATCGTCTGATTGCCGGCGACGATGCCGTTCTGGAAAAATTCGTCGTCGACTACCCGGACGCGGACCGCCAGCAATTGCGTTCCCTGATCCGTCAGGCCCAGCATGAGGTTGCGCAAAACAAGCCTCCTGCTTCCAGCCGTAAAATCTTCAAGTACATCCGTGAGCTGGACGAGACTCAACGCGGTCTGCGTTAATTCTCGAATCGGGTGAGCTGCCTCGCAGCTCACCCGCAGCCTCACTTCTTACGAACCCGTGCCACCCACGGTGATCGCATCAATCTTCAGCGTTGGCTGGCCGACACCCACCGGCACCGACTGCCCATCCTTGCCACACGTGCCCACGCCGCTGTCCAGCGCCAGATCATTACCGACCATCGACACTTTGCTCATGGCTTCCGGCCCGTTGCCGATCAGGGTCGCGCCTTTGACCGGAGCAGTGATCTTGCCGTCCTCGATCAGGTACGCCTCGCTTGTGGAGAACACGAACTTGCCACTGGTGATGTCCACCTGACCGCCACCCAGGTTGGCGCAGTAGATGCCGCGTTTCACCGAGGCGATGATTTCCGCCGGATCGCTTTCACCGGCGAGCATGTAGGTGTTGGTCATGCGTGGCATCGGCAGGTGCGCGTAGGATTCGCGACGACCGTTACCGGTGCGGGCCACGCCCATCAGGCGCGCATTGAGCTTGTCCTGCATGTAGCCTTTGAGCACGCCGTTTTCGATCAGCGTGGTGCACTCGGTCGGCGTGCCTTCGTCGTCGACGCTCAACGAGCCGCGGCGACCGGCCAGGGTGCCGTCATCGACAATGGTGCAAAGCTTCGACGCAACCATCTCACCCATGCGCCCGCTGTAAGCCGAACTGCCCTTGCGGTTGAAGTCGCCCTCCAGACCATGACCGACGGCTTCGTGCAACAGCACGCCCGACCAACCGGAACCGAGCACCACCGGCAAGGTACCGGCCGGTGCCGGGATGGCTTCGAGATTGACCAGCGCCTGGCGCAACGCTTCACGGGCATAGCCCATGGCGCGGTCTTCGCCGAGGAAGTAACGGTAATCGGTCCGACCGCCACCACCATGGCCGCCGCGCTCACGCCGACCGTTCTGCTCAACGATCACGCTGACGTTGAAACGCACCAGCGGGCGCACATCCGCCGCCAGACCGCCATCGGTGGAAGCCACCAGAATCCGCTCCCAGACACCGGCCATGCTCACGGTGACTTGCTGGATGCGAGGGTCGAGGGCGCGGGTCGCGGCATCGATTCGCTTGAGCAAATCGACTTTCTCGGCACGGGTCAGCACTTCCAGGGGATTGTCCGGCGCATACAACTGCGCGACATCCTGACTGGTGAATGCCTGTACCGTGCCATGCTGCCCGGCCCGGGAAATCGAACGGGCGGCCCGCGCCGCCGCGCCCAGGGCTTCAAGCGTGATGGCATTGCTGTAGGCAAACCCGGTTTTTTCACCCGATTGCGCGCGCACGCCCACACCTTGGTCAAGGTTGAAGCTGCCTTCCTTGACGATGCCGTCTTCCAGCGCCCAGGACTCGGAGATCTGCCCCTGGAAATAAAGGTCGGCCGCATCGATGCCCGGCCCGGCCAGGTCGCCGAGCACGCCTTGCAGGCTCTCGATCGTGACGCCACCGGGCGCCAGCAGGTGTTCACTGACTGAGGACAACAACTCGCTCATATGCTTTACGCCTTAAATTCGTCGTTCTGATGCAGGTCGCTGGGCGCCCTGCGAGAAAAAGCGCCGGTGACTGGACACCGGCATCCGCGCCCGGATGGACGCCTGTTCGCTGCTGTCGCGTTCGGCCAGCAGCACGGCCTCGCCTTGATCCTGTTGCGCCAGCACACGCCCCCACGGGTCGACGATGGCGGCATGGCCAAAGGTTTCCCGCGGCCCCGGATGCGTCCCGCCCTGGGCAGCCGCGAGCACGTAACATTGCGTCTCGATGGCTCGCGCACGGATCAGCACATCCCAATGCGCCGCACCTGTCACCGCCGTGAAGGCCGAAGGGGCGGTAATCAGTTCCGCGCCGGCCGCGCGCAATTCGCTGTACAGCTCGGGAAAGCGCAGGTCATAGCAGACCGTCAGGCCGACCCGGCCGACGGGCGTGTCCGCCACGACCACCCCATTGCCATAAGCATAGTCATCGGATTCACGATAACGGCCACGATTGTCCGCCACGTCCACATCGAACAGGTGCAGCTTGTCGTAGCGCGCCACCGTTTCGCCCTGGTCATCGACCAGCAACGAACAGGCATGCACTTTGGCCGTCGGCTGATCCACCGGCGGCAACGGCAATGTGCCGGCCACAATCCATAACTTGAGGTCGCGTGCGGTCTGTTTCAACCAGGGCAGGATCGGGCCTTCGCCCAGTGCTTCGGCGCGCCCGATGTCGGCAATGTCGCGCCGGCCCATGGCTGCGAAGTTTTCCGGCAATACCGCGAGCTGCGCACCACCGGCGGCCGCTTGCTCGAGCAAGCGACGGGCCTGGGCCAGATTGGCCGGCACATCGCTCTGGCTGACCATTTGAATCACCGCTACAGACATGGCGCACTCCTGGAATCGTATGCGGCCATGCTACTCCATAGGCTTGCCGAGTGCCTTTTCAAAAGGATCTCAAAAAGCCTTGTCGAAGGTGATTTTCGGTTCTTTCCACGGCCCCTGGACGGTGTACTTCACACTGGCGAAACGGGAAACGCGGTCACCGATCAGCTTGTCGATCAGGAATAGCGCCCCGCCGACCGCGGGTGCACCGACGATCAGTGCGGCGATCGGCAAGTTATTGGTCACTGGCAAGGTCACCAGCAGTTTCGCATCGATCTGATCGGCCACCATGTTCAGGGTGCCATCGAGTTCGATGGTGCTCGACGGGCCGGTCAGCCGGATCGGCTCACGGGTGACATACACCCCATTGGTCCCAACCAGCAGCCCCTTGACCCGGTCATAACTCAGACCTTTGCCGAACAGGTCGGAGAAGTCCAGGCGCAGGCGCCGGCCGATGGAGTTGAAGTTAAGCAAACCAAATACCCGCAACGCCTGGGCACTGCCTTCGACCTCGACGAACTGGCCCTGATTGAGCGTCGCATCGAGCGAACCGGAGAAGCGTTTGGTCGCCACCCAGGCCGGCGAGCCGGGCCAGCGGCCATCGACATCCATATAAAAGTCCTGGCTGGTGACGCTCGGCGCAAACCCCCAGCCCTTGAGCACGTCGGCGAGGTTCTTGCCGCTGATACGGCCCTTGTACCAGCTGTTGCTGGCGCCAGGCACGCCTTCCCAGCCACCGCTGCCCACCAACAGCATGCCCTTGAGGCCCAGGTCCAGCGAGTTGAACGCGATGCCCTTGGCCGTCGGACGGATCTTCAGCGACCAGCCCCCCACCAGATCCGGGCCCTGGAATAGCTGATTGATGATGATGTCCATCGCGGGGATTTTCGTCGGGTCCACCGACGCCAGAGGATCCGGCGAGTTTTCATCGGCCAGCACGGCCGGGTCCGGTGCGGGCAGGCGCACGGTTTGCAGATTGATCGTGATTGGCGTGGCCTTCGAATCGGGAAGGCTGGCGCTGCCCTTGATCTGCTGGCTGTCGAGTTGCAGCGCCCAGGCGGAAGGCTTGCGTGCCAGCTGGATCGAGGCCTGATCGAGCGTGGTACCGATACCGCTGAGCTTGCCCACCTTGAAATCCGCGCCGCTGAGTAATTGCTTGGCGCTGCCGCCGGGGTCCTGCCCGGCGTATTTATCCACCAGATCCTTCCACGGGCCAACGTCCAGCTCCGACAGCACACCCCTTACCCGCAGGCCTTTGGTGCCAGGCAACACGGCCTCGCCGCCACCGAGGAACAAGTCCCCGCGACCGTCGGCGAAATTGCTGGCCGGGGCCGCAAACGTGAAACTCGCCAGGTCCGCGTAGTTGACCCAATAGCGCCGCTCGTCGCCCTGCAAGGTCATGCGGAACGTCGTGTCACGTCCGGCATCGGCGGTCATGCCGAACGGTGCAGGCAAATCGACGGCCACGCCCTTGAGGTTGGAATTGACCCTCAATTGGCTGTCTGCACCGTCCAGGGTCAGTTGCAGTTGATACGGGATCACGCCGCTCACCGGCAGAGGCTGGGTCACCTTCAGCCAGTCGGTCAGTTTCTTGACCTCGACCTGGCCCGACGCGGTGACCCGGGTATTGAGTTTGCCCGGGCGGCCATCGGCAAAAATCTGTGCAGTGACCGGCTTTTCGAACGCCCGTGCGCTGATGTTCTGCCCGCTCAGGCCTTTGGCACTGTCGAAACGGAAATCACCTTTGAGCTGGGTCAGTTCCAGTACAGGTTCGGCCAGCTTCAAGCGTGCCTTGGCCGTCTTGAAGTCGACGAGGATCTTCGGCTCCTCGCCTTTTGCCAACGGAATATCCAGCTTCAACTTGCCTTGCAGGTCTCCCTCGCCTTCCCAGCCGGCAAAGGTTGCCCCGGTGCCGATCGGCGCCTCCTGGAGGATTTTCAGGCCATCGCCCAAACCGCCGGTAAATCCGCCATCGAGGAACAAATGAACGTTTTGCCCCGCCGGCACATGGGGAATGTTGACGTAGATATCGCTGACCTGCGTGTCGAGCAACTGGCCCTTGCTGGCCAGAATCCGCACCCCGCTGTCCTCGACAAACACATCACCGCTGACCTTGCTGACATGGGGCCAGCCCGGCTGGAAGGCCAGTTCGGCATCGTGAACCTTGAAGAACAGGCTGATGCTGCGATCGACGTCCGCGGCACCATGGCTGAGCGACCCTTGATACTGGAAGAAGCCTTGATCCACCGCGCCCTTGAGAATCGCCGTGCGCAGCCATTCATCCAGCGCCGGGCTGAGGACTGCCGGCAGGTACTTGGCGGTGTAGCGACCGTCACCGTCCACCATGCCGACCCGCAGGTCCATGTAGTCTTCCTGGGTGCGATCGAAATGCAGGCGAATCAGAAAGTCGCCGGCAATCTTGCCTTCCTCGCCCAGCACTTTCAGGTACGGCGCGATCAGGGTGAAACTTTCTTTATCGAGTTTCCAGGTCAGCCGCGCATTGGCCTGAATGTACTGCCACGGCTTGGCGAAAATCGGGTCCAGGTGCAGCATGAAATCCTTGCTGTCCATGCGCAACTCGCCTTGCCCCAGGTCACCGCTGATGCTGCCGCTGACATTCCGCGCCGCCGGCGCACCGTGATAGGCATCGAAGCCTACCTGATCGAGGTTGGCGGCAAAGCCGAACTTGCTGTCGTCGGTGGCATTGGGGCGGAAGTCGACCAGCACGTTACGCAGGCCACCCGTGACTTTGAGCCGCTCGACGACCGTGGCAAAACCTTCTGGCAACGGCGCCAGGGCGTTGAGCAACGGGGTAAGTGGAGAGAGATCAACCCGGTCGGCTTGCAGATGCCAGAGCTCTTCGGCTTTATCAGTGGCGGCGCGTTGCTTGAGCTGCAGATGCGTCTCCCAGCGGGTCTCGCCGAGGTTCATCGCCAGGGAATCGAGAGTCACTGACACGCCTTCGGCATTGCGCTGGAAGTATCCATTGAGCGCCAGGTTATTGATCTGGACCGGCCTGCGCTCGGCATAGGCACCCTTGAGTTGTGGCGCGTTCAAGCGCACCGCAGCGCTTTGCATGGAGCCTTTGCCCCAGGTCAGCCAAAGCTCGCCACCAGCTTTGATCTCAGAGAAACTCCACTCTTGGGTCACTCGCTCGGGCAACCACTTAGACCAGTCACTTTGCGGCAGGCTTAGATAGACCTCGGCTTCACCATCCCTCCATTGACTGGCTCGAATGCGGGTGCGCAGACTCATGGCCACCGGCTGCCCGTCAGGCAGCGTCAGCCGTGCGTCGAGCCGCTGCCGCGACTCCCCGGTTTTCAGATTGAGGCCGACGTAGGTCAGGGTCAGCGGCGACTGTGCAAACGGCTGCAAAGTCACCTGGCTGTCGAGTACCGACAGTTGCTGGATCATCTGCATACGATTGAGCATCTGTTCCGGATCGGTTGGTTGATCCTGTTGCACCGGCAAACCTTCCAGCGCCCATTGACCGTCGTCGCCCTCCTTGACGCTGATTTTCAGGCCACTGAGTTGCAGATGAGCAATGCGTACCTGACGGGCCAGCAGGCTGGCCCAAATGTCCGGCACTGCGCGCACCTGATCCAGGTGCAAGGCATTGGCGCCCTCGCCGACCGTCACGTCGTGCGCCATCAGTATGGGGGCAAATCCACTCCAGTTGCCTTCCAGCTCACCGATCTGCAACGGCATGCCCAAGGCATCGCTGGCTTTGGTTTCGATGTCGGCACGGTACTCGGCGACTAACGGCGTCAGCTCCCGGCCCAGGCTGACGTAGAGCGCCATCAACACCAAAACCAACGCGCACAGGCCCAGACCCCAACGGGTCAGTACGGCCAAAATGCGTGTCAGACGGTCCATGTCAGGTGGCCCCCATGGCAAAAAATTTGCAAAAAGCTGAGGCCAGCCATTCTCGAACAATCAAAACGATACGCTTCAGAGCAGCACCACGTCGTATTGTTCCTGGGAATACATGGTTTCGACCTGAAAGCGGATGGTGCGCCCGATAAACCCTTCCAGCTCGGCGACGTTGCCCGACTCTTCGTCGAGCAGGCGGTCCACCACTTTCTGGTTTGCCAATACACGATAGCCTTCCGCCTGATAGGCGCGAGCCTCACGCAGGATTTCGCGGAAGATTTCGTAGCAAACGGTTTCCGGGGTCTTGAGCTTGCCGCGTCCCTGACAGGCGTTGCATGGCTCGCACAACACTTGTTCAAGGCTTTCGCGGGTGCGCTTGCGGGTCATCTGCACCAGGCCCAGTTCGGTGATACCGATGATGTTGGTCTTGGCGTGATCACGCTCCAGTTGCTTTTCGAGTGTGCGCAACACCTGGCGCTGGTGTTCTTCATCTTCCATGTCGATGAAGTCGATGATGATGATTCCGCCCAGATTACGCAGGCGCAATTGACGGGCGATGGCCGTCGCGGCTTCGAGGTTGGTCTTGAAGATGGTTTCTTCGAGGTTGCGATGGCCGACGAACGCCCCGGTGTTGACGTCGATGGTGCTCATGGCTTCCGCCGGGTCGACCACCAGATAACCGCCGGACTTGAGGGGGACCTTGCGTTCGAGCGCCTTCTGGATTTCGTCTTCGACGCCATACAGGTCGAAAATCGGCCGCTCGCCCGGGTAATGCTCCAGACGGTCGGCAATCTCGGGCATCAACTCGGCGACGAATTGCGTGGTTTTCTGGAAGGTTTCCCGGGAGTCGATGCGGATCTTCTCGATTTTCGGGCTCACCAGGTCACGCAGGGTGCGCAGCGCCAGACCGAGGTCTTCGTAGATCACGCTAGGCGCGCTGATGGTTTTGATCTGGGCGCTGATCTGATCCCAGAGCCGGCGCAGGTAGCGGATGTCCATGAGGATTTCATCGGCGCCGGCGCCTTCGGCTGCCGTACGCAATATGAAACCGCCGGCCTCCTTGATCCCTTCCTTGGCCACGCAGTCGGTGACCACTTGCTTGAGGCGTTCGCGCTCGGCTTCGTCTTCGATCTTCAGGGAAATGCCGACGTGAGCGGTGCGCGGCATGTACACCAGGTAACGCGAAGGAATCGAAAGCTGGGTGGTCAGGCGTGCGCCTTTGGAACCGATCGGGTCCTTGGTCACTTGCACCACCAGGCTCTGGCCCTCGTGCACCAGTGCACTGATGCTCTCGACCGCCGGGCCTTCGCGCAGGGAAATTTCCGACGCATGAATGAACGCGGCACGGTCCAGGCCGATATCGACGAATGCCGCCTGCATGCCCGGCAGTACCCGCACGACTTTGCCTTTATAGATGTTGCCGACAATCCCGCGCTTTTGTGTGCGCTCGACATGGACCTCTTGCAGGACACCGTTTTCGACCACCGCCACGCGCGACTCCATCGGCGTGATGTTGATCAGGATCTCTTCACTCATGGCAGGGTCTCGTTCAGGCATGTTCACGATTATGGCCGCATCTGTTCAGGAAGACGCTTAAAGCGCGTTCCGGGGTTGCCAACAGGGTATGCCGAAATGGCCGAGCAGTTCCGCGGTTTCGCAAAGCGGCAGTCCGACCACCGCTGAATAACTTCCATCGAGCCCGGCGACAAACACCGCACCCAGTCCTTGAATGCCATAACCGCCCGCCTTGTCCTGTGGTTCACCGCTGGCCCAGTAGGCCACGGCTTCTTCACGACTGATATCCCGAAAACGCACGCGACTGGTGACAACCCGGGACTCGCAACGTTCGCCATCGAGCACGGCAATCGCGGTCAGGACCTCATGCTCACACCCTGACAACATCATCAGCATGGCGCACGCATCCGCTCGATCAACCGGTTTGCCGAGAATTTTTCCATCGAGCACCACGGCGGTATCGGCGCCGAGCACGCAGAACGGTTCGTCAGACACGACGCCGCCGCGCCCGGCCTCGGCCTTGCCGCGCGCCAGACGCTCGACATAGGCCGATGGGGACTCTTGGGATACAGAGGTTTCATCGATATCCGCACTGACGGCGGAGAACGGAACGCCGATCTGCGTGAGCAACTCACGCCGACGCGGCGAGCCAGAGGCGAGGTACAACCGTTTCATCAAGACCTCTCCCTGTCTAATGCCTGAGCGAATTAATTGATTTTGTAGCGTCGACGCAATCCGCGCAAACCGAAACTGATCCAGGGCCAGAGCAATGCACTGACCAGTGCCGGCAGCACCAGCGCCAGCGTTGGCTGACGATTGCCGGTCAATGCGCTGAGCCAAAGTTGTACAAGCTGGGCGAGGCCGAAGATCACCAGAATCACCAGGCTCTGCTGCCACATCGGGAACATCCGCAGGCGTTGTTGCAGCGCCAGCACCAGATAGGTGATGAGCGTCAGGATCAAGGCATTCTGACCCAGCAAGGTACCGTAGAGCACGTCTTCAGCCAGCCCCAGGCAAAACGCCGTCACCATCCCGACGGTCTGCGGCAGGTTCAACGCCCAGAATGCCAGCAACAAGGCCAGCCACAGCGGGCGCAGGATTTCCATGAATTGCGGCAGAGGCGAAACGCTCAGCAGCAGTCCGACGGCAAACGTCAGCCAGACTATCCAGCCGTTTCGGGATGCTTTTACACCGGCCATTATTCTCTTCCCACAGGAGTGGCCGGCGCGGAGACTGGCGGTTTGGCGGCAGGCTTCGCGGCAGCGGGTTGCGCCGCTGGCGGTTTAGCCGCCACAGGATGCGTGGCCGCAGGCTTGGCTGGCGTGGTGGTTGTCTTGGCTGGCGCAGTGGCCGCAGGAGCCACTGGTGCAGCGGCTGGTGCGGCAGGGACCACGGGGCTGACCAGTTTCGGAACTGTCGCCGGAATGATCGGCCCACCGCCCTGCGCGTCCAGGCTTTCCTGAGCCTGTGCGGCGTCGTTGGCGCGCTCTTCGGCAGTCCGGTTGTCGCTGAACACCAGCAGCAGATAACGGCTACGGTTCAAGGCAGCAGTCGGAATGGCGCGGACAATGGCAAACGGCTGGCCGGAATCGTGAATCACTTCCTTGACCGTCGCCACCGGGTAACCGGCCGGGAATCGTTGGCCGAGGCCGGAGCTGACCAGCAAGTCGCCTTCCTTGATGTCGGCGGTATCGGCCACATGCCGCAACTCGAGACGTTCCGGGTTACCGGTGCCGCTGGCAATCGCCCGCAAACCGTTACGGTTCACCTGCACCGGAATACTGTGGGTGGTATCGGTCAGCAGCAAGACACGGGAGGTGTAGGGCATTAACTCGACCACCTGGCCCATCAGGCCACGGGCATCGAGCACTGGCTGGCCGAGGACCACTCCGTCACGCTCACCTTTGTTGATGATGATGCGATGGGTGAAGGGGTTGGGGTCCATGCCGATCAACTCGGCCACTTCGACCTTTTCATTGACCAGTGCCGACGAGTTGAGCAACTCGCGCAGCCGAACATTCTGCTCGGTCAGGGAGGCAAGCTTCTGCATGCGCCCCTGCAACAGCAGGTTTTCGCTTTTGAGTTTTTCGTTTTCGGCGACGAGTTCGGTCCGGCTGCCAAACTGACTGGCAACGCCTTCCCACAGTCGTCCGGGCAGGTCGGTGATCCAGTAGGCGTCCATCAGCACCAGCGACATCTGGCTGCGTGCAGGCTTGAGCAGACTGAAGCGGGCATCGACCACCATCAGCGCGACCGATAGCACGACCAGCACCAACAGGCGCACGCCCAGTGAAGGGCCCTTGGTGAAAAGCGGTTTAATAAGCCGCTCCTCCCAGGCAAATGTTCTGTTTATTCATACGGCAGCAATCCGGCCTGGATGCAGACTGACAGAAGATAAACGCGAACAGGCAGCACTGCAAAGTGCCGCCTGCGCGCTCAACAGCATAGAGGCAATCCGGCGACTTATTCGCTGGAAAGCAGGTCCATGGTGTGTTTATCCATCATTTCCAATGCACGGCCACCGCCGCGAGCAACGCAGGTCAGCGGGTCTTCGGCAACGATCACCGGCAAACCGGTTTCCTGGGCCAGCAATTTGTCCAGGTCACGTAGCAAGGCGCCACCACCGGTCAGTACCAGACCGCGCTCGGCGATGTCGGAAGCCAGTTCCGGAGGCGATTGCTCCAGAGCGCTTTTCACGGCCTGAACGATAGTTGCCAGGGACTCTTGCAGAGCTTCCAGCACTTCGTTGGAGTTCAGGGTGAATGCGCGTGGAACGCCTTCGGCCAGGTTACGGCCACGAACGTCGACTTCGCGAACTTCACCGCCCGGGTAGGCGGTACCGATTTCCTGTTTGATGCGTTCGGCGGTGGATTCACCGATCAGGCTGCCGTAGTTGCGACGCACGTAGGTGATGATCGCTTCGTCGAAGCGGTCGCCGCCAACGCGCACGGATTCGGCGTAAACCACACCGTTCAGGGAGATCAGCGCGATTTCGGTGGTACCGCCACCGATATCCACGACCATCGAACCGCGAGCTTCTTCAACCGGCAGGCCGGCACCGATCGCAGCGGCCATTGGCTCTTCGATCAGGAACACTTCACGGGCACCGGCACCAAGGGCCGATTCACGGATTGCACGACGCTCAACCTGGGTGGATTTGCATGGAACGCAGATCAACACACGAGGGCTAGGTTGCAGGAAGCTGTTTTCGTGAACCTTGTTGATAAAATACTGCAGCATTTTTTCGCACACGCTGAAGTCAGCGATCACGCCATCCTTCATCGGACGAATGGCAGCAATGTTGCCCGGCGTACGGCCGAGCATGCGCTTGGCTTCGGTGCCGACAGCAACGACACTTTTCTGGTTACCGTGTGTCCGAATGGCCACAACGGAGGGCTCATTCAGGACGATACCGCGCTCGCGCACGTAAATAAGGGTGTTGGCAGTGCCCAGGTCAATGGAAAGATCGCTGGAAAACATGCCACGCAGTTTCTTGAACATGGGAAAGGGACCCTAGGCAACGCGTGGGTAAAAAAGTGCGGCAAACTCTAACAACGACAGGGATTTTGGGCAAGGCGCCAATATGTTAAATTGGCCGCTTTTCTGTGCACCAAGCCCCACAATCGCGGCCTTATGACCGTAGAAGTGCGGTAGTGTTCCGACAATCTAACACACGGACGCCGTCCGTTTTGTTTTCCACTGGAGAATCCCAATGGCGCTTGAACGCTCCGACGTGGAAAAAATCGCTCATCTGGCCTGCCTTGGCCTCAATGATGCCGATCTTCCACACATCACTTCGGCCCTCAACAGCATTCTCGGGCTGGTCGACGAAATGCAGGCGGTCAATACCGACGGTATCGAACCGCTGGCCCACCCACTGGAAGCCAACCAGCGCCTGCGCGCAGACGTCGTGACCGAGACCAATCACCGCGAGGCCTACCAGTCCATCGCACCAGCGGTCGAAAACGGCCTGTACCTGGTTCCGAAAGTCATCGACTAATAGGGAAAGAGCCTGCAATGCATCAATTGACTCTGGCCGAGATCGCCCGCGGACTCGCCGATAAAAAGTTTTCCTCCGAAGAGCTGACCAAGGTCCTGCTGGCGCGCATCGTCCAGCTCGATCCACAGCTCAACAGTTTCATCAGCCTCACCGAAGACCTGGCGCTGACGCAGGCGAAAGCCGCTGACGCCCGCAGGGCCAATGGTGAGAGCGGCGCCCTGCTCGGCGCGCCGATCGCCCACAAAGACCTGTTCTGCACCCAGGGCATTCGCACCAGCTGCGGCTCGAAGATGCTCGACAACTTCAAGGCACCGTACGACGCCACCGTCGTCGCCAAGCTGGCCGCTGCCGGGGCCGTGACCCTGGGCAAGACCAACATGGACGAATTCGCCATGGGTTCGGCCAACGAGTCGAGCTACTACGGCGCGGTGAAAAACCCGTGGAACCTGGAACACGTTCCGGGCGGTTCGTCCGGTGGTTCTGCTGCGGCGGTTGCCGCTCGTCTGTTGCCGGCAGCCACTGGTACCGACACTGGCGGTTCCATTCGTCAACCTGCGGCCCTGACCAACCTCACCGGCCTGAAACCGACCTACGGTCGTGTTTCGCGCTGGGGCATGATTGCCTACGCGTCCAGCCTCGACCAGGGCGGCCCGATGGCACGCACCGCCGAAGACTGCGCAATATTGTTGCAAGGTATGGCAGGCTTCGATCCGAACGACTCCACCAGCATCGATGAGCCCGTGCCGGACTACAGCGCCAGCCTCAACGGTTCGCTGCAAGGCCTGCGCATCGGCGTGCCGAAGGAATACTTCAGCGCCGGTCTCGACCCGCGCATCGCCGAGCTGATCCACAACAGCGTCAAGGAGCTGGAAAAGCTCGGCGCCGTGATCAAGGAAATCAGCCTGCCGAACATGCAGCACGCGATTCCTGCGTACTACGTGATCGCCCCGGCGGAAGCCTCGTCCAACCTGTCGCGTTTCGACGGCGTGCGCTTCGGCTATCGCTGCGAAGATCCGAAAAACCTCGAAGACCTGTACAAGCGCTCCCGTGGCGAAGGCTTCGGCCCGGAAGTACAGCGCCGGATCATGGTCGGTGCCTACGCGCTGTCGGCCGGTTACTACGATGCCTATTACCTGAAGGCGCAGAAGATTCGTCGCTTGATCAAGAACGACTTCATGGCGGCCTTCAATGAGGTCGACATCATCCTCGGCCCAACCACGCCGAATCCGGCCTGGAAGCTCGGCGCCAAGAACAGCGACCCGGTCGCTGCGTACCTGGAAGATGTCTACACCATCACCGCCAACCTCGCGGGTCTGCCGGGCTTGTCCATGCCAGCAGGTTTTGTCGACGGTCTGCCGGTCGGCGTGCAACTGCTCGCCCCGTATTTCCAGGAAGGCCGCTTGCTCAACGTTGCGCACCAGTACCAGTTGAACACTGACTGGCACACCCGCACCCCAACCGGCTTCTGAGGAGACACACATGCAATGGGAAGTCGTGATCGGGCTGGAGATTCACACCCAGCTCACCACCCGGTCGAAAATCTTTTCCGGTAGTTCCACCACGTTCGGTTCCGAGCCGAACACCCAGGCCAGCCTGATCGATCTGGGCATGCCCGGCGTGCTGCCGGTACTGAACCAGGAAGCAGTGCGCATGGCGGTGATGTTCGGTCTGGCGATTGACGCCGAGATCGGCCAGCACAACGTGTTCGCGCGTAAAAACTACTTCTACCCGGACCTGCCCAAGGGCTACCAGATCAGCCAGATGGAATTGCCGATCGTCGGCAAGGGCCACTTGGACATCGCCCTGGAAGACGGCACAGTCAAACGTGTCGGCATCACCCGCGCGCACCTGGAAGAAGACGCCGGCAAGAGCCTGCACGAAGAATTCAGCGGCGCCAGCGGCATCGACCTGAACCGTGCCGGCACACCGCTGCTGGAAATCGTTTCCGAACCGGACATGCGCAGCGCCAAGGAAGCCGTGGCCTACGTCAAGGCGATCCACGCGCTGGTACGTTACTTAGGGATTTGCGACGGCAACATGGCCGAAGGTTCGCTGCGTTGCGACTGCAACGTGTCGATCCGCCCGAAAGGCCAGGTCGAGTTCGGCACCCGCTGCGAGATCAAGAACGTCAACTCGTTCCGCTTCATCGAGAAGGCGATCAACAGCGAAATCCAGCGTCAGATCGAGCTGATCGAAGACGGTGGCAAAGTGATCCAGCAGACCCGCCTGTACGATCCGAACAAGGACGAAACCCGTCCGATGCGCAGCAAAGAGGAAGCCAACGACTACCGTTACTTCCCCGATCCGGACCTGCTGCCGGTGGTCATCGAGAACTCGTTCCTCGACGACGTGCGCGCCACCCTGCCGGAATTGCCACCGCAAAAACGCGAGCGCTTCCAGGAGCAATTCGGTCTGTCGGTCTATGACGCCAGCGTCCTGGCCACCAGCCGCGAGCAAGCCGATTACTTCGAGAAAGTCGCGAGCATCGGCGGCGACGCCAAACTGGCGGCGAACTGGGTGATGGTCGAGTTGGGCAGCCTGCTCAACAAGCAAGGCCTGGACATTGAAGAGTCGCCGGTTTCCGCCGAGCTTCTGGGCGGCATGCTGTTGCGCATCAAGGACAACACCATCTCCGGCAAGATCGCCAAGGTGGTGTTTGAAGCGATGGCCAACGGCGAAGGCAGCGCGGACGAGATCATCGACAAGCGCGGCCTCAAGCAAGTGACCGATACCGGCGCCATCTCGGCGGTACTGGACGAAATGCTCGCGGCCAACGCCGAGCAGGTCGAACAATACCGCGCGGCAGACGAAGCCAAGCGCGGCAAGATGTTCGGCTTCTTCGTCGGTCAGGCCATGAAAGCCTCCAAAGGCAAGGCCAACCCGCAACAGGTCAACGAACTGCTCAAAAGCAAGCTCGAAGGCTGATGAGAATGGAGCCAGCTCTAAAATCTGGCTCCTTTCCCCTGTGGGAGCGGCGGTGCGACGATTCGACTTGCTCGCGAATGCGGTTCGGCACTCAATTCAATGTTGACTGTCAGAATGCATTCGCGAGCAAGTCGAATCGTCGCACCGCCGCTCCCACATTTGTTTTTTGGAACGCCCAAATGAAGCGTCTACTGAGCGCCTGCGCCCTCCTCTCGCTCCTGGCCGGTTGCGCCAGCACCGACACCGTCGATCCACACGGCTACGACAAAACTGGCGTGGCTTCGTACTACGGCGCCAAACACCAAGGCAAACGCACCGCCAACGGCGAGCGCTTCGACAAGAATTCCATGACCGCCGCCCATCGCCAGCTACCCTTCGGTACACGGGTGAAGGTCACCAATCTGAATAATGACAAATCCTGCGTGGTCCGTATCAATGATCGCGGGCCGCACACCCGTGGCCGTCTGATCGACCTATCCCATGAAGCTGCCGCACGCCTGGGCATGCTCAAAAGCGGCACCGCACGGGTTCGCGTACAAGCCCTCGACGACTGACCGATGGAGCCCCGACCATTTTCGGATTAGCCGATTTACCCCTGATCAGCGTGATCGAATTGCTCAGCGGGTTGCTCCTGCTGATTGTCGGCGCCGAATTGATGGTGCGCGCCGCCGTACGCATCGCCGCGCGGCTGCACATACGCCCGCTGATCATCGGCCTGACCATCGTCGCCCTCGGCAGCAGCGCACCGCAGATGGCGGTCAGCCTGCAAGCGACCCTGGCGCACAATGCCGACATCGCCGTTGGCAGTGTGATCGGCAGCAGCATTTTCAACATCCTCGTCACCCTCGGGTTGTCTGCGCTGATCATTCCTTTGCGAGTTTCCCGGCAATTGGTGCGCCTGGATATTCCGTTGATGATCGGCGCCAGCCTGTTGGTGTTCGTACTCGCCTGGAATGAAGAACTGACCCGTGCCGACGGCGTGATGTTGCTGACGGCACTGGCGATTTACCTGCGGTTGTTGCTGCGCCAGTCGCGACATTCGGCACGCCCGGTATCGAGCCATGATCACAACGTGCAAGCGTCATGGCTGAGCAGCGTGCTGATGATCATCGCCGGGCTGGCGATGCTGGTGTACGCCGGGCACTTGCTGCTGGGTGCAGCGGTTGCGGTCGCCACCGATCTTGGGTTGTCGGAGCGGATCATCGGCCTGACCATCGTCGCCGTCAGCACATCACTGCCTGAGCTCGCCACTTCGTTGATCGCGGCAATGCGCGGCGAGCGCGAGATTGCCGTGGGCAACGTGATTGGCAGCAACCTGTTCAACCTCCTGGGCGTGCTCGGCTTTACCGCGCTGGTGGCGCCGTCGCCGCTGTCGGTGTCGCCCAACGCCCTGGATTTCGACCTGCCGGTGATGCTCAGCGTCGCGGCGCTGTGCCTGCCGGTATTCTATTCCGGTTACCGGGTGACTCGCGCCGAAGGCCTGCTGTTTCTGGGTTTGTACCTGGCGTATGGGCTGCACGTGGTGTCGTTCACCACCGGCATGCCACTGGCCGGCAAGCTGGAACACTTGATGCTGTTTTTCGTCCTGCCGGCGTTGGTGGCGTTTTTGCTGTTCACGTCACTACGCGCCTGGCATCGCCAACACCATAAGAAGGAAGTCCCATGACCGAGAATAAAAAAACCGGCGTTGAAGTCCGCCGCCAAGTGATGGGCGACGCCTTCGTCGACCGCGCACTGGGCAATGCCACCGAATTCACCCAGCCGCTGCAGGATTTCGTCAATGAACACGCCTGGGGCGGTGTGTGGAATCGCGAAGGCCTGCCGCTGAAGACCCGCAGCCTGATCACTGTTGCCGCCCTGACTGCACTGAAGTGCCCGCAGGAGTTGAAAGGTCACGTGCGCGGTGCGCTGAACAACGGCTGCACTGTGGATGAGATTCGCGAGGCGCTGCTACATTGCGCGGTGTATGCCGGCGTGCCGGCGGCGATCGATGCGTTCAGGGCGGCGCAGGAAGTGATCGACAGTTACCAGAAGCCAGAGTGACTGATCTGACGCTTTCGCGAGCAGGCTCGCTCCCACAGGGGAATGCATTCCAAATGTGGGAGCGAGCCTGCTCGCGAATGGTTCTAAAGAACACTGCCTGAGTCAGGCTAGATCCACCCACCCCACTGCAAAAAGAAGATCCCGATATTGGTGGTGACCGCCGCCATCAGCGTGGTGATCACGATAATCGCCGCCGCCAACTCGTGATTGCCGTCTGCCGCCCGGGCCATGACGAAACTGGCAGCGGCGGTCGGGCTGCCGAAGTACAGGAACAGAATCCCCAGTTCCGCCCCGCGAAAACCCCACAACCACGCCCCCAGCGTCGCCAGTACCGGCAAGCCGATCATCTTCACCAGGCTTGAACTCAGCGCCATGTTGCCGCTTTTACGCAGTGCCGCCAGGGACAGCGTGCCGCCGATGCAGATCAGCGCCAGTGGCAAGGTGGTTTGCGCCAGATACCGGCCAGAGGTCTCCAGCCAGCCCGGCAAGCCGATCTTGAAATAGGCGAACGGTGCAGCCGCAATCACGCTGATGATCAGCGGATTGCTGAACACGCTTTTGCAGATGCTCCACGGATCGGACTTGATCACCGGGCTGTACACCGCCAGCACGATGGTCGAGAGGGTGTTGTAGAACAGGATCACCAGCGCCGCCAGGATCGCCCCAAGGGAAATCCCGTAGTCGCCGTACATGCTTGCCGCCAGCGCCAGGCCGATGACCCCGTTGTTACCGCGAAACGCACCCTGGGTGTAGATCCCCCGATCTTCCCGCGGGCACTTCCAGATCGCCCAGCCCCAGGCGATGGCAAAACACACCAGAGTCGCCACGGAGAAGTAGATCAGCAGCGCCGGCTGCAACGCCGCGTGCAGGTCGGCATGCAGGATGCCCAGAAAAAGTAACGCCGGCATGGTGACGTTGAACACCAGGGACGACGCAGTATGGATGAAGTTGTCGTTGATCCAGTCGATGCGCTTGAGCAGCACACCCAGGAACAGCATGGCGAATACCGGCGCAGTGATATCCAGGGTTTCGAGGAAAATTGCCAGCATACCGGGAGGACCTTGGGGTGGGCGTCGTTAGGGGGCTAATGATAAGCCACTGAAGACTTCGGCGCCTGCTAGATCGCCTTCGCGAGCAAGCCCGCTCCCACATTTGATCAGTGTCGAACACAAAATTTGTGCGCGACGACAATCCAGTGTGGGAGCGGGCTTGCTCGCGAAGCAGGCGACTCGGTCTTAAGTAATCGGCGCCGGGTTGAACAGGGTGATGTCGTTATGCAGCTTGTGCTGCTCGGCCCAGGTCTGTTTCTTGCCGCTGGCCACGTCCAGGTAGTAGTGGAACAGCTCCCAACCCAGTTCCTCGATCGATGCGCGGCCGGTGGCAATGCGCCCGGCGTCGATATCGATCAGGTCCGGCCAGCGTTGCGCCAGTTCGGTCCGGGTCGATACCTTTACGACCGGCGCCATGGCCAACCCGTAAGGCGTGCCGCGACCGGTGGTGAACACATGCAGGTTCATCCCTGCCGCAAGTTGCAAGGTCCCGCAGACAAAATCGCTGGCCGGGGTCGCACAGAAGATCAGGCCTTTGCGCTTGAAACGCTCGCCAGGGCCAAGCACGCCGTTGATCGCGCTGCTGCCGGACTTGACGATCGAGCCTAGGGACTTCTCGACAATGTTCGACAACCCGCCCTTCTTGTTGCCCGGCGTGGTGTTGGCACTGCGATCCGCCTCGCCCTTGGCCAGGTAGCGGTCGTACCAGTCCATTTCCCGCACCAGTTCCTGGGCGACGTCCTGGTTTTCCGCACGGGAGGTCAGCAGATAGATGGCATCGCGCACTTCGGTGACTTCGGAGAACATCACCGTCGCACCGGCCCGTAGCAACAGGTCCGAGGCATAACCGAGCGCCGGGTTGGCGGTGATGCCGGAGAACGCATCACTGCCGCCGCATTGCATGCCCAGGATCAGCTCAGACGCCGGCACGGTTTCCCGGCGACGCTGATCGAGCTTCTTCAAGCGTGTCTCGGCCAGTTCCATGATCTGCTCGATCATTTCGGTGAAGCCGTGACTGGAATCCTGCAAGCGGTACAACCAAGGCTCGCTGAGATCCACCGAACTGTCGTTGTCGTGCATCACCTGCCCGGCCTGCAATTTCTCGCAGCCCAGGCTGATCACCAAGGCTTCGCCGCCCAGGTTCGGGTTGCGTGCCAGGTTGCGCACGGTGCGGATCGGGATGTACGCGTCAGTCGCAGTGATCGCCACGCCACAGCCGTAGCTGTGGGTCAGCGCCACCACGTCATCGACGTGCGGGTACTTGGGCAGCAACTCATCCTTGATGCGCTTGACCGCATGATCCAGCACCCCGGTCACGCACTGCACGGTGGTAGTGATGCCGAGAATGTTGCGCGTGCCGACGGTGCCGTCGGCGTTGCGATAACCCTCGAAGGTGAAGCCTTCCAGCGGTGCTTGCGCGGCCGGCACGTCGGTGGACAGCGGCAGGCTGTCCAGCGGTGGCGCGGTCGGCATGCGCAGTTGATCTTCCTTGACCCAACTGCCGCGGGGAATCGGCTGCAAGGCATAGCCAATGACCTGGCCGTAACGAATCACCTGGCCACCTTCGGGAATGTCTTCCAGGGTGACCTTGTGGCTCTGTGGCACGAAGTCCACGGTAACCAGGCCGTCCGCAAACTCGGTACCGGCCGGTACGCCCTGATCATTGACGACGATCACTACGTTATCCCGCTCGTGAAGGCGGATGTAGCGCGGCGAGTCGGAATGTTCAATCAACTGCATGACGCCGCTCCTCAGGAATGCGTTTGAGACAATTTGCCAGGGGCTTCAGTACCGTTCGCTGGTGGCTCTTTGAGCACCACGCGTTTGATCGGGCCCACGATGACCAGATAGCTGAACACCGCGACCAAAGCGTTGCAACCGACGAACACCAGCGCCCACTTGAACGAACCGGTGGAGCTGATGATGTAGCCGATGACGATCGGGGTAGTGATCGAGGCGATGTTGCCGAACATGTTGAACAGGCCGCCACTCAGACCGGCGATCTGCTTCGGCGAGGTGTCGGAGACCACGGCCCAGCCCAGCGCGCCCACGCCTTTACCGAAGAACGCCAGGGCCATGAAGCCCACGACCATCCATTCGATGTCCACATAGTTGCAAGCCACAATGCTGCTGGAAACCAGCAGGCCGGCAATGATCGGCGCTTTACGGGCGAAGGTCAGGGAATGGCCTTTGCGCAGCAGGTAATCGGAAATCACCCCGCCGAGCACACCACCGATGAAGCCGCAGATCGCCGGCAAGGACGCGATAAAACCGGCCTTGAGAATGGTCATGCCGCGTTCCTGCACCAGGTACACCGGGAACCAGGTCAGGAAGAAATAAGTGATGGCGTTGATGCAGTACTGGCTCAGGTACACGCCCAGCATCATGCGGTTGGTCAGCAACTGGCGCACGTAGTCCCATTTCGGACCTTCGCTGCGTTTGGCCGAACCTTTGGCCTTGTCCTGATCCAGGTCGACCATGCCACCATTGTCGGCGATGTGCTTGAACTCGGCATCGTTGATCATCGGGTGTTGGCGCGGGCTGTGGATAACTTTCAGCCAGATCAGCGAGAACACAATGCCGATCACGCCCATGACAATGAACACGTGCTGCCAGCCGAAGGTGAAGACGATCCAGCCCATCAGCGGTGCGAACAGCACTGTGGCGAAGTACTGCGCGGAGTTGAAGATAGCCGAGGCAGTGCCGCGTTCAGCGGTCGGGAACCAGGCCGCCACGATACGCGCGTTACCGGGGAAGGATGGCGCTTCGGCCAGCCCCACCAAAAAGCGCAGCATGAACAGCGCAACCACTGCGGTGGACATGCCGAACTCGCCGACATAACCCTGCAGCACGGTGAACAGCGACCAGGTGAAGATGCTCAGTGCGTAGATTTTTTTCGAACCGAAACGGTCGAGCAGCCAGCCACCGGGGATTTGCCCGGCCACGTAAGCCCAACCGAATGCGGAGAAGATGTAGCCGAGGGTAACGGCATCAATGCCCAGGTCTTTCTGCAGGCTGGAGCCGGCGATTGCGATGGTTGCGCGGTCGGCGTAGTTGATCGTGGTCACCAGAAACAGCATGAGCAGGATCAAATAGCGGACGTGAGTCGGCTTGGTCGATTGCATGTAGATGTACTCCCACTGATTATTTTTATGCGGGTAAAACATTCAAGATTCATATGCCGCGCAAGGCCTTAGGCAAGGGCCTTGCGCGGGTGCAGCGGGGTTACGATCCGATGTAGGCAGTTTTTACGACCGTGTAAAACTCTTGCGCATAGCGACCTTGCTCACGTGATCCATAGGATGAACCTTTACGCCCACCGAACGGAACGTGGTAGTCCACACCGGCGGTCGGCAGGTTGACCATCACCATCCCGGCCTGGGAGTGGCGTTTGAAATGGTTGGCGTACTTCAGCGAGGTGGTGGCAATGCCCGCCGACAGCCCGAACTCGGTGTCGTTGGCCATGGCCAGCGCGGCTTCGTAATCGGCTACGCGGACGATGTTGGCCACCGGGCCGAAGATCTCTTCCTGGCTGATGCGCATCGAAGCTTCGCTGTCGGCAAACAGGGTTGGCGCAAGGAAGTAACCCTCGGTGTCGCACGTCACCAGACCACCGCCGCTGACCAGACGCGCACCTTCGGACTGGCCGATATCGATGTACTTCATGTCCTGCTCAAGCTGCGCTTGCGAGACCACCGGCCCGATATCGGTACCCGCCTTCAATGCATGGCCGACCCTGATCGACTTCATACGCTCGGCCATGGCTTCGACGAACTGGTCGTGGATGCCAGCGGTGACGATAAAGCGGCTGGAAGCGGTGCAACGCTGGCCGGTGGAGTAGAACGCGCTCTGTACCGACAGCTCGACCGCTTGCTTGAGGTCGGCGTCGTCGAGAATGATCTGCGGGTTCTTGCCGCCCATTTCCAGCTGGACCTTGGCCTGGCGCGATACGCAGCTGACGGCGATCTGACGACCCACGCCCACGGAACCGGTGAAGCTGATGCCGTCGACTTTCGGGCTGTGGACCAGTGCATCGCCAACCACACGACCGCTGCCCATCACCAGGTTGAACACACCGGCCGGGAAGCCTGCGCGGGAGATGATTTCGGCCAGGGCCCAGGCGCAACCCGGAACCAGGTCCGCGGGTTTAAGCACGACGCAGTTGCCGTAGGCCAGGGCCGGAGCGATTTTCCACGCAGGAATGGCAATCGGGAAGTTCCACGGGGTGATCAGACCGACCACACCCAGAGCTTCGCGAGTGACCTCAACGTTGACGCCCGGACGCACCGACGGCAGGTAGTCGCCGGACAGGCGCAGGCATTCGCCGGCGAAGAACTTGAAGATATTACCGGCGCGGGTCACTTCGCCGATGGCTTCAGGCAGGGTCTTGCCCTCTTCCCGGGCCAGCAGGGTGCCGAGCTCTTCGCGACGGGCGAGGATCTCAGTACCGACTTTGTCCAGGGAATCGTGACGCGCCTGAATGCCGGAAGTGGACCAGGCCGGGAACGCGGCACGGGCGGCGTCGATGGCGGCGCGGACCTGAACCAGATCAGCCTTGGCGTAGTCGCCGATGGCGTCGCTCAGTTCGGACGGGTTGATGTTGGTCGAATAGTCGCCACCGGCAACCCATTCGCCGTTGATGTAGTTATCGAAACGCTTTGAATCAGCCACTTGAAGATCTCCTCACGCAAAAGGCCGCTGATTGCTCAGCGGCCTTACTTAATCGGATGTGTTACTGCGCACCCTGCTTGTCGATCAACGCAGCGAGCATTTCATACTCCTCGCCGGTCAGATCGGTCAGCGGTGCACGCACAGGACCTGCGTCGTAGCCGGCAATTTTTGCCCCGGCCTTGACGATGCTCACGGCATATCCGGCCTTGCGGTTACGGATGTCCAGGTACGGCAGGAAGAAGTCGTCAATGATTTTGCCGACGGTGGCGTGATCTTCACGAGCGATGGCGTGGTAGAAATCCATCGCGGTTTTCGGAATGAAGTTGAACACCGCCGAGGAGTAGACCGGCACGCCCAGTGCCTTGTAGGCCGCGGCGTAGACTTCGGCGGTCGGCAAGCCACCCAGGTAGCTGAAGCGATCACCGAGGCGGCGGCGGATCGACACCATCAACTCGATATCACCCAGGCCATCCTTGTAGCCGATCAGGTTCGGGCAGCGCTCGGCCAGACGTTCCAGCAGCGGCGCGGTCAGGCGGCAGACGTTACGGTTGTAGACCACCACGCCGATGTTGACCGATTTGCACACGGCTTCAACGTGGGCGGCAACGCCGTCCTGGCTGGCTTCGGTCAGGTAGTGCGGCAGCAGCAACAGGCCTTTGGCGCCCAGACGCTCGGCTTCCTGAGCGTATTCGATGGCCTGGCGGGTCGAACCGCCCACACCGGCCAGGATTGGCACGCTGGTGGCGCAAGTGTCGACCGCAGTCTTGATGATTTCCGAATATTCACTGGCCGCCAGAGAGAAGAACTCACCGGTGCCGCCCGCGGCGAACAGCGCCGAGGCGCCGTATGGGGCCAGCCATTCGAGACGCTTGATGTAACCCGCGCGATTGAAGTCGCCCTGAGCATTGAAATCGGTGACCGGGAAAGACAGCAGACCGGCTGAGAGGATGGACTTCAGTTCTTGTGGATTCATTATTCGAACACCCTGGATAGCGACGTTGTGTGAGAAAACCGTTCAGCCCGCGCTGAAGTTGTAGGTTATCGTACAACTTAAAATACAACCGTCAACTGCATTTCATCGCCGGGGGTGAAAATTGTTCGACAAGAAAGGCTGTTGGCCTGAGTTTTAGCGGGTTTCCACGAGGGAAGGACAGTTGCGAGCACCGTGATAAACGGTCGATTGAGAGATACGTTGTCGGAAGATGCGGGAAAGCTACTGGATTTGTTTTATGGCTCGCGATAGCGGTAGGTCAGACGATGGAGGACAAGGGCAGATTACTTACCCCCGCTGCGCCTCAGCCTCTTCATGGGCATGACGCAACCGCTCACGGCTGTTGGTCAGGTGCAAACGCATGGCGGCCCGCGCCGCATCGGAATCCTGACGGGCAATGGCGTCGTAGATTTCTTCGTGCTCACGGCTCAGGCGACTCATGTAGTGCTGCTGGTCGTCATGGGCCAGGCGCGCGGAGTTCAGCCGTGTGCGCGGAATGATGCTGGTGCCCAGGTGGGTCATGATGTCGGTGAAATAGCGATTACCGGTAGACAGCGCGATTTCGAGGTGAAAGGCGAAGTCCGAAGCCACGGCGTCACTGGCGTGAGCGGCACTTTCATTCAACGCATCGAGGGCGGCGCGCATGTTGGCCAACTGTTCCGGGCTGCGACGTTGCGCCGCCAGCCCAGCGGACTCCACTTCCAGACTGATGCGCAATTCCAGGATCGCCAGCACATCGCGCAAGGTCACCACGGTCGCCGGGTCGATTCGGAAACCGCTCGGGCTCGGCGTGTCGAGCACGAAGGTGCCGATACCGTGGCGGGTTTCCACTTGCCCTGCCGCCTGCAAACGGGAAATCGCCTCGCGCACCACCGTGCGGCTGACGCCATGGGCATCCATGATGGCCGACTCGGTGGGCAACTTGTCGCCACGCTTGAGATGGCCGTCGCGGATCTGCTCGGACAGCACCGTCACCAGTTCCTGAGCGAGGCTGCGGCGCTTGCGTGGGAGGCGTGGTGCGTCGTTCGGGTTTTCCATGGTGAACATCTGTCTCGAAAAATTCGGCGGCTGAAAGCGCATCATAGCGCAACGCGGTTGTACGATCACCTTGTAGGAGCGAGCCTGCTCGCGATAGCGGTACGACATTCAATATTTAAATGTCTGACACTCCGCATCGCGAGCAAGCCCGCTCCCACATTGGGATTTGTGGTGTTTATGCAGTCACAGCCTGGTCCACCAGATGGCCATTCTCGATACGAATGTGCCGCGGGTGGAAGCGCTTCAGGCTGCTGCGATGGCCGACGCTGACAATGCTCAGCCCCGGCAACTCATCGATCAGCGCCTGGTACAACGACGCTTCATCCTCTTCGTCCATCGCCGAGGTCGCTTCGTCCATATACAGCCATTGCGGTGCATAAAGCAGCGCACGGGCAAAGGCCAGGCGCTGCTGCTCACCCGGCGACAACATGCGCTGCCAGTGGTTGGCTTCGTCGAGACGGGCAATCAGGTGTGGCAAGCGGCAGGTTTCCAGCACCTGCGCGTAGCGCTCGTTCGGATAGGTATCGCCGGGCTGTGGATAACTCAGGACATCGCGCAGGGTGCCAATCGGCAAATACGGTTTTTGCGGCAGGAACAGGTAGCGCGCCGATGGCAGGCGAATGCTGCCGTGACCGGCCGGCCACAGATGCCCCATCGCCCGCAGCAGGGTCGACTTGCCGCTGCCGGAGCGACCGCTGAGCATCACACGCTCGCCCTCCTTCACGGTCATGTCGGCGTTGGTCAGCAGGTGACGACCTTCAGCCAGGTCGAGGCCGAGGTTGTGCACCTTCAGCATCGAGCCCGAATTCTGTACGTCGATGGCCGGCGCACGCTCTTCGTTGTCGCGCATGGCCTGATGGAAACTCAGCAGACGATCGCAGGTGGCGCGCCAGGAAGCGAGGCTCTGGTACGCACTGATAAACCAGCTGAAGCTTTCCTGCACATTGCCGAATGCCGAGCTGATTTGCATCAGCTCGCCCAGTTCGATCTTGCCGGAAAGGTAACGCGGCGCGGCAACCATGAAGGGGAAGATGATGGCGGCCTGGCTGTAACCGGCGGTGAAGAACGTCAGGCGCTTGGACACCTTCATGATGTCCCAGAAGTTATGCCAGACCATCCCGAAGCGGCCGCTCAACCGACGATTTTCGTTCGGTTCGCCGTTGTACAACGCGATGCTTTCGGCATTTTCACGAATCCGCACCATGGAGAAACGCAGGTCGGCTTCGAAGCGTTGTTGCTGGTTGTTCAGGCCGATCAGGCGACGACCGATCAAATGCGTCAACCAGCTGCCTACCACCGCGTAAACCAGCACGCACCAGAACATGTAGCCGGGAATGGTGATGCCGAAGACTTCAATGCTGCCCGACACGCCCCACAGAATGATCGAGAACGACACCAGGCTGACGATATTGCGCAGCAGCCCGATACCCAGCTCAAGGGTGTTGGAGGTGAAGTTATTGAGGTCTTCGGAAATCCGCTGGTCCGGGTTATCGGTGTAACCGCCCTGCTCCAGCTGGTAGTAATTCTTGTCGGCGAGCCAGCGTGCAAAGTGCTTTTCAGTAAGCCACGCCCGCCAGCGGATCGTCAGCATCTGCGTCAGGTACAGACGGTACACCGCGCCGACGATCGCCACCGCCGCAATCGCGCAGAAGTACAGGATCAGTTGCCAGAACGCTGCCTCGTCCTTCTTTTGCAGGGCGTTGTAGAAGTCCTTGTACCAGGTGTTGAACCACACCGAGATCCCCACGCTGATCAGCGACAGCGCAATCACCGCGATCAGCAGCGTCCAGGCCTTGACCTTCTCTTCACTGCGCCAGTAAGGCGTGATCATCGCCCACACTTTGCGAAAAAACTGCCCGCGCACGGCGTCGTTGACCGCGGAATACTCAGCGTTCTGATTCATGGATAAGGCTCGATAGAGAAAAGTACACGCACGAACCGATCATAGATGATCGGTTCGGTTTGTCGTGAGATACGGCCCGCATTCGTTCAGCGCAGGTTCAGCGGCGAACGGGACGCTTCTGCAGTTTGCGCTGCAGGGTGCGGCGGTGCATGCCCAGGGCTCGGGCCGTGGCGGAGATGTTGCCTTCATGCTCGGTCAACACACGCTGGATGTGCTCCCACTGCAGGCGGTCCACGGACATCGGGTTTTCCGGTACCAGGCTGTCGAGGTCGGCGTGTTCGGACAGCAGCGCCGCCAGCACGTCGTCGGCGTCCGCCGGCTTGCACAGGTAGTTGCAGGCACCGCGCTTGATCGCCTCGACCGCGGTGGCAATGCTCGAATAACCGGTGAGGATCACCACGCGCATTTCCGGGTCCATTTCCAGCAACTTGGGCAGCAGCACCAGGCCGGAGTCGCCGTCCATCTTCAGGTCCAGGGCGGCGTAATCCGGCAGATCGGCCTTGGCCAGCTCCAGGCCTTCCTCGGCGGAACTGGCGGTGCTGACGCGAAAACCGCGGCGAGCCATGGCGCGGGCCATGACGCGGGTGAATGTGGCGTCGTCATCGACCAGCAACAAATGCGGCAGTTCCTCGCCTTCGACTTGGATCTCTTCACTCATGTTCGTCTCCTCGGGCGACACGGGGCAGGCGCAGCTCGGTGAGCGTGCCGCCTTCCTCATGACTGTAGAGTTTCACTGAGCCGCCGGCGCGTGTCACGCTGGCCTTGCTCAAAAACAGGCCCAGGCCGAAGCCTTTGCCCTTGGTGGTAAAAAACGGCTTGCCGATTTGCTCGGCGATGGCCAGCGGCACACCGGCGCCATGGTCACGAATGCTGATGGTGAGGTTTTCCCAATCCCAGTCCAGCGTCACTTGCAGCCCTTCGGGGCAGGCATCGGCAGCGTTGTTCAACAGATTCAGCAAAGCCTGGGTCAGGTCTGGCGGCGGCGCCATGCGCGGTACTGCGCCCTGGCCAAGGCGCTGGAAGCGATAACTGGCTTCCGGGCGCATCAGGTGCCAGCGATTGAGGGCTTCATCAAGCCAATCGGTGACGTCCTGCATCTCCACCGCCAACCGGCGATTGGCCTCGGCGGCGCGCACCAGTTGCTGCAAGGTTTGCTTGCACAGTTTGACCTGATCCTGCAGCACGCTCAGGTCGTCCTGCAACATCGGATCATGATGATCCTGGCGCATTTCCTTGAGTAGCACACTCATGGTCGCCAGCGGCGTGCCCAGCTCATGGGCCGCACCGGCGGCCTGGGTGGCGACGGCCAGCAGTTGCTGATCGCGCAGGCCTTCTTCGCGACGAATGGCGCGCAACTCTTCCTGGCGACGCAGCTCTTCGGCCATGCGTGCGGCGAAGAAGGTGATCACTGCGGCGGCAAGGGCGAAGCTCAACCACATCCCGTAGACCTGCAGGTTTTCCCGAGCGATCGGGAAGGTTTGCAGCGGATAGAACTGCGCCAGCAACAGCGTGTACATCGTCAGTGCGATACCCGACAGGATCACCGAATAACGCCATGGCAACGTCACTGCGGCAATGGTCAGCGGTACCAGGTAATAGGAGACGAAGGGGTTGGTCGAACCACCGGAGAAATACAGCAAGGCACTGTGGATAAACAGGTCGCAGGCCAGTTGCACGGCGTATTCAAGCTCGGTCACCGGCCACGAGGTGCGCAGGCGAATGGCCGTGAACACGCACAGCAGCATTGAACAACCGAGGGTCGCAGCCAGTTGAAACCAGGGCAGCGGCAGCAATTCGAGCCAGTAGGCCAGGCCAACGGAACCGGCCTGGGCGGCCAGCACCAACGTGCGGATGAACGTCAGCCGCCAGAGGTTCTGGCGAGTGGCGGAAGTGATTTGAACGGGGGCGAGCATGAGCTCTCCTGATGAGCGCTCCAGGCGGATCGCAGGGAGTATAACCAAGCGCGGGGGCTGACAGGCAAAAGTGCGGCAAAAGGACACAGAGAAGCAGCTACAAGTTTCAAGCTGCAAGCCACAAGATAAAAGCTTGTAGCTTGTAGCTTGTAGCTTGTAGCTTGCAGCTTGAAACTTGCCGCTGCTCCATAGAGTCTGATGGTTTCACGCAGGCCCGGACCATACCCCTGCGCACCTTTCAAGGAGCCTTCATGCACACATTCCGCCGCAGCGCCGCCCTCCTCGCCCTGAGTGTTGGCACCGTCGCCAGCCTCCCGGCCCTGGCCGCCGACGAGCTTCATTACAACCAGATTTCCCTGCGCGCTGAAGTCAATCAGGAAGTGGCCCGCGACCTGATGATCGTGACCCTCTACACCGAAGAACAGAACAGCGACCCGGCCAAACTCGCCGCCGACGTCAGCACCACCATGAACAAGGCGCTGGCCCGGGCCAAGCAAGTCAAGGACATCACCCTGCGTCAGGGCAGCCGCAACAGCTACCCGATCTACGACACCAAGGGCCAGAAAATCACCGGCTGGCGCGAGCGTGCCGAATTGCGCCTGGAAAGCTCGGACTTCGCCGTGCTGTCGAAGCTGACCGGCGAACTGCTCACCGACCTGAAAATGGGCGGCATGGACTTCGCCATCGCCACCCCGACCCGCAAGGCCAGCGAAGACGCCCTGCTCAAGGACGCCGTGACCGCCTTCAAGGCCCGCGCCCAACTGGCCACCGACGCCCTTGGCGGCAAGAGCTACAAAATCGTCAACCTGAACCTCAACAGCAACGGTTATCCACAACCTTACCTGCGCGCGCCGATGATGATGAAAGCCGCCGCCATGGACAGCGCACCGGTGACGCCGGATATCGAAGCCGGCACCAGCCAGGTCAGCATGACCGCGGATGGCTCGATTGAAGTGCTGATGCCTTGAGTCGATAGGCCCTGAACAAAAAACGGCGATCACTCAGATGATCGCCGTTTTTTTTGGGTAGTTTTCAGGCATGAGCTATAACTGGAGAGTCCACCGGGAAAAGCCGGCAGTTGCACCGGGTGCAACTGAGATTGATTGGCCACTATCGGTGCAACAATAACCACTCTTATTCACGCCATACCCACCGCACAAAACGGGGTATAAATAAGTAACACCCCGCCCTGATCGGGAGCACCCAGCGCTCAGGACGCACCGTGAAAGTGCGTCGTTTGCACCGTAAAAATGCCGCGCAAACGGTTAAATGCGGCAGAATTTATACAAATGCGACATTAAGGTACGTTCGTACCACCGTTTAAGGCTTGTAGTCACTCTGGATCTTGCATTGGGTATGGCCCCTGCATAAGTATCCGCAGGCACGACTCACGAGGTCGTCCTCTAATTCCAAAAATGACAACAAATCATGAGGCCACCATGCTTAAACACGCGGTCATTCCGTTTTTAGTTGGCGCAAGCTTGCTAGCCAGCGCACCGTTCGCCCAAGCAGCGACTAACCTGGTGTTCTGCTCCGAAGGGAGCCCGGCCGGTTTCGATCCAGGTCAATACACCACCGGAACCGACTTCGACGCCTCAGCAGAAACCATGTTCAACCGCCTCACCCAGTTCGAGCGCGGCGGCACCGCCGTTATTCCTGGGCTGGCGACCAAGTGGGACATCTCCGATGACGGCCTGAACTACACCTTCCACCTGCGTGAAGGCGTCAAGTTCCACACCACCCCGTATTTCAAGCCGACTCGTGAGTTCAACGCCGACGACGTGCTGTTCACCTTTAATCGCATGATTAACAAGGATGACCCGTTCCGCAAAGCGTACCCGACCGAATTCCCGTACTTCACCGACATGGGGATGGATACCAACATCACCAAGATCGATAAAGTCGACGACCACACGGTCAAGTTCACCCTCAAAGACGTTGATGCCGCGTTCATCCAGAACATGGCCATGAGCTTCGCCTCGATCCAGTCCGCCGAGTACGCTGCCCAGCTGCTCAAGGAAGGCAAGACCGCCGACATCAACCAGAAGCCGATCGGCACCGGCCCGTTCGTGTTCAAGAGCTACCAGAAAGACTCCAACATCCGCTACACCGGGAACAAGGACTACTGGAAGCCTGACGACGTGAAGATCGACAACCTGATCTTCGCCATCACCACCGACCCGTCGGTACGTATCCAGAAGCTGAAGAAGAACGAGTGCCAGGTCACCCTGTTCCCTCGTCCGGCCGACCTGAAGGCGCTCAAGGAAGACAAGGACCTGAAACTGCCTGACCAGGCCGGTTTCAACCTGGGCTACATCGCCTACAACGTGATGCCCAAGGTCAAGGGGCAAACGGATGCGAACCCGTTGGCCGACCTGAAGGTGCGTCAGGCAATGGACATGGCGGTCAACAAGCAACAGATCATCGACTCCGTGTACCAGGGCGCCGGTCAACTGGCCGTCAACGCCATGCCGCCGACCCAGTGGTCCTACGACACCACCATCAAGGATGCGCCGTACAACCCTGAGAAAGCCAAAGAGCTGCTCAAGGAAGCCGGCGTGAAAGAGGGCACCGAGATCGTTCTGTGGGCGATGCCGGTACAGCGTCCATACAACCCGAACGCCAAACTGATGGCAGAAATGCTGCAGTCCGACTGGTCCAAGATCGGCCTCAAGGTCAAGATCCAGAGCTACGAGTGGGGCGAGTACATCAAGCGCTCCAAAGGTGGCGAGAACCAGGCGATGCTGATTGGCTGGAGCGGCGACAATGGTGATCCGGACAACTGGCTGAACGTGCTGTTCGGCTGCGACTCGCTGGAAGGCAACAACTTCTCCAAATGGTGCGACAAGAAGTTTGACGACATCGTCAAGCAAGCCAAGCGCACTTCGGACCAAGGCAAACGCACCGAACTGTACAAGCAGGCGCAACACGTCCTCAAGGATGCTGTGCCGATGACACCTATCGCTCACTCGACGGTGTTCCAACCCATGCGCGCCAACGTGCAGGACTTCAAGATCAGCCCATTTGGCTTGAACTCCTTCTACGGCGTCAGCGTCAGCAAATAAGGTTTTGCAACGGCGACGTTTCTGACGTCGCCGTTGCTTTATCTACCGAGAAAGCAGGAATTCGCCTACATCCAAATCCGCAGCTGACTACAGCATCGGGCGAGGACGCGTTGCCATTTCCTACGAGTCTTTAGGACTCTACGCATTTACTGCCGGACCCGTGGCTCATACCGTCGGGATCCGACCAGTGCATGCGTGGGTCATCGGTTACTGCTGCGTGCGTGGCTTGAAATCAGTGATGCCTCTACGTCTGCGTACGGGACGGCGGCTCATTGACAACACTTTGAGAGAAAAGGGAGCGTTATGCGCCATACCTTGGTTTTATCCGCATTGCTGGGCACCGGCCTATTGGCTGCCACTTCCATCAGCCAGGCCGCCAACAACAGCCTGGTGTTCTGCTCCGAAGGCAGTCCCGCCGGTTTCGACACGGCGCAGTACACCACTGCGACCGACAACGACGCTGCCGAGCCGCTGTACAACCGGTTGGCAGAGTTTGAAAAAGGTGCGACCAACGTCGTACCGGGCCTGGCCACGAGCTGGGATATTTCCGAGGACGGCCTCAAATACACCTTTCACCTGCGCGAAGGGGTGAAGTTTCATACCACCAAGTACTTCACACCGACCCGCGACTTCAACGCCGATGACGTGCTGTTCACCTTCAATCGCATGCTCGACCCGCAACAACCTTTCCGTAAGGCTTATCCGACAGAATTTCCGTACTTCAACGGGATGAGCCTGAACAAGAACATCGCCAAGGTCGAAAAGACCGGGCCGCTGACCGTGGTCTTTACGCTCAATAGCGTGGACGCCGCGTTCATCCAGAACATCGCCATGAGCTTCGCCGCCATCCTTTCGGCCGAATACGCCGACAAGCTGCTGGCCGAAGGCAAGCCGAGCGACATCAACCAGAAGCCGATCGGCACCGGGCCGTTCGTGTTCAAGAGCTACCAGAAAGACTCGAACATCCGTTACACCGGTAACAAGCATTACTGGGACCCGAGCCGGGTCAAGCTCGACAACCTGATTTTCGCCATCAACACCGACGCCTCGGTACGCGTGCAGAAACTCAAGGCCGGCGAGTGCCAGATCACCTTGCACCCGCGCCCTGCCGATGTGACCGCACTGAAGAACGACCCGGCCCTGCAACTGATCGAGAAGCCTGGTTTCAACCTCGGCTACATCGCCTACAACGTGCGCCACAAACCGTTCGACCAGCTCGAAGTGCGCCAGGCGCTGGACATGGCAGTGAACAAGCAAGGCATTCTCAATGCCGTCTACCAGGGCGCGGGGCAACTGGCGGTCAACGCCATGCCGCCGACGCAATGGTCCTACGACGACACGATCAAGGACGCCGCCTACAACCCGGAAAAAGCCAAGGAGCTGCTCAAGGCTGCCGGCGTCAAGGAAGGCACTGAAATCACCCTCTGGGCCATGCCGGTCCAGCGTCCGTACAACCCCAACGCCAAGTTGATGGCCGAGATGCTCCAGGCTGACTGGGCGAAAATCGGCCTCAAGGTCAAGATCGTCAGCTATGAGTGGGGCGAGTACATCAAGCGCACCAAGAATGGCGAGCACGACATCAGCCTGATCGGCTGGACCGGTGACAACGGGGACCCGGACAACTGGCTGGGCACCCTCTACAGCTGCGATGCCATTGGCGGTAACAACTACTCGATGTGGTGTGATCCGGCTTACGACAAGCTGATCAAGCAGGCCAAGGTCGTCACCGACCGCGACCAGCGCACCCTGCTCTACAAACAGGCGCAGCAGTTGCTCAAGCAGCAAGTGCCGATCACGCCCGTCGCCCACTCAACGGTCAACCAGCCGCTGAGCGCCAAAATCGAAGGGTTCAAAGTGAGCCCGTTCGGTCGCAACGTTTTCTCGGGTGTCAGCATAGAAAAATAACCGATTAGCCAGAAATGCCGGGGGGCGGATTTTCCGCCCTCACGCAGACGCTTTGCCGTCTTTTGCCAATTTGGCTGACAGCAAACGTTTGCGATGCCGTGAATGAGTTCTAAACCAATAGCCGGATCACAAAAAAAGACCGGCATAAAAAAAGAAAGTAAGGAGCTTTACCCATGAAACTGAGCAGCACCGCGTTATTGGCCTTGGCCATAAGCAGCGTAACCGCCACGGCTTACGCAGAAACCCAAAGCCAGGCTTTCACCCCGGTTACCGTGAACGAGAAAAGCGCCCAAAGCGAAGCCACCGGCTTTGTCGAAGGCCAGTCGATCACCGGCACCACGCGTAACTGGTATGCCAACGAGCAATTGCAACGCGGCGCCAAGTTCGCCTACAAGAAGGACGGCGTTTCGACCCCGACCGATCGCCGGATCAACTGGGTCCAGGGCACCATCCTCAAGTACAACTCGGGCTTCACCGAAGGCACTGTCGGTTTCAGTACTGAAGTCGCCGCCTACAACGCCGTTGCCCTGGACCGGGACCGCAAAGACCTGGCGTCCAACAACGGTGGCGCGCCGGGCTCTCGTCCAGGCGCGGGCAACAACCGTACCCTGACCAAGGAAGGCGGCGACGCTCAAGGCCAGTGGAGCAAACTGGGCCTGGCCAACGTCAAGGCCCGTATCTCCAACAGCACCCTGACCGCCGGCCGCATGAACTTCAGCAGCCCGATGGTCGACGTGATCGGTAACCGTGCGCTGCCTTCGAGCTTCCAGGGCGTGGCCATCCACAGCGAAGAGCTGAACAACCTGGCCTTCGACCTGGCCACCTTCGACCGCAACTCACCGCGTACCGAAGAAAGCCAGCGCAAATTCCGCACCGAATACGCCAACGGCATCGTCGAAACCGACCACGTCTACACCGGCGGTATCACTTACACCCCGCTCGCCAGCCTGACCACCAGCCTCTGGGCGACCCAGGCTGAAGACATCTGGAACCAGTACTACTTCGGCGCCTCCCACGTACTGGGCGATAGCCAGGTACTGAGCCTGACCACCGGCCTGAACTACTACAAAACCAAGGAAACCGGTAAAGCCCTGATCGGCGATATCGACAACGACACCTACTCGCTGTCGTTCGGCCTGACCCACCAAGCCCACACCCTGACCTTCTCGTACCAGGAAGTGAACGGTAACGAGTACTTCGACTACCTGCACGAAACCAACGGCATCTACCTGGCCAACTCCCTGCTGTCGGACTTCAACGGCCCGAACGAAAAATCGTTCCAGGTTGCCTACGGTCTGAACATGGCCGAATACGGCGTGCCAGGCCTGAAGTTCAACATCTACCAGGCTCGCGGCTGGGGTATCGACGGTACTCACTACACCGGCAACGGCGGCGTGGCAGGCAAGGGTTACGACGGCATCCAGTCCCAGGATGGCGAACACCACTATGAATACGGCATCGGCGCGACCTACGCCGTGCAGAGCGGCCCGCTCAAGGCCACCACGATCCGCGGCACCTACACCGCTCACCGTGCCAGCGAAAACCAGGCTGACGGCAGCATCAACGAGTTCCGTCTCGTGACCACGGTTCCGTTCAACATCCTGTAATGCGCGCGCCTGACGGCTGATTCAATGACGAATCGGCCGTTAGACTTTTGTCCTTTAACTGATTGCAGAGGGTTCTTGATGAAAATGCTTCCCCTACGTGCGGCCATCGCGGCCGCGTTGCTCAGTGTCGCTGTCGGCGTTTCGGCCAAACCCCTGGTGGTTTGCACGGAAGCCAGCCCTGAAGGCTTCGACATGGTCCAGTACACGACTGCAGTCACCGCCGATGCCGTGGCCGAAACCATCTTCAATCGCCTGGCAGACTTCAAGCCCGGTACCACCGACGTGATTCCGGCACTGGCCGACTCCTGGGACATCAGCGAAGACGGCCTGAGCTACACGTTCCATCTGCGTAAAGGCGTCAAGTTCCACACCACCGACTACTTCAAGCCGACCCGCGACATGAATGCCGACGACGTGGTCTGGAGCTTCCAGCGCCAACTGGACCCGAATCATCCATGGCACAAACTGTCGAGCGTGGGCTTCCCGTACTTTGAAAGCATGGGCTTCAAGGAACTGCTCAAGAGCGTCGAGAAAGTCGATGACAACACGGTCAAGTTCACCCTGACCCGTCGCGAAGCACCGTTCCTGGCCGACATCGCCATGGCGTTCTCCTCGATCTATTCCGCCGAGTATGCCGACCAGCTGCTCAAGACCAACAAGACCGCCGACCTCAACAACAAGCCAGTTGGCACCGGTCCGTTCGTCTTCCAGCGCTACAACAAGGACGCCCAGGTTCGCTTCAAGGCCAACCCGGAGTACTTCCGTGGCAAGCCACCGGCAGACTCGCTGATCCTGGCCATCGCCACCGACAACAACGTGCGCCTGCAGAAGTTGAAGGCCAACGAATGCCAGGTCGCGCTGTATCCGAAACCGGATGACATTCCGAGCATCAAGAAAGACGACAAGCTGAAAGTCGATGAACTAAACGCGATGACCGTTTCGTACATCGCCATGAACACCACCCACAAGTACATGAGTGACGTGCGGGTGCGCAAAGCCATCGACATCGCCTTCGACAAAGAGGCATACGTCAATGCGTTGTTCGGTAAAGGCAATGCAACCGCTGCGGTCAATCCGTACCCGGACACCCTGCTGGGCTACAACCACAGCCTGAAGAACCCGACCCATGACCTGGACAAGGCTCGCGCCCTGCTCAAGGAAGCCGGCGTACCGGAAGGCACCACCTTCACCCTGTTCACCCGTAATGGTGGCGGTCCGACCAACCCGAACCCGATGCTCGGCGCGCAGATGATGCAGGCCGACCTGGCCAAGGTCGGGATCAAGATCGACATTCGCGTGATGGAATGGGGCGAAATGCTCAAGCGCGCGAAAAACGGCGAGCACGACATGGTTTCCGCCGGATGGGCGGGCGATAACGGCGATCCGGATAACTTCCTGACGCCTATGCTCAGTTGTGAGGCGGCCAAGAACGGCGAAAACTACGCACGCTGGTGCAATGACAAGTTCCAGGCCCTGATCGACCAGGCTCGCGAAAAAACCGACCCGGCCGAGCGCGCAGCGCTCTACGAACAGGCCCAGGTTATTTTTAACCAGGACCAGCCGTGGATCAGCATGGCACACACTAGAATGTTTACCGCAATGCGCAACAACGTAGAGGGCTACAACATTAGCCCACTCACCACCAATAACTTCGCCACCACCCAGGTGAAGTAATAAGAAAACTCCCGGCATTCCTGACCCAGGCATGCCGGGCACGCCTAACCGGCTGATGAGGTACAACACACGATGTTTAGTTTTATTGCCCGCCGACTGGGGTTACTGATCCCCACGTTTTTCGGCATCACCTTGCTGACTTTCGCGTTGATTCGCATGATCCCTGGCGACCCCGTGGAAGTCATGATGGGCGAACGCAGAGTCGACCCGGAAATGCACGCTCAGGCAATGGAACGCCTAGGTCTGAACAAACCCCTGTATGCCCAGTACCTGGATTACATCGGCAAACTGGCCCACGGCGATCTCGGTGAATCCCTGCGAACCCGTGAAAGCGTGTGGAGCGAGTTCACCTCCCTATTCCCCGCGACCCTGGAACTGTCCTCGGCCGCGCTGTTGTTCGCCGGTGTCCTGGGCCTCTTGGCCGGAGTGATCGCGGCACTCAAGCGAGGATCCCTGTTCGACCATGGGGTGATGGGTGTCTCCCTGGCGGGATACTCGATGCCGATCTTCTGGTGGGGCCTGATCCTGATCATGTTCTTCTCGGTGAGCCTGGGCTGGACCCCGGTTTCCGGGCGCATCGACCTGCTCTACGACATCGAGCCACGCACCGGCTTCATGCTGATTGACACCCTGCTGGCCGGCGAGCCGGACGCCTTCTTCGACGCCCTGCACCATCTGATCCTGCCGGCCATCGTGCTGGGTACCATCCCGCTGGCGGTGATCGCGCGGATGACCCGTTCGTCGATGCTCGAAGTACTGCGCGAGGACTACATCCGCACCGCCAAGGCCAAGGGCCTGTCGCCGTCGCGCGTGGTGTTCGTGCACGGTCTGCGTAACGCGTTGATTCCGGTACTGACCGTGGTTGGCCTGCAAGTCGGCACATTGTTGGCCGGTGCGGTCCTGACCGAAACCATCTTCTCGTGGCCGGGCATCGGCAAATGGCTGATCGAAGCCATTGGCGCCCGGGATTACCCCGTCGTGCAAAACGGCATCCTGTTAATCGCCTGCCTGGTGATTGTGGTCAACTTCGTAGTGGACATCCTCTACGGCTTTGCCAACCCACGCATCCGTCATCAGCGCTGAGATCATGAACATGACCACTCCAATTCCATCGGTAGCAGTCGATCAAAGCCTGCTGTACCCGTCACCGTACAAAGAATTCTGGCAAGCGTTCTCCAAGAACAAAGGTGCCGTCGCCGGCCTGATGTTCATGCTGCTGGTGATTTTCTGCGCGATCTTCGCCCCGTGGGTTGCCCCCCACGACCCGAGCGAGCAGTACCGCGATTTCCTGCTGACCCCGCCAGCCTGGCTGGAAGGTGGACAGTTGCAGTTCCTGCTCGGCACCGATGAACTGGGCCGCGACCTGCTGTCGCGTCTGATCAATGGTTCGCGCCTGTCGTTGCTGATCGGTTTGTCGTCGGTGGTGATGTCGCTGATCCCGGGGATTCTCCTGGGCCTGTTCGCCGGGTTCTACCCGCGGATTCTCGGCCCGACCATCATGCGTCTGATGGACATCATGCTGGCCCTGCCGTCGCTGCTGCTGGCCGTGGCGATTGTCGCCATCCTCGGCCCTGGCCTGATCAACACCATCATTGCCATCGCCGTGGTTTCGTTGCCGTCCTATGTTCGTCTGACCCGCGCTGCGGTGATGGGCGAGCTGAACCGCGACTACGTGACCGCCGCGCGCCTGGCCGGTGCCGGCCTATGGCGCCTGATGTTCGTTACCGTGCTGCCTAACTGCATGGCGCCGCTGATCGTTCAGGCCACCCTGAGCTTCTCTTCGGCGATCCTCGATGCCGCCGCACTGGGCTTCCTCGGCCTTGGCGTACAACCGCCAACCCCTGAGTGGGGCACCATGCTGGCTTCGGCTCGCGACTACATCGAACGCGCCTGGTGGGTCGTGAGCCTGCCTGGTTTGACCATTTTGCTCAGCGTGCTGGCAATCAACTTGATGGGTGACGGCCTGCGCGACGCGCTGGACCCGAAACTCAAGAACGCCGCCTGAGGAGATTCCCATGTCACTGTTAGAAATCAAGAATCTCAACGTTCGCTTCGGCGACAAAAACGCCACGCCAGTGGTCGATGGCCTCGACCTGCAAGTGGACAAGGGCGAAGTGCTGGCCATCGTTGGCGAATCGGGTTCCGGCAAGTCCGTGACCATGATGGCGCTGATGGGCCTGATCGAGCATCCGGGGATCGTCACTGCTGACGCCCTGAATTTCGACGGCAAGAACATGCTCAAGCTCAACAATCGCCAGCGTCGGCAGATCGTCGGTAAAGACCTGTCCATGGTTTTCCAGGATCCGATGACCGCGCTGAACCCGAGCTACACCGTTGGCTTCCAGATCGAAGAAGTGCTGCGCCTGCACCTGAAAATGTCCGGCAAGGCGGCCCGCAAGCGCGCCATCGAACTGCTGGAAAAAGTTGAGATCCCGGGTGCCGCCAGCCGTATGGACGCCTACCCGCATCAACTGTCCGGCGGTATGAGCCAGCGTGTCGCGATTGCCATGGCGATTGCTGGTGAACCGAAACTGCTGATCGCCGACGAACCGACCACCGCACTGGACGTAACCATCCAGGCGCAGATCATGGATCTGCTGCTGGCATTGCAGAAAGAGCAGAACATGGGCCTGGTGCTGATCACCCACGACCTCGCCGTCGTGGCCGAAACCGCCCAGCGCGTGTGCGTGATGTACGCAGGCCAAGCGGTCGAAGTCGGTCAGGTGCCGCAACTGTTCGACATCCCGGCGCACCCGTACAGCGAAGCGCTGCTCAAGGCGATTCCGGAACACAGCCTGGGCGCCTCGCGCCTGTCGACCCTGCCGGGCATCGTTCCCGGTCGCTACGACCGTCCGCAGGGTTGCCTGCTGTCGCCGCGCTGCCCGTACGTGAAAGACAACTGCCGTCAACAACGTCCGGCCCTTGACCAGAAAAGCAACAGCCTCGCTCGCTGCTTCTACCCGCTGAACCAGGAGGTGGCGTAATGGCCGTCGTTCTTACCGCCCGCGACCTGACCCGTCACTACGAGGTGTCCCGTGGCCTGTTCAAGGGTCACGCCACCGTGCGCGCCCTCAACGGCGTGTCGTTCGAACTGGAAGCCGGCAAGACCCTCGCTGTCGTCGGCGAGTCGGGTTGCGGCAAATCCACCCTGGCCCGTGCCCTGACCCTGATCGAAGAGCCGTCCTCCGGCTCCTTGAAAATCGCCGGGCAGGAAGTTGCCGGCGCCGACAAGGCCCAGCGCAAACAACTGCGCAAAGACGTGCAGATGGTGTTCCAGAGCCCGTACGCCTCGCTGAACCCACGGCAGAAAGTCGGTGATCAGCTCGCCGAGCCGTTGCTGATCAACACCAACCTGAGCGCCGCGGAACGTCGCGAGAAAGTCCAGGCGATGATGAAGCAGGTGGGCTTGCGGCCCGAGCACTACCAGCGTTATCCGCACATGTTCTCCGGCGGTCAGCGCCAGCGGATCGCCCTGGCCCGGGCGATGATGCTGCAACCGAAAGTGCTGGTGGCGGACGAACCGACCTCGGCGCTGGACGTGTCGATTCAGGCGCAGGTGCTCAACCTGTTCATGGATTTGCAGCAAGAGTTCAACACCGCCTACGTGTTCATCTCCCACAACCTGGCGGTGGTACGCCACGTTGCCGACCATGTGATGGTGATGTACCTCGGTCGCCCGGTGGAAATGGGCACGAAAGAGGACATTTACTCCCGTCCTCTGCACCCCTACACCCAGGCGCTGCTGTCGGCGACGCCGGCCATCCACCCGGATCCGAACAAGCCGAAAATCAAGATCGTCGGCGAATTGCCCAACCCGCTGAACCCACCGTCCGGCTGCGCCTTCCACAAGCGCTGCCCATATGCCACCGAGCGTTGCAGCACTGAAGAGCCGGCCCTGCGCCTGCTCGCTGGCCGCCAGGTGGCTTGCCACTACGCCGAGCAATTCCTCGACGGCGCGGCATAAAAAATGTGGAAGCGGGCTTGCTCCGGGCGGCGTTCCGACGAAAGCGATCTGTCAGTCGACATTGATGTTGACTGGAATGACGCCTTCGCGAGCAAGCCCGCTCCCACAGGGATTGAGTTGCTCAAAATCCTGATGCGTTAACCCGACCCCTTCCGCCTCGATTGCGCATCAGTCAGGTAGAAGGGGTTTTCTTTTGCCCGCCATCGAGCGACTACGTCTGGCTGTCGCCCTCTTCCTCATCGGAGTCCGGCTCGTCGGTGGTCGAGTCATCGTCGTTGTCAGCACCACCCTGCCCCTGATCTCCCGGTTCCGATTCGGACTTGGCGAGCATCAGCCCCGCATAACCCGCCTGCCCGCTCGAAGCCTGCTCACCGTGGTTGGTGCACTCGGCCCACGCCATCGAAGTCCCGAGCGAGAGCATCACCAACACCTTCAACAGCAGTAAAACGCGAAACAACCTGTTCATAGCCGATTCCTTCCTTTCGTTGAGTGCCTGTCTGGCGCTGAGTCAAATCTAGTTCCGATCAGCCGGGTTCTCCAGATTGGACGCTGTCGAGCGGGGGAAAATGCAGTGGGTTGGGAGATTGGTTTGGAATAGGGGCTATTCCCGTTTCAGCTAACACCGAAGAACCCTGTGGGAGCGAGCTTGCTCCCACAGGAGAACGCGCCAGGCAATAAAAAACCCCGCTGCTTTCGCAAACGGGGTTTTGGGTATTTCAACTCAACGCTTAATGATGCTCACGGGTAGCACGGAATTTCACGTCCGGCCAGCGCTCTTCCATCAGGGCCAGGTTGACCCGCGTAGGTGCCAGGTAGGTCAGGTGACCACCGCCGTCCAGTGCCAGGTTTTCCACAGCCTTGTTGGAGAATTCCTCAAGCTTCTTCTTGTCACTGCATTCGATCCAGCGTGCCGAGTAAACAGTGATCGGCTCGTAGGAGCACTCGACCTTGTATTCCTCTTTCAAACGGCTGGCGACCACATCGAACTGCAGCACACCGACGGCGCCGAGGATGATGTCGTTGCTGCGCTCCGGGAAGAACACCTGGGTCGCGCCTTCTTCGGCGAGCTGTTGCAGGCCCTGACGCAGTTGCTTGGATTTCAGCGGATCCTTCAGGCGTACGCGGCGGAACAGTTCCGGGGCGAAATGCGGGATACCGGTGAAGCCCAGGACTTCGCCTTCGGTGAAGGTGTCGCCGATCTGGATGGTGCCGTGGTTGTGCAGACCGATGATGTCGCCAGCGAAGGCTTCTTCCAGTTGCTCACGTTCGGAGGAGAAGAAGGTCAGCGCGTCGCCGATACGCACGTCCTTGCCGGTGCGCACGTGGCGCATCTTCATGCCTTTCTCGTACTTGCCGGAGCAGATACGCATGAAGGCGATACGGTCGCGGTGTTTCGGGTCCATGTTCGCCTGGATCTTGAAGATGAAGCCCGAGAACTTCTCTTCCACCGGCTCCACGGTGCGCTCGTTGGCCACGCGTGCCAGTGGGCGCGGAGCCCAATCGACCACGGCGTCGAGGACGTGGTCGACACCGAAGTTGCCCAGTGCCGTACCGAAGAACACCGGGGTCAGTTGACCGTCGAGGAACTCCTGCTGGTTGAACTCGTGACAGGCGCCCTGCACCAGTTCCAGCTGCTCGATGAAGCGCTCGTACTCGTCGCCCAGGTGGGCGCGCGCTTCATCGGAGTCGAGCTTCTCGATGATCTTGGTTTCGGTGCGCTCGTGGCCGTGACCGGCGGTGTACACGATGATGTAGTCATCGGCGAGGTGATACACGCCTTTGAAGTCACGGTAGCAACCAATCGGCCAGGTGATCGGCGCGGCCTTGATCTTGAGGACGGCTTCGATTTCGTCGAGCAGTTCGATCGGGTCGCGGATGTCACGGTCGAGTTTGTTGATGAAGCTGACGATCGGCGTGTCACGCAGACGGCAGACGTCCATCAGGGCGATGGTCCGTGGCTCTACACCTTTACCGCCGTCGAGCACCATCAACGCCGAGTCCACCGCCGTCAGGGTGCGGTAGGTATCTTCGGAGAAGTCTTCGTGGCCCGGGGTGTCGAGCAGGTTGATCATGTGTTCGCGATACGGGAACTGCATGACCGACGTGGTAATGGAGATACCACGCTGCTTTTCCATTTCCATCCAGTCGGAGGTGGCATGGCGATCGGATTTACGAGATTTCACCGTACCGGCTACCGCAATCGCCTTGCCCATCAGCAAGAGCTTCTCGGTGATGGTGGTCTTACCGGCATCGGGGTGGGAGATAATGGCGAAAGTGCGGCGTTTCGCGACTTCGGCGGCCTGTTTGGTCATGGGAAATCGCCTGGCAGGTGATTCAAAAAAGGGCGCAGATTATAGCCCAAGTTGATCCAAGAACCGAACCGTTGAGCATATTAGGGGTGGCCAAATGCTGCCGCAGATGGGAACATTTTAAAGCACGGAGACGTCCACTCCCCCGTTACGACCACTCGTCGGGGGCCTGAAACACCTGCAATTCGGCCTGACGAGGCTGTGCTCATGGCTCGATTGCACGCTGCTTTGCCGGCCTGTTCGAGCTGCTTATCGCGACATTTTTTCGGCAGCCAAGCAAGGCGTTGCCACACGAAAAAGTGTTCGCCGACTGAAAAAAGGAGTCCGCCTGTGGCTATCCACTATGGCAAAGGGCTGATAGGAGGCGCGCTGGTATTCGCCCTTCTGGCCCTGCTGATCCAATGGATCGGCATCAACACGATCGAACACTACCGCGACGATTTGTTGTTTTACCTGCAAGCTCATCTGGTTCTCGTCCTCGCTTCCATGCTGGCCGCCCTTGTCGTGGGCATTCCTGCCGGTATTCTCCTCAGCCGCCCGTCCATGGTCGGGCGCGCCGAACGCTTCATGCAGTTCTTCAACATCGGCAACACCGTTCCGCCCCTCGCCGTTCTGGCCATAGCCCTCGGTATCCTCGGCATTGGCAGCGGCCCGGCCATCTTCGCCCTGTTCCTCGCCTCGCTACTGCCCATCGTGCGCAATACCTATGAAGGCCTGAAAAACGTTCAGGGTTCGCTCAAGGAAGCCGCCGTCGGCATCGGCATGACCCCGCTCCAGGTGCTGCGGAAAGTCGAGTTGCCCAACGCGGTGCCGATCATCATCGGTGGTGTGCGCGTGGCATTGGCCATCAACGTCGGAACGGCGCCGCTGGCGTTCCTGATCGGCGCCAACAGTCTCGGCAGCCTGATATTCCCCGGCATTGCCCTGAACAATCAGCCGCAGCTACTGCTCGGTGCTGCGTGCACCGCGTTGCTGGCCTTGTTGCTGGACGGCGTGGTCACACTCGGCAGTCGCCTCTGGCTCGAACGCGGCTTGCGCCCGTCTTAAGCCTCGGCAAAGGAATCATCATGAAAACATCAAGCTTTTTACTAGGCTGCGTCCTGCTGTTCGCAGGATTTGCCCAAGCCGCTGACAAACCCTTGATCCGCATCGGCGCCCGGGTGTTCACAGAACAGACCCTGCTGGCGGAGATCACCGCCCAATACCTGCGTAGCAAAGGTTACGACGCTCAGGTCACCGGTGGATTAGGCAGCAACCTGGCCCGCAGTGCCCAGGAAAGCGGGCAACTGGACATGGTCTGGGAGTACACCGGCGTATCGCTGGTTTCCTACAACCACGTCACGGAAAAACTCGACAGCCAGCAGTCATTGGCACGGGTCACCGAGCTGGACGCGAAGAAAGGCCTGACCTGGCTCTCGCCGTCGAAGTTCAGCAACACCTACGCGCTGGCGCTGCCGGCGAACATCGCCGCCGAGTACCCGCAGGTCCACACCATCAGCGACCTCAATCGCACATTGCGCGCCGAGGCCAAGGACAATCCGCTGGTGGCGCTGGACACCGAGTTTGCCAACCGCTCCGACGGTCTGGCTGGCATGGTCAAGCGCTACGACATGGACCTGACCCGTAAAAACATCCGGCAGATGGACGCCGGCCTCGTCTACACCGCCCTGCGCAACGGCCAGGTATTTGCGGGTCTGGTCTACACCACTGACGGACGCTTGAGCGCGTTCAAGCTCAAGTTGCTGGAAGACGACAAGCACTACTTCCCCGACTACACCGCCGCGCCAGTTGTCCGCCAGGCCTACCTCGATGCCCATCCGAAACTCGCCGAACAGCTCAAACCATTGGCGGACCTGTTCGACGACGAAACCATGCGCCAGCTCAACGCGCGGGTTGATGTCGATCACCAAAGCCCTTCATCCGTTGCCGCAGATTTCCTGCGCCAGCATCCGTTGAACTGAGGAGCAGACGTTATGAATTTTCTCAACGCCTTTTCCCATCCCGACTGGGCACAAGTGCTTCACTTGACCTGGCAGCACATCACGCTGGTCGGTGTCGCCGTGACCCTGGCGATTCTGGTTGGCGTGCCGCTGGGCATTCTGATGACACGTTTTCCGAGCCTCGCCGGTCCGTTGCAAGCCAGCGCCACGGTGCTGCTGACCGTACCGTCGATTGCCCTGTTCGGCTTGCTGCTACCGTTCTATTCCAAGTTCGGCCAGGGCCTGGGGCCAATGCCGGCGATCACGGCCGTGTTCCTTTATTCGCTGCTGCCGATCATGCGTAACACCTACCTGGCCCTGACCAGCGTCGAGCCGGGCATCCGCGAAGCCGCGCGCGGCATCGGCATGACCTTCGGTCAGCGCCTGCGCATGGTCGAGTTGCCCATCGCCGTGCCGGTGATCCTCGCCGGTGTGCGCACCGCCGTGGTGATGAACATCGGCGTCATGACCATCGCCGCCACCATCGGCGCCGGTGGCCTGGGCGTACTCATCCTCGCTTCCATCAGCCGCAGCGACATGTCGATGCTGATTGTCGGCGCTGTGCTGGTCAGTGTGCTGGCCATCTTCGCTGACCTGCTTCTGCAATGGCTGCAACGTTCGCTGACTCCAAAAGGACTGCTCAAATGATCGAACTTCAAAACCTCAGCAAGACCTTCCAAAGCAACGGCAAAGATGTGAAAGCCGTGGACTCGGTAAGCCTGACCGTCAATGAAGGCGAAATCTGCGTGTTCCTCGGGCCATCGGGTTGCGGCAAAAGCACCACGCTGAAAATGATCAACCGCCTGATCAAACCGACCTCGGGCAAGATCCTGATCAATGGCGAAGACACCACCGGCCTCGACGAAGTGACCCTGCGTCGCAACATCGGCTACGTGATCCAGCAGATCGGTCTGTTCCCGAACATGACCATCGAGGAGAACATCGTGGTGGTGCCGAAACTGCTCGGCTGGGACAAGCAGAAATGCCACGACCGCGCCCGCGAGTTGATGAGCATGATCAAGCTCGAACCCAAGCAGTATCTGCATCGTTATCCACGAGAATTGTCCGGTGGCCAACAACAGCGGATCGGCGTGATTCGCGCACTGGCCGCCGATGCGCCGCTGTTGCTGATGGACGAACCCTTCGGTGCGGTCGACCCGATCAACCGCGAGATGATCCAGAACGAATTCTTCGAAATGCAGCGGGCGCTGAACAAGACCGTGATCATGGTCAGCCATGACATCGACGAGGCGATCAAGCTCGGCGACAAGATCGCGATCTTCCGCGCCGGCAAGCTATTGCAGATCGATCACCCGGACACTCTGCTCGCGCATCCGGCGGATGAGTTTGTCAGCAACTTCGTCGGCCAGGACAGCACGCTCAAGCGTCTGCTGTTGGTGAAAGCTGAAGATGCGGCGGACAACGCGCCCTCCGTCAGCCCGCATACCCCGGTGGCCGAAGCGCTGGAGTTGATGGACGAGCATGACCGACGCTACGTGGTGGTGACTTGTGCCGAGAATAAAGCCCTGGGTTATGTACGACGTCGTGACCTGCACCGTCAGACCGGCACCTGCGCACAGTACCAACGCGAGTTCAATGCCACGGCGGCGTACGACGAACATTTGCGCATCCTGCTGTCGCGCATGTACGAGTTCAATCGGGCGTGGCTGCCGGTGATGGATGCCGAGCGGGTGTTTCTTGGCGAGGTCACGCAGGAGTCGATTGCGGCTTACTTGAGCTCCGGTCGTTCGCGCGGGATGAAGACGAATATTGTGTCGCCTGCTGAGGCGGTGGTCGCCTGACAGCTCATATCACACAGTAAAAATACAAAACCTGTAGGAGCGAGCCTGCTCGCGATGGCGAAATGTCAGTCAATGACGATGTCGGCTGTGAAAATGTCATCGCGAGCAGGCTCGCTCCCACAGGTTCTGTGCGATTTTCCAGTGATTCGCAGGCCGGAAAAAAATATCAACAGTAGCGTCTGTAAAAGCTATCCGGAAACACGCTCTGAAATAGTCAAATCCCCCCTCAGCCTACCTTTTCGCAGCCAACGTCGCCGATATTGACGCTATCGTAGTTACTAGCGACTTGGCGCACAAAAGCGTCGAACGTGCAGGTATTTTTAACACTTCAATATTCTTCGGGAACATCCGACTGTCATCTGTGTCGGTTACAAAGAGTGATGCTCGTAACGCGCGTCAGAAGAGTGCAAAAACGCGACATTTTTTGTTGATCTCAAGCCCCTCACGCCCTAAAGTTCGCGCCGAACGTCCATGCTGGAAACGATCCATCCGGCTCAAGTACTGACGACGAGACAGCAAGGCCAAGGGAAAGCTGCACTTCCCATGGCCTTTTTGCTTTCGGCGACATGCCTTGGGAAGTAGGCGAACCAAAGTGGGGATACGGAGGACGTTCAGGAGGGTGTGTCATCAATGAATTCACGAGTACGCCGGAGCCTGCTTTTGCGCAGGGCAAGGCGCGAGGACCGAAGTTTGGTTGTTCCAAATAAGGTACGAGTAACGCAGCCCTGCGCAAAAGCAGGCCCGGCCCTTCGGGTTGTGCCTGAGCGCGCGCCATGCTGCGTTGCAGGCCTTGCGAATGGAGTGGCCATTAGCGGCGGCCTGCGCCTTGTCTGGCACGCGCTCAGGCGCAACGTACTCGCGAATTCATTGATGACACACCCTCGCACCCATTGATTACTAACGTTTGCCAGTAGGAGCTCCCAGGTATGTCGATCCAGGTCGAAGACTATTTCGCGCGCGAAACCTTTCAAAAAATGAAGGCGTTCGCCGACAAGCAAGAAACCCCGTTCGTGGTGATCGATACCGCGATGATCAGCCAGGCCTATGACGACCTGCGCGCCGGTTTCGAATTCGCCAAGGTCTACTACGCGGTCAAGGCCAACCCGGCTGTCGAGATCATCGACCTGCTCAAGGAGAAAGGCTCGAGCTTCGACATCGCCTCGATCTACGAACTGGACAAAGTGATGGATCGCGGCGTCAGCGCCGACCAGATCAGCTACGGCAATACCATCAAGAAATCCAAGGACATCCGCTACTTCTACGAGAAGGGCGTGCGCCTGTTTGCCACCGACTCCGAAGCCGACCTGCGCAACATCGCCAAGGCCGCACCGGGTTCGAAAGTCTACGTACGTATCCTGACCGAAGGCTCGACCACCGCCGACTGGCCACTGTCGCGCAAGTTCGGCTGCCAGACCGACATGGCCATGGACCTGTTGATCCTCGCTCGCGACCTGGGCCTGGTGCCTTACGGCATCTCATTCCACGTCGGCTCGCAGCAGCGCGACATCAGCGTCTGGGACGCGGCGATCGCCAAGGTCAAAGTGATCTTCGAGCGTTTGAAAGAAGAAGACGGCATTCACCTGAAGCTGATCAACATGGGCGGCGGCTTCCCGGCCAACTACATCACCCGCACCAACAGCCTGGAAACCTACGCCGAGGAAATCATCCGCTTCCTGAAGGAAGACTTCGGTGATGACCTGCCGGAAATCATCCTGGAACCAGGGCGCTCGTTGATAGCCAACGCCGGCATCCTGGTCAGCGAAGTGGTGCTGGTCGCGCGTAAATCCCGTACCGCGGTAGAGCGTTGGGTGTACACGGATGTGGGCAAGTTCTCCGGCCTGATCGAAACCATGGACGAAGCCATCAAGTTCCCGATCTGGACCGAGAAGAAAGGCGAAATGGAAGAAGTGGTCATCGCCGGCCCAACATGCGACAGCGCCGACATCATGTACGAAAACTACAAGTACGGCCTGCCGCTGAACCTGGCCATCGGTGATCGCCTGTACTGGCTGTCGACCGGTGCGTACACCACCAGTTACAGCGCGGTTGAGTTCAATGGCTTCCCGCCGCTGAAATCGTTCTACGTTTAAATCCTGCCCGCTGTACAAGAAAGGCCTGTGAGCAATCACAGGCCTTTTTTATTTCTACCATTTCCTCTTTAAAACGACTTCAAAGCAACTTTAAAACACATTAAGTTTCAATATAAGAAAGCTTCATCTTATCTAATAGAAACAGCAAAACTGCAAAGTTTAATTCCCTGCCCGACACACATTGAAAACCTTCCAGACTTAACTTTAACCACAACCACCATTACTTTTTCAGTGGCGACAACAATCATCTCCATTACGTAAAAACATAAAAGGGATTTTCATGTTAGCCACTCAGGAACAGATCATTACCGCCGAAGAACTTAACTCACTGACATCGGATTTCATGGGGGCCGTTTCCGGCACCCTCGAAGGTGTCGAGCGTGAACGAGGATTATTGGTTACACACGATGACGTCAGAAAAATCAAACGCTACGTCAATGCCGGACTGGCACTACCTATCGAAATTGATGAAATAGAACAGATACACAAGTACGACCAACTGAATATCGCCGGGCTTAAATCTGCCGATATGCAAAATTTGTATAAATCCATGAGAAATCATGCTGAAACCTGGTCGCCATTAGAATCAAACATGAAGAGAGTTGGTTCGGACCTTCATGTATTTGCCGACAATTTCACTTCAAGCGGTCAATCCATCACCAACTACCTGAAGACACTACCCAGCTACATCAGTGGAGTCGGAAAAATCGGCAGCCTGAGCCCAGAGGAGATCGACAATCTGCCGGAAATTCAATTAACCGGAGATGAGAAGCAAAAAATCCCGGCATTATTGGAGTTAGTTGACGAGCTCAAAACCGTCATCACCGAACACAGCGCCAGCACACAGATCACCAAAGCTCAGATCACCGAATTCAAACGTGAAATCAGCAATTCGCTGAAGCCGGCGTTGGGTTTAAAAATAGCCCTTTGCAACAGCAATAACTTCAACGAAGAAATAAAACTGCTCAATGACCGGCTCGACATCCTCAACCAGCGTATCAACGAAAAACTGGCGGAAATCGAAGAATACTCCGAGAGCAAATGGTGGGGACTCTTTGGTGGCGCAGTCGGCTTTCTCGTTACCTCTACAATCTATGGAGCCAAGGCCAAAAAGGCTCGAAATGAACTGGATCTGCTAACAACTGAAGGACGTGAAATCGAAACAAAAATTGCAACCTCCAATAAGATCCTCGCATCGCTGCGGGCATTCGAAACCAGCCTCCAGGACCTGCAAATCAGGATTGAAGATGCTGCTGGCAGTTCATCGAACCTCGAAAGCCTCTGGGAGCTGATACAGGCTTATGTCGACTCGTCCTGCAAAAAACTCGATGGCGTCACCAACGCCATGTACCTAGTGTCTTTTGTTACCAGGCTAACCACCATGATGGATAACTGGTCGGCGATAAAAAAACAGGCGGGCGATTTATTGACAGCCTTTAACAAAGCCACCCGCAACGCCTGAACTCCGCAAGTTCAAACTTACCCCCATACCATTAATCTTCCTTTTTAAAGACAGGATAATCATGACCGTACATACACTAGACACCTCATTTCAATATCCCGCGCCCGATATGAAAAAAATCAAGGAGAGCAGAGAAGCACTCAATTATAAAATCCGTACACTGAGCACCATTTATCTACCCGTACTCAGGGAACAATTAGACTCGCTCCAAGAGGAATTAAATTCAACCGACAAGCAGGCACTCAGCAGCCTGACCCTGATCCCCACGGCATTACCCATTGAAGAAATTCAACGCTTTCATACCACCATTGAAAAATTGAAACTAGAAACACCCACACCGGAACAGCAGGAGGCGATAGACAGCTTTTACAAAGAAATTAAAACTTTAATTGAAGGCGGGACATCCGAAACATTAAAGCTTTTTATTGCATTGGACAACAACCTGACAAATCTGAAAGCAGTGACACTCAGCGACAACCAGTATCGAATCAAGGAGCTGGAAACTTCAATCAGCGACGCCACTCCGTATATTCCAGAAGAAGAACGCGCAATAGCACGACTGGTCAAAGACGAATCAGAACTGAACGAGGCGATAAAACTCATTGAGGCGACAGACACCTTCTCACTCATCAAGGAGTTTTTTCTAACTGCTGAAAGGCTCGCCACCCTCAACCTGTCCGCCCCTCAAGTCGAACTTGTCAAGGCAGGCATTACTGCCGCTGGCAAGATCCTCAACTTAATCAGTGACAGAATAAAATATGACAACCTGATCCAGGCCAGAAGCCAGATTCAAAAACAACTGGACGACCGTCGCCGCAATCTGGCTCGCATCAATCAAGATATAAAAATCCTACAAGATCAAAAAAATCAGGTGGAGGAATTCCAATCCGTACAAACACCCAGAGAATCCTATACGCAAGAATTGAGTGTTCTCGCAGACGCCATTAATAAATTCCTGGAACTTACCGAACATGACGGGAACGACGATCTCGAGTCGGTTGTTAAACGCTTCATCGAACATTCAGATATTTTCAGGAAGCATTTGAAGTCTCTGCGCGGACAATGGAAGAGCTAAACCGGTTTCGATCCGGTTGATTGCAGCAACTTCGATTAATGCGAGCGAAAAGCCTGAGCGGTGCCTTTTCGCTTGCCTCAATGACTGTCATACCCACATGCTCATACCAGCGCCCGATTTTGCAATTGCACGGCGCGCTGTTGAAAGCGCGGCGCCAACGCCTGCAGATCAGGGTGAGGAGCCTGTAACAGTGCCTCGCCGCTGACGCGCAGGAAGTTCAGGTTCCCTGCCGCCAATGCCTTGTGCAACCACACCAAGGCCTCTTCGATTTTCCCGTCCTGCGCCAGAACAGCCGCATAGCTGAATTGCCCGCGGAAATCTCCACCCTCGGCAGAACGTCGATACCACCCGAAAGCGGCATCCGGGTCGGCCTGGCAAAATCGGCCTTCCTCCAGATAGCGCCCCAACAGGTTCATCGACTTCGCATGGCCAAGGTCCGCCGCACGCCGATACCAGCTAAGCGCCAGCGCCTGATCCTCGGCTACACCGCGCCCGGTGGCCAGCAGATTGGCGAAGTTGTACATCGCCCAATCCAGCCCTCCTTCAGCTGCGATCCGATAATGCCGCGCCGCAATCAAGGCATCAGCAACACAACCCCAACCATGTTCATGGCAACGACCGAGCATGTTGCGCGCCATCAGGTGCCCCTGGCGCGCGGCGATGCCGAACCAGCTCAGCGCCAGCGGTTGGTCCTGCGCGATGCCCTGCCCGTCGAGCAGAATCTGCCCGAGCAAGGCCTGGGCCTCTACCTCACCTTCACGTGCGGCAATCAGGATGGCCTGGGCAGCGCGGGCCGGGCTTTCGTCGAGCATGGAGCGCAGGCGCTCACTGTCGAGCATTTCCTCGCGGCGTAAACGAAAATCCGCCACTTACACCTCGACCCAGCGACGCAGAAGGTTGTGATACGTGCCAGTGAGACGGATCAGCGATGGATGATCGGGCACATCGCGGGTCAGTTGCTGAATAGCCCCGTCCATCTCGAACAACAGGGCACGCTGGCTGTCCTCGCGCACCAGGCTTTGCGTCCAGAAAAACGAGGCGAGTCGTGTTCCGCGCGTCACCGCGTTGACCTTGTGCAGGCTGGTGCCGGGGTACAGCACCATGTCGCCGGCTGGCAGCTTCACCCGTTGGGTGCCGAAGGTGTCCTGGATTTCCAGCTCGCCGCCGTCGTAATCCTCGGGCTCGCTGAAGAACAGAGTGGCAGACAAATCCGTACGTACCCGCTCGATGCCGCCTTTGGGCTGACGCACTGCATTGTCGATATGGAAGTCGAAACTGCCACCGGCGGTGTAACAGTTCAGCAACGGAGGAAAGACTTTGTGCGGTAACGCTGCCGACATGAACAGCGGATTCTTCCACAGTCGTTCCAGCATCGCCGCACCGATCTCCTTGGCCAGCGGATGCCCTTCAGGTAGCTGCAAATTGTGCTTGGCCTTCGCCGACTGGTAGCCGGCGGTGATCTTGCCATCAGCCCAATCGGCTTGTTCCAGAGCCTCGCGAATGCGCTGCACCTCGTCTTTTTCAAACAGACCGGGAATGTGCAGCAGCATGACAAAGGCACCTGAAAACAAAGGGGAGCCAATGGTATTGATTCTTATTGCCTATGTAAAACACATCTGACGAATGAGTCAGCAGAAACCGTAAGGTTAAATTGTAAAGATTGTAAATTCAGTGCGAATAGTAATATTTCGCAATTGTTACGAATACCTATTTACCCTATATTCCGCGGCCTCAAATCCTTGGGGAGGGGAATTCAAATGTCGCGTCAACAACCACAAGTACCGGTCAGTTCACCACGTCTGCTCGCATCCGCCATCGGCATGGCGATTACTGCCGGGTCTGCGGGCCACATGGTTTTCGCGGCGGAAAAAACCGACAAAAAAGCACCGGACAATGTGATTTCGCTGGGCGCCACCGCCATCACCGGCGAAGCCCAGGACGAGACAACCTACAACGTCGAGAAAGCCTCCTCGCCCAAGTACACCGCCCCGCTGATCGACACGCCGCGCTCGGTGACCGTTGTTCCGCAACAGGTCCTGAAAGACACCGGCTCGCTCAACTTGCAGGACGCGCTGCGCACTGTTCCAGGCATCACCTTCGGTGCCGGTGAAGGTGGCAACCCCCAGGGCGACCGTCCGTTCATCCGCGGCTTCGACGCCCAGGGCGACACCTACCTGGACGGAGTGCGCGATACCGGTTCCCAGAGCCGCGAGATCTTCGCCGTTGAATCGATCGAAGTCAGCAAAGGCCCGAACTCCGCCATCGGCGGTCGTGGCGCTGCCGGCGGCAGCATCAACCTGGTCAGCAAGAAAGCTCACCTGGGCGATTCGCTCGACGGTGGTTTCACCTGGGGCTCCGACCAGACCCAGCGCTACACCTTCGACGGCAACTACCAGTTCACCGACACCGCCGCCGGCCGTCTGAACCTGCTGAGCCACGAGAGCAACGTCGCCGGACGTGACAGCGTCAACTACGATCGTTGGGGTGTTGCACCGTCCCTGGCCTTCGGCCTGGGCACCGACACCCGCGTCAACCTCGACTACTACCATCTCGAAAGCAACGACCTGCCGGACTCGGGTATTCCGTACAGCATCCCGACCGGAGGCTCGGCGGCGCGTACCAAGGCCAACCCGGACAAGCCGAATGACGGCGGCGACAGCAGCAATTTCTATGGCCTGACCGACCGCGACTTCCGCAAGACCCGCACCGACACGGCGACCTTCGCCATCGAGCACGACCTGAGCGACTCGCTGACCATCAAGAACACCCTGCGTCACGGCACCAGCATGCAGGATTACATCCTGACCCAGCCTGACGACAGTAAAGGCAACGTCAACAACGGCAGCGTCTGGCGTCGGGCGAACACCCGCGTGAGCAACACTGAGACCACCACCAACCAGACCGACCTGTTTGGTGATGTCTACATCGCCGGGTTCAAGAACAGCTTCTCCACCGGTGTCGAATACACCCACGAGGAAAGTGAAAAATCCTCGTACAACGTCAACACGGACACCACCCCGGGAACGGCAGCAGCGACCACCAACTGCTCGCCGGCCCTGATCGGCGCGCCAAGCGGTTACAACTGCACCTCGCTGTCCAACCCGAACCAGAATGATCCGTGGAACGGCGCCATCTCGCGCAACTACGCTGGCACCGACACCAAGGCCAACACCTATGCGCTGTATGTGTTCGACACCCTGACATTGTCCGAGCAGTGGCTGGTGAACATGGGCCTGCGTTACGACCACTTCGACACCAATTACCGCACCTTTGACGGTTCCGGCGCCACGGTCGTGACCAAAGGCACCGCCGCCAAAGGCAAGGACACCAGCGAATTCGTCACTGGCCAGTTCGGCGTGGTCTACAAGCCAGCGGAAAACGGCAGCATCTATGCCTCCTACGCAACATCCGCCACCCCACCGGGCAACACCCTCGGTGAAGGCGTAGAAACCAACCCGCAGAATGGCACTACGGATCGCAACGGCAACCTGCTGAGCAGCGACATGGAGCCGGAAACCACCAAGAACTACGAAATCGGCACCAAGTGGGATCTGCTGAACGATCGCCTGTCGTTGACCGCCGATATCTTCCGCACCGAGAAAGACAATGCTCGTGTGCAGACCAACACCACCACCTTCGAAAACGTCGGCAAAACCCGCGTTCAAGGTATCGAACTGTCGGCCAGCGGCAAGCTCACCGACAAATGGCAAGTCTTCGCCGGCTACGCCTACATGGACAGCGAGCAAATCGATGGTGGTGACCTGCCGGCAAACAAAGCCAACAACGGCAACGAACTGCCTAACACACCGAAAAACAGTGCCAGCCTGTGGACGACCTATCAGGTCACGCCAAGGCTGACCATCGGTGGCGGTGCGTTCTATGTCGATGACGTGTTCGGCAGTGCTGCCAACACCACCATGGTTGATTCCTACGTTCGTTACGACGCAATGGCAGCCTACAAGCTGAGCAAAAACGTCGACCTGCAACTGAACGTGCAGAACCTGACCGACGAAACCTACTACGACAAGGCGTTCTCGACTCACTTCGCCAACCAGGCGGCCGGTCGTACCGCATTGCTGAGCACCAACTTCCACTTCTAACTGTAGGAGCAGCCGGTCGACGCTCGATTGCTCGCGGGAGACTCGAGAACGACGCGGTGAATCAGGTTTACCGCGTTATCGTTGACGACCATCGCCAGCAAGCTGGCTCCTACAGATATTGGCAGTGGGTCGGGCCCCGTTCATCCACATGAACGGGGCTTTTGTGTGTAAAAAAGAATGCTTCTCGACAACCCCACGGCATAATGCGCGCCGTGGTGAATCAATTTGAACGAACAAGGCGAGCGACGTGTTGAAGAAAACCCTGTTCCAGTTGCACTGGATTTTCGGCATCAGCGCCGGGCTGGTCCTGGCCCTGATGGGCATCACCGGGGCGGCGGTGTCGTTTCAGGATGAAATCCTGAGCACACTCAACCCTTCAGTATTGCAGGTCGAAAAACAGGTCGCCGGTGTGCTGCCGCCTGCCGAACTGGTGGAGCGAATCGAAGCCGTGTCGGGCAAAAAAGTCTCGATGCTCACGGTGGAAACCGACAGCGGCAACGCCGCCAAAGTGTGGTTCACCCCGCCGCCGGGTGAACGCCGTGGCGAAATGCGTTACTTCAATCCGTACACGGCCGAGTTCCTCGGCGATGCTACCGGCCAGGACTTTTTCGGCCTGATGCTGCAATTGCACCGCTTCCTCGCCATGGGCGACACGGGTCGGCAGATCACCGGCGCGTGCACGCTGATTCTGGTGTTCTTCTGCCTGTCCGGCCTGTACCTGCGCTGGCCTCGCCAGTGGAGAAGCTGGCGTGCCTGGCTGACCCTGGACTGGAAGAAAAAGGGCCGCAGCTTCAACTGGGACCTGCACTCGGTGGCCGGCACCTGGTGCCTGGTGTTTTACCTCCTAGCGGCACTGACCGGGTTGTCCTGGTCCTACGAGTGGTACAACAAGGGCCTGACCCGGTTGCTCTCCGACTCACCGCAGAGCGAACACGTTCGCGGCGGACGCGGCCCTGCGCCAAGCGGTCCGGCACCGACGGCCGATTACGCGGCGATGTGGAGCAGCATCTACAGCGCGGCCGGTCCGCAACTCAGTTCCTATAACGTGCGCATGCCACCAGTGGCCGGCCAACCAGCGACCGTTTACTTCCTGCTGAAAACTTCGCCTCACGACCGCGCCCTGAACCAGATCACCCTTGACCCGGCCACCGGCGTGGTCAAACGGGTTGATCGCTACAGCGACAAGAGCCTCAAGGCGCAGCTGCTGACTAGCATCTATGCGCTGCACGTCGGCAGTTACTTCGGCATCGTCGGGCGCATCATCCTGACTCTCACCGCGCTGACCATGCCGCTGTTCTTCGTCACCGGCTGGATGCTGTACCTGGATCGTCGGCGCAAAAAACGCCAGATCAAGGATGCGCGCAAAGATCTCGTGCAAACCGCCAGCGACGCACCGGCGTGGCTGATCGGCTTCGCCAGCCAAAGTGGTTTTGCCGAACAGTTGGCATGGCAAACCGCCGGGCAATTGCAGGCCGCTGGCTTGCCCGTGAAAGTGCAGCCTTTGGCAGATGTCAGCGAGCAGGACTTGCATGAATCGAACAATGCCTTGTTCGTGGTCAGCACCTTCGGCGACGGCGAAGCACCGGACAGCGCCCGCGGGTTCGAGCGCAAGGTACTGGATCGGACACCGAGCCTGGGACGCCTGAATTACGCCGTCCTTGGGTTGGGCGACCGGCAGTATCAACACTTCTGCGGTTTCGCCAAACGCCTGCACGCCTGGCTGGGCGAACATGGCGCAAAGACCCTGTTCGCCCCGGTGGAGGTCGACAGCGGTGACCCTTATGCCTTGCGTCACTGGCAGCAGCAACTGGGCCTGTTGACCGGACAGGCCCCCGTGGATACCTGGCAAGCGCCCAGCTACGACAACTGGACCCTGCTGCGTCGTGAACTGCTCAACCCGGACAGCAGTGGTTCGCCGGTGTACTTGTTGGGCCTCAAGCCTCCTTCCACCAGCAGCTGGCTGGCGGGCGACCTGGTGGAAGTGATGCCGCGCAATTGCCCTTGGGCCATCGAACATTTCCTCGACGGCCTGGGGATCCACGGTGAAACCAAGGTGCAACTCAACGGCCTGGAAGAAACCCTCGAACAGGCCCTGGCCAGCCGCCAGTTGCCGGAGAACCGCGCCCATCTGGTCGGGCTGCACGCCCAAGCGCTGGCAGAAGCCCTCGTGCCGTTGGCCATGCGCGAGTATTCCATTGCGTCGATCCCGGCCGATGGCGTACTGGAATTGATCGTGCGCCAGGAAGTGCATGCCGACGGCAACCTCGGCGTCGGCTCCGGCTGGTTGACCGAATACGCGCCGGTGGGCAGCTCCGTTAGCTTGCGCGTTCGGCGCAACAGTGGTTTCCATCTGCCGGCCCAACCGGTGCCGATGATCCTGCTGGGCAATGGCACGGGGCTGGCCGGGTTGCGCAGCCTGCTCAAGGCCCGGATTGCCGACGGTCAGCAACGTCACTGGCTGTTGTTTGGCGAGCGCCATCGCGAGCACGACTACCTGTGCCGAAAGGAGCTGGAGGAGTGGCTGATCAATGGTGATCTGGCGCGCCTCGACCTGGCATTTTCCCGCGACCAGGCCGAAAAGACTTACGTACAGGATCGCCTGCGTGAATCGGCAGCCGAGCTCAAGAAGTGGCTGGCGGACGGTGCGGTGATCTACATCTGCGGCAGCCTTCAAGGCATGGCGTCGGGCGTGGACCAGGTGCTCAACGAAGTGCTGGGCACCGCCGAAGTGGAGCGCCTGATCGAACAGGGCCGCTACCGCCGCGACGTGTACTGATTCACCACATCCCAATGTGGGAGCGGGCTTGCTCCCACAGGGGGTCGTGTGCTGGTCAAACCGGCTGCAACTTCTGCTCGAATACAGACACCCCGTCCAGATCCCTCAACACCACGCTCAACTCCCCCGTTTGCCCATCGATATTCACCTCGCCAAAAAACTGAAACCCGGCAAACGGTGAGACGTTCTGCGCAGGTGGCGCTTTTTCGAACACCACTTCAGGGCCGAAGGTTTTGTCCAACTGGTTCGGTCCGAAACTGCCGGCGTTCAATGGTCCGGCGACGAATTCCCAGAACGGTTCGAAATCCTGAAACGCCGCCCGATCCGGGTGGTAATGATGGGCCGCGCAGTAATGCACATCCGCCGTCAGGAACAGAAAATTGCGCACCTGTTGTGCCCGCAGAAAGCCGAGCAATTCGGCGATCTCCAGTTCGCGCCCCTGGGCCGGGCCGGGGTCACCGTTGGCCACGGCTTCCCAGCGCGCAACACCGGGGCTGACTTCACCGTCGGGCACGCCGAGGCCAATAGGCATGTCGGCGGCGATGACTTTCCATTGCGCGTTCGAGGCCTGCATTTCGCGCTTGAGCCAGTCCAGTTGCTCACGACCGAGGAAGGGTTTTTCAGCGCCCAGATTGTCATCGTTGGCCCCGCGATAACTGCGCATGTCGAGCACAAAAACATCGAGCAGCGGCCCGTAACCGAGTTTGCGATAGATCCGCCCGCCGCCATCGCCACTCTGCAAACGCATCGGCGCGTATTCGAGCCAGGCCTGGCGTGCGCGGCCCACCAGGCTGTGGATATCTTTGTCCTGGTAACGCGCATCCAGCTGCTTGCCCGGCGACCAGTTGTTCACCACTTCATGGTCGTCCCACTGCCAGATCTGCGGGACCTCGGCGTTGAAGCGACGGATGTTTTCGTCCATCAGGTTGTAGCGATAGTTGCCGCGATACTCATCGAGGGTTTCGGCGACTTTGCTCTTGGCCTCGGTAGTGATGTTGCGCCACACCCGGCCGCCTTCTGTGGTGAGCTGTGCCGGGATCGGGCCGTCGGCGTAAATGGTGTCGCCGCTGTGGATAAAAAAGTCTGGCAGACGCAGGCGCATTGCTTCGTAGATGCGCATGCCGCCAATGTCCGGGTTGATGCCAAAGCCCTGGCCGACGGTGTCGCCGCTCCAGACAAAACGGATGTCACGGCGGGCCTGCGGCACGCTGCGCAAGTGACCGAACCAGGGCTCGCTGGCGACGCCGCTCTGGGCGTCTTCAAACTGCACGCGATAGAAAATCGCCTGCTCGGCGGGCAGCCCGGTGAGTTCGACCCGGGCAGTGAAATCGGTGCGCGCATCGGCCAGCGGCGAGACGAATCGCCGGGGGTTGGGAAACAGGCTGCGGGTGTCCCACTCCACCACCATCCGTGCGGGGCGGTCGCAGCGGCTCCAGATGATCGCCCGGTCGCCCAGCAGGTCGCCGGACTGCACGCCGTCGGTGAGTTGCGGCCGATCCTTGACCGAAGCGATCACCGCCGGCGCCAGCCCCGGCAACAACAGCCCGGCGCCAACCGCTTGCATGACACGACGGCGCCCGAGGTTGAAATCGCTCATGGTGTTCTCCCTGAAATGGAAAACTAAAGCATGGACCTATGACCCTGGCATGACAAAAATCTTCCCAACACCACAGATCCCTTGTGGGAGCGGGCTTGCTCCGGGCGGCGTTCCGACGAAGGCGTCGTGTCAGCCGAAATACGCTTTGCTGACACTCCGCTTTCGCGAGCAAGCCCGCTCCCACAGTTAATGGTGTCAGGCCCTGGCCGGCTCCAGTGCCAACTCCACTGCCTCCGACCGCTTGACCAGCGCATACACCACCGCCGTCAACAGGCTCCCCGCCACAATCGCCAACAAGTAAAGCAGCGCATGGTTGATCGCATTCGGGATCGCCAGCACGAACAACCCACCGTGGGGCGCCATCAATTTACAGCCGAAATACATCGACAACGCACCGGTCAGCGCACCGCCGGCGATGCTCGCCGGAATCACCCGCAGCGGATCTTTCGCCGCAAAAGGAATCGCCCCTTCGGAAATGAAGCAGAGCCCCAGCACCAGCGCCGCTTTACCGGCTTCGCGCTCAGTCTGGGCGAACTTGCGCCGGGCAATGAACGTGGCGATGCCCAAGCCGATCGGCGGCACCATACCTGCGGCCATGGTCGCCGCCATCGGCGCGTAACTCTGCGACGCCAGCAAGCCCACCGAGAACGCATAGGCCGCCTTGTTGATCGGCCCACCGAGGTCGACGCACATCATGCCGCCCAGCAGCACCCCAAGCAGAATCGCGTTGGTGGTGCCCATGCTGTCGAGGAAATGCGTAAGCCCGGCAAGCATCCCGGCGACCGGTTTGCCGACCACATAGATCATCACCAGACCGGTGAACAGACTCGCCAGCAGCGGAATGATCAGGATCGGCTTCAGCGCCTCAAGGCTCTGCGGCAAACGCGCATATTTATTGATCGCCCTGGCTGTATAACCGGCAAGAAAACCGGCAATGATCCCGCCGATGAAACCGGCACCCAAGGTGCTCGCCAGCAACCCGCCGATCATCCCCGGCGCGAGGCCCGGACGGTCGGCGATGGAATAGGCGATATAGCCTGCCAGCAGCGGCACCATCAGCTTGAACGCGCTGTCGCCACCAATCTGCATCAACGCCGCCGCCAGCGTGCCCTCTTCCTTGAACGCGGTGATGCCGAACACGAACGACAAAGCGATCATCAAGCCACCGGCCACCACCATCGGCAACATGTACGACACGCCCGTCAGCAGGTGTTTATAGACGCCCGTCTTCTCCTGTTTGCCCGTTGTTTTGGCAGCGCTCGATGCGCTTTCCTGCTGGCCTTCGGCCAAGGCCTTTTTCAAGGTCGCTTCGGCTTGCTTGAGGGCAATGCCGGTGCCACAGCGATAGATTTTCTTGCCGGCGAAACGCTCGGTGGCGACTTCGATATCGGCCGCCAGCAGCACCACATCGGCCTCGGCAATCGCTTGTGCGCTCAATGGATTGCGCGCGCCGACCGAGCCCTGGGTTTCCACTTGCAAGTCATAGCCCAGGCACTTGGCCGCTTGCTGCAAGGCTTCGGCAGCCATGAACGTGTGAGCTACGCCCGTCGGGCAGGCGGTGACCGCCACCAGTCGCGGCGTGTTCTGGACAACCGCCACCGGTTCGACAACGGTCTCTTCAGCGGCGTAAACCTGAGCGTCCTGCGCTCCACGCCGCAGCACGGCTTCCACGTCCTGCAGGGCCTGGGCCGGAGTGCTCTGGAATAGCCGTTTGCCGACAAAGCGCGACATGTCCACCGGCGCGCTGGTCACCAGCAGCACCCACTCGGCCGAGTCGAGGGTGGCCGCCGACAGTTGTTTTTCGGGATGCGCGGCATCGGTGACTTCGACACTGGTGCTCCAGCCCTGACGCTGGGCCGCGGCATCGAGCAGCCGGGCACACAGCACACTGGTGACCATGCCATTCGGGCAGGCCGTAACGATGGCTAACTTCATGACAAACCCTCTTATTGTTCTGTCAGGGGACGCACGCGCACACCCTGTTCAAGCTGCGCAAGTTGCGCTGCATCGCCAATGCCGAAACCGATCTGGGTCACTGCCATCGCGGCAATCGCCGTGGCGGTGCGCAAGGTCTGCTCCGGCGTATCGGCACTGAGCAAACCGTGGAGTATCCCCGCCAGCAACGAATCACCTGCGCCCACCGTGCTGGCGACGCTGACCTTGGGTGGCGTGGCATGCAGCGCCGAGCCGACGCTGAACCAGTTCACACCCTCGGCACCATGGGAAATCACCACATGCTCGATGCCTTGGGCGTGCAATCGCTCCGCCGCTGTGGCCTGGGCGCTGACCGACACGACCTCGCAGTCCAGCACCTCGGCCAGCTCTTCAGTGTTGGGTTTGATCAGCCACGGCCCCGCTTTGAGCGCTGCACGCAACGCCTCGCCGCTGGTGTCGAGGGCGACGTTCAGGCCCAGGCTCTTCAAGCGCAAGATCAACGCCTGCAACCATTGCGCGCTGACGCCCAACGGCAAGCTTCCAGCGACCACCACCGCATCGTGCCCCGGGGCAATCTGCTCCAGTCGATCCATCAAGGCCTGCTGCGCCGCTTCGCTGACCTGCGGCCCCGGCCCGTTGATGTCGGTGATGCGGCCGTCGCTTTCCGCCAGTTTGATATTGCTGCGGGTCTCGCCCGGAACACGGATGAAGGCATCGACAAAACCGCGTTTGGCGAACAATGTTTCGAACGCTTGCAGGTTGTCTTCGCCAAGAAAGCCACTGACGGTCAGCTGATGCCCGAGGTCCGCCAGCACTTGCGCCACGTTCACGCCTTTGCCGGCGGCGTGGGTGTGCATCACATCGCTGCGGTTGACCTGGCCGGCTTCAAGGCGCGGCAACTCGACGGTCAGGTCCAGCGCCGGGTTGAGGGTCAGGGTAAGAATCCGGGCCATTACAGGGCCTCCACTAATGCGCGCACTTCATTGGCGCTGCCCAAGGCCAGTGCCTGGCGGGCAAGGGTTTGAGTCTGAGTGAAGCCCAGTTCGCGAATCCGCGCCTTGACTTCGGCAATGCTGCGCGCCCCGACGCTGAGCTCATCCACCCCGAGGCCGACCAGCACCGGCACCGCCAGCGGGTCGGCCGCCAGCTCACCGCACACACCGACCCATTTGCCGTGGGCATGGGCCGCGCGCACGGTGATGTCGATCAGTTGCAGCACCGCCGGATGCAAGCCATCGGCCTGGGCCGACAGCGTCGGATGGCCACGGTCGATGGCCAGGGTGTATTGGGTCAGGTCATTGGTACCGACGCTGAAAAAGTCGACCTCTTTGGCCAGCACCGGCGCCAGCAATGCCGCCGACGGCACTTCGATCATGATCCCCAGCTGCAGATCGGCGACCGGGATTTCCTGGCGCAGGCGTTCGGTCATGTCACGGGCCTGGCGCCACTCGTCGACGCTGCCCACCATCGGGAACATGATCCGCAGCGGCCGGTTGTCGGCAGCCCGCAGCAAGGCGCGCAGTTGCGCTTCCATGATCTGCGGGCGCTGCAAGGTCAGGCGAATGCCGCGCACGCCGAGGAAGGGGTTTTCTTCCTTCGCAATCGGCCAGTACGGCAGCGGTTTGTCGCCACCGACATCGAGGGTACGCACCACCAACGGCCGCCCGGCCAGACCGTCGAGGACGCGGCGGTACTCGGCTTCCTGGGTCGCTTCGTCGGGCGCCTGTGGGTGGGCCATGAAAATCAGTTCGGTGCGCAACAGGCCAACGCCTTCGGCGCCCTGCTCGACCGCGCCGGTCACACCAGCGCTTTCACCAATGTTGGCGAACACTTCGACAGCGTGGCCATCGGTGGTCAGCGCTGGTTGATGGCGCCGCTCCGCAGCCGCCTTCAAGCGTTGCTCGCGGGTATCGCGTTCGGCCGTGGCGCGTTGCAAGGTCGCCGCGTCAGCGTCCACATGCAGGCGACCACGCTGGCCATCGAGCAGCAACGGCGTGCCCGGCGCCAGCAGCAGCACGCCGGGGCCGGCGCCGACCAGTGCCGGAATGCCCAGGGCCCGGGCAACAATCGCACTGTGCGCCGTAGCGCCACCCCGGGCGGTGAGAATCCCCGCCACGCGAGCCGGATCGAGACGCGCGACGTCGGACGGGCCGACCTCGTCCATCACCAGAATGTACGGTTGATCCGGTTCGCTCGGGGTTTCGATGCCGCTGAGCTGCATCAACACCCGACGCCCGATGTCGCGCAAGTCGGCCGCACGCTCGGCGAGCAAGGCATCCTGCAACGCTTCCTGCTGCCGGGCCGCCGCTTCAATCACGGCCATCCACGCCGCCTCGGCGCTTTCGCCCTGCTTGAGGCGCGTATCGACCTCATCGGTCAGTTCCGGGTCGTCGAGCATCTCCTGGTGGGTGATGAAGATTTCGCGGATGGCTTTGCTCCTGCTGCGCTCGATCAGGCCCTGGATGTCACGGCGTACCTGCGCCAAGGCTTGCTGGAGGCGCTCACGTTCGATGCCAGCGGACTCGCCGCGCATCGGGTAATCGATGGTTTGCAGCACTTGAATATGCGCCGGGCCGATGGCGATCCCCGGCGCGGCGGCAATCGCCTGGACCACACTGCCTGACACCGGGGCGAGCACCACTTCGGCCATATCGGCGACGACTTCGCGCGCCTGGCTTACCGGCGGCAGCGGTTCGACTTCTTCACCGAGGCCTTCTTCGATGGCGGCCAACAAGGCCGGCAACGCATCAGCCGCGATGCCCGGTTCGGCGATGATTTCCAGGACCTGCCCCCGACGGGCGCCGAGGCTGAGCAACTTGCTCAAGCTCTTTACCGACACCGCGCTGTCGTGGCCATCGACGATCCGCACGCGGATGTCACCGTCAAAACTCTTTGCCAGTTGCGCGAGGATTTTCGCCGGCCGCGCATGCAAACCATGGGCGTTGGCCAGCGCAATTCGCGCGCTGGGCCAGTCGGCGGGCACTTCACCACCGAGCACTTCGAGGACCTTGCGGCTGCTGGTGGCGCGCCCCAGTTCATGGCCACGCCCTTCGATCAACAACGCGCACAGGCGTTCGAGCAGGGCTTGATGGGCCTCACCGAGGCTGGCCAGGCAGAACAGTCCATTGAGTGGCTGGCCGAGATAGCGCAGCGGTCTGTCCGGGGTGACGAAGGCCAGGCCCGGGCGCTTCACCGTCTGCTCGCTGTGCAGCCACCACAGGCCATCGCCCAGGGGCAGCGCTTCAACCTGCTGCAGCACGGCGGAGAAACCGTTGCTCACGCAGTCGGCCTGCCGCAACAGACGTGCGCCGCGCCAGACCAACTCTTCGAAATCTTCGGCCGCCACACCGAGGCCGATCATCTGCGCATCCAGCGCCAGCTCCTGCGGCGCGCCTTGCAGCAACTTCAGCAAGGCTTCGGCGGAACCGGCGCGACGCAGGGCCTGGCCCAGGTCAGTCTCGCCGAGTGCGCGGGTGAGCAATTGCAAAAGGCGCAGGTGTTCATCGGATTTGGCGGCGATACCGATCGCCAGGTAAACGATATGACCATCGCCCCAGTCCACGCCGTCAGGGAACTGCATCAGGCGCACACCGGTGGTGAACACCAGGTCGCGGGTTTCGGGCGTACCGTGGGGGATGGCAATACCTTGACCGAGAAAGGTCGAGCCCTGGGCTTCCCGCGCCTGCAAACCGGCGAGATACCCCTCGGCAACCAGGCCGTCGGCGACCAGATGCCGGGCCAGCAATTGCAGCGCTGCGGACTTATCCACAGCCGATTGGCCCATGGAAATCTGCTCTACAGTGAGCTCGAGCATGCTTTCTCCTTTTTGGCGCCTTGGGGCACCAGGTATTGTTTTGAATGAGTCAGCTTAGGCGCTTGGTCATCGCTTTTGGCGGTTTCACGGCAGAACCGGCCAAAGGCGTCTAAAACGTAGAAAATACGCCTGCTGAAACGTTTAATCTAGATCGATTGGCACGTTACCCGATATTGGCCCATCCTAGAAGTCCAACTTGTCGGATGCGTTGCGACAATGGTCGCCTGCCTTAATCGGTTAGGATTGACGAAAATGTCGAGGCAATCTCGAAAAAACAAGGAAACAGCGGGTTGAAACTCAGTGATATCGCCCAGTTGGCCGGTGTGTCCGTCACCACCGCCAGCTATGTCATCAATGGCAAGGCCGAACAACAGCGCATCAGCAGCGCCACCGTCGAACGCGTGCGCGCGGTCGTCGAACAACATGGCTTCACGCCTAACCCACAGGCTGCCGGTTTGCGCAGCCGACACACCCGCACGTTGGGGTTCATTCTGCCGGATCTGGAAAACCCCAGTTACGCGCGAATCGCCAAATTGCTGGAGCAAGGTGCGCGAGCCCGGGGTTATCAGTTGCTGATCGCCAGTTCCGACGATGCACCGGACAGCGAACGGCAATTGCTGCAACTGTTCCGCGCCCGGCGCTGCGACGCACTGATCGTTGCCAGCTGCCTGCCGGCCGGCGACGACAGCTATCGCCAATTGCAGGCCAAGGGCATTCCGATCATCGCCATCGACCGGGTCATGGAACCCGAGCATTTCTGTTCGGTGATCAGTGACGACCGCGAAGCCAGCCTGCAACTGACCCGCAGCCTGCTCGATCCCTTGCCCAAACAGATCGCACTGATCGGTGCCCGCCCGGAGCTGAGCATCAGCCAGGAACGCTCCGCGGGCTTCAAAGAGGCGCTCGTCGGGTTCAACGGTGAGGTGCTGATCGAAGAAGGCGAGTCCTTCAGTCGCGAGTGTGGCAAACAATTGATGGAAGAGTTGCTGCAGCGCCTAGGCCATTTGCCCGAAGCCCTGGTGACCACATCCTACGTGCTGCTTCAGGGCGTGTTCGATGCGCTGCACGACTTCCCGCTGAAAAACCGCCCGCTACGCCTCGGCACCTTCGGCGACACCCAGTTGCTGGACTTCCTGCCGCTGCCGGTCAACGCCATGGCCCAGCAACACCAGTTGATTGCCGACAAGGCCCTCGTACTGGCCCTGGCAGCCATCGAGCAGTCGGATTACCGGCCCGGCGTGCAAGCCATCGCGCGCACGTTCAAGCAGCGTATTCGCCAGGATTGAACCGTGGAGCTGATCGACACTCACACCCATCTGGATTTTCCAGACTTCGACGCCGACCGCCAGGCGCTGCTGGCCGAAAGCCGCGCCCTCGGGGTGCGGCGGATCGTGGTGCTGGGGGTTTATCAGGCCAATTGGCAGCGAGTCTGGGAGCTGGTGCAGAGTGATCCCGACCTGCACGCCGCGTTCGGATTGCACCCGGTGTATCTGGACGATCATCGCCCGCAACACCTGAGCGAACTCGCTGACTGGTTGACCCGCCTGGCTGGCCATCGGCAACTGTGTGCGGTCGGCGAGATCGGCCTGGATTACTTCATCGAAACCCTGGACCGCGACCGCCAGCAGGCGTTGTTCGACGCGCAATTGCAACTGGCGGCGGACTTCGACCTTCCGGCCTTGATCCATGTGCGGCGTAGCCATGCGGCGGTGATTGCTACGCTCAAACGCTTTCGCCTGAAACGGGCCGGCATCATCCATGCCTTCGCCGGCAGCCAGGAAGAAGCGCGGGAATACATCAAGCTCGGTTTCAAACTCGGCCTTGGTGGTGCCCCGACCTGGCCGCAGGCGCTACGCATGCACCGCGTGCTCGGCGGACTGCCACTGGATTCGGTGGTGCTGGAAACTGACTCGCCGGACATGGCCCCTGCCATGTTCCCCGGCCAGCGCAACAGCCCGGCACACTTGCCGGCGATCTGCACGGCACTCGCGCAATGGATGGCGATCAGCCCGGAACGACTGGCGGCGGCCAGCACCGCCAACAGCTGTGAAGTGTTCGGCTGGTAATCAGTCGACGTGAACCCTGGCAGCTTCCAGGATCAGCGTCAGGTGCTGGCGCCGGCGGAAATAACGGATCACCGCGAAGTACACGAATATGACGATCAGCGAAGCATTCAGCTGTTCGATGACGCTGAGCATTCCCACCCACTCCATCACCAACGCCACCAGCAAGGCGATGCAGACCATCATCCGCAGGCTGGCGCGCAACAGCGAAAAAGAGTCGAGCGACTTGAAGCGCCTGATCTGTTCCGGACAACGTAACTGAACGTGTTTCTGGCAGTGGGCACAGGCAAACGCCTCATTGATCGCAATGGCATTGAGTTGCCAGGGTTGAAGCAGCAACGTGCGCTGACAATGCGCACAGCGTCCCTGGACTCCTATTGTTGCAGCAGACATGAGCAAGCCTCCTCCAGGCGGTAAGCCTCGTTAATCTTCCTTGATTGAACTCCAAATGCCAGCGCACGAAGAGAATCAGGATACCTCCCACCTGGAAAGGGAAAAAGTATTACGAAACTTTCCGACAGCACACCAAAACCTGTGGGAGCGGGCTTGCTCGCGAAGACGGAGGTACATACAAAATCAATGTGACTGAAAGACCGCTTTCGTCGGATCGCCGCCCGGAGCAAGCCCGCTCCCACAGGGTCCCTGGACGCCTTTAGACCCGGAATGCACTGATCAACTGTTTCAACTCCACGACCTGAGCCGACAACGCCCGGCTGGCATCTTCGGTCTGATGTGCACCTTCAGCGGTACGCTCGCCGGCGCGATTGATCTCGACGATGTTCTGGTCGATGTCGTGGGCCACGGCGGTTTGCTGCTCCACGGCGGCGGCAATCTGCTGGTTCTGGTCGACGATCATGCCGACCGCTCCCAGAATGTTTTCCAGCGCCCGCTGGACCTTCTCCGACTGCCCCACCGTGCCGTTGGCCATTTCATGGCTGGTGCCCATGGCCTTGACCGCCGCGCCGACACCGCCATGGAGCCTGGCGATCATCTGCTCGATTTCTTCGGTCGATTGCTGGGTTCGTTTGGCCAGGGTCCGGACTTCATCGGCCACCACGGCGAAACCACGGCCCTGTTCACCGGCCCGTGCGGCTTCGATGGCGGCATTGAGCGCCAGCAGGTTGGTTTGCTCGGCGATGCTCTTGATCACTTCGAGCACGCGGCTGATGGACTGGCTGTCGCTGGCCAGTTGGTTGATCACCAGTACAGATTGATCGATCTCGCTGGCCAGCGCGGCAATACTGCCTTGCTGCGATTCCACCAGACCGCGACCACTGATGGTCTCGTCGTTGACGCTGTGGGCACTGCTCACCGCGGCGGCAGCACTGCGCGCCACTTCCTGGGAAGTGGCCGACATCTGGTTCATCGCCGTGGCCACTTGTTCGATCTGCGTGCGCTGCCCGGCGACAGCCTGGTTGCTTTGCGCGGAAACGTTCTCCACTTGCCCGGCCTGACGCTCGACTTCGCTGACGGTCTGCCCCACCCGCTCGATCAGGTCATGGATTTTTTTCACCGTGCCGTTGAACACCTCGCCCAACTCCCCCAGCTCATCGCGACTGTGGGCGCTGAAGGTCACGGTCATGTCGCCGGCCGCCACCTTGTCCATCACCGCCCCCAGGCGCTTGAGCGTGGTGCGGGTCGAGGCATAGAAAGCGCCGTAGAGATAAAAGATCAACACAAACACGACTGACAGCGCCACGGCCTGCAAGACCATGTGCGTGCGGTTCTGGTCCAGGCGTTGCTGCAACTGCGGGCCCAGATACTTCAGGGTTGCTTCGTTGAGTTGGTAGGTCTGGTCCATCAGGCCGCTGACCTGATCGTAAAAACCCTGCCACGGTGCGTCGAGGGTATCGGCCATGACCACTTGTTCTTCGAACAGCTCGCTGGCTTTTTTCAGGGATGCCCGGCTGCTATCGGCCTGAGCGGCCAGGGTATCGCGTGCGGCTTTGCTGGAACCCAGGGCATCCTGCAACTTCAGGCCATACTCGGCCTGGAGCTTTTCAATCTGCGCCAGCAATTCATCGAAACGGGTACTCGAAGCCGAGTTGATGAATCCCTGCCCCAACGAATAAGAACCCATTGCCCGACCTTCGCCCAGGATCTGGGTGACCCGTGGAGTGACGAGGGTGACGAGCTCGCTCAACTGGCGCATGTCGCTCTGGTTGTCGCGACTGAGGCCGGATTGGCTGGTGATGAGCTGGCTGAAAATCTGCGCGCTGCCCACCAGCTTGCCGATCAAGGCACTTTTGCTTTGCAGGGAGTTTTCCGTTTGCTGGGCCTTGAACGCGGCGATCATTTCATCGCGTTTGCCATCAAACACCGCGACCTGCTCCGGGTCACTGGTCATCGCCGTCAGCCCTTGCAGACGAGTCAGAATATTCTGCTCAAGGGTGCTGATTTTCGATTCGACATTGCCGGCCTTGCCGGATTGGCCGAGGCTGACATTGATCTGCACCAGGTTGTTCAGGGTTTCCAGATCGCGCCGCAACGTCAGGCTGCTGCCCAACAGGTCGAGGCTTTGTAGTTCGATGCGCGTGCCCTGGAATTCGCGGTAGGAGTCACGCACCAGATAGAAGTTGGTCACCAGCATCGGCACCAGGAACAGTACGCTGATCAGGCTGAACTTCATGCCGAAGCTCAGGCGGTTCATCAGCGCGACAGCGGGATAGAGCAAGCTCTTCACTGGATGTCTCCCTTCGATTTCTTATTTTTCTTATTGGCAGGCGCAGACAGGCGGCAGATAGCCACTATTCAGCGCTATCTCTGTATAACTTAAATCGGCAGGAGGTTTTGTAACTTAAGGTTAACGACAGGGCGAAGCACTTCGGACAAGTGATCGCCCTGTGGCGAGGGGGCTTGTCGGGCCGCCGCACCGTCCCGTTCGGCTGCGCAGCTGTCGTAGGTCGTAGATCCCCGTTTCAACTGTCAAATCGCCTAGGGCGGCTTCGCCACCCAACGGGGCGATGCGGCGATCCGACAAGCCCCCTCGCCACAAGGGCATTAGCTGCTGGACTAATGCAGGACCGTCCACAACGCAAACCCGGCATACCAGAGCACCGCCGCACGCAACAGCAGCGCCCAGATGCGGTCCAGATTGTTGATACCCTCTGCACCGGCCACCGGTGCCGGAATTTCACCGGCCACCATCCCGACTTTCTCGATCAGTTGCGCGGCGCTGATGTTCCAGTTCAGCAGCTCATGCAGCATGACCCGGCTGACCGCGACAAAATTTCCGACCAACGCCAGGCTCGCCGCCAGCAGGCGCACCGGCACCCAGTCGAAGGCGTGACGCAGTTGCCCGGCGCGCTCGACCAGCGCAGGGCTTTTCCCGTGTTCTTCGGCCAGCGCCAGCAGCCGATAGCTCAGCGCCGCGACCGGACCCAGCAGGAAGTACCAGAAAATCACCGCGAAAAAGCTCTGGTAGGCCTCCCACAACAAATGCCCTTCGACCTGTTCCAGCAGCTGCTCGCCACTGTCTGCGCAGATATCCAGATCGCGCTTGGCGACATGGGCCGCCGCTTGCAGGTCCTCCCGACGCCAGGCATCGCGGAACGGCCCGAGATCGCCCAACAGATCACCGCGTCCGAGGCTGTAAATCACCACCAGCAAATGGATCGGCAACGCCAGCAACCCGTAGGCCACCGGTTCGATGACCAGCAGCAGCAAACCCAGCAACGCCACTGGCAACAAGACCATTACCGACAACACCAGCCATGGCTGGCCAGAAAGTCGCGGGCTGGCCTCCAGCTTGTTCAGTTTGTGTATCCAGCCGCTGTCCCGCTGAACCCGATGACGCAAGGCCGAGAACTTCTCGACCCACACCGCCAACAGCAACACCAGAAAATTCATCGTCCTTCCTCTTGTGCCAGAGCGGCACGATAGCGTGCCCAGTCGAACGCCGGCCCTGGATCGGTTTTGCGCCCCGGTGCAATGTCGCTGTGCCCGCAGATGCGCTCTGTAGTGATCGCCGTGAACGCCTGCAGCAACTGGCGGGTCAGGGCTGTCAATGCGCTGTACTGCGCATCGGTGAACGGCAGATCATCCGTGCCTTCGAGCTCGATGCCCACGGAAAAATCGTTACAGGTTTCCCGCCCCTCGAAGCTCGAGACACCCGCATGCCACGCACGCTCAAGACATGAAACAAACTGGGTGACGGTACCGTCACGCTCGATCAGAAAGTGCGCGGACACCCGCAAATCCGCAATCCCTTCAAAATAGGGATGTTCGGTGACATCCAGACGATTCTGGAAAAACTCCTGCACCTTACCAGTGGCGAACTGCGCCGGCGGCAGGCTGATGTTGTGGATCACCAGCAGGGAAACTTCGCCTGTGGGGCGCGCATTGAAGTTGGGTGAGGGGCAGACATGCACACCCTGAATCCAACCGTTCGCGGGGTCCAACTGCATACCGACTCCTTCAATCGTCGACTGTGTGGGCACAGTATGCCGTGATAATCCCCCGGGGCGCGATCACTTGCCGCGATTGAGGCGCTGGAGATTGCCGATCTCAAACAGGCGTTTGTTCGGAATCGACGGTCAACGCCGACGACGTCAGGGAATCGACCAAATACAGGCGCCAGTGCCAACGTAACGCTCTGATGCCTTGGGTTGGTCGGCGCCATGGCCCTATAATCGAGCCACTTTGTTTGTGGAGTCCGTTATGCCGAATCTACGTCTCGCCGATCTGACCGCCGAAATCGAAGCCAACGTGCGCCGTGCGTTGCGTGAAGATATTGGCAGCGGCGACATCACCGCGCAGTTGATCCCGGCCGAACGCCTGGCCAAAGCCACCATCATTACCCGCGACGCGGCCGTCATCAGCGGCACCGCCTGGGTGGATACCGTGTTTCGGCAACTGGACCCACGGGTGGCGGTGCACTGGCAGGTTGCCGACGGTGAACGGGTAACGCCCAATCAGGTGCTGTTCCACCTTGAAGGCCCCGCGCGCTCGCTGCTGACCGGCGAACGCAGCGCCCTGAACTTCCTGCAATTGCTCTCCGGCGTGGCGACCCGCGCGCAATACCTGGCGGACTTCGTGGCCGAGACTCAGGTCAAGCTGCTCGATACCCGCAAAACCTTGCCGGGGCTGCGCCTGGCGCAAAAGTACGCCGTGACCTGCGGCGGCTGCCACAACCACCGCATCGGCCTGTATGACGCCTTCCTGATCAAGGAAAACCACATCGCCGCCAGTGGCGGCATCGCGCAGGCCATCGCCGCCGCGCACAAGATCGCGCCAGGTAAACCGGTCGAGATTGAAGTGGAAAGTCTGGATGAACTGAAAGAAGCGCTGGCGGCCGGTGCCGACATCATCATGCTCGACGAACTGAGCCTGGACGACATGCGCGAAGCCGTGCGCCTGAATGCCGGCAAGGCCAAGCTGGAGGCCAGCGGCGGGATCAACGAAAGCACGTTGCTGCCGATTGCACAGACCGGGGTGGATTACATTTCGATCGGTGCGATGACCAAGGATGTGAAGGCGGTCGATCTGTCGATGCGCTTGAGTCTCTGAGGAGCAGTTACAAGTGACAAGCTGCAAGCTTCAAGCGGATCTGCTTTGACTTGTAGCTTGCCGCTTGAAGCTGCTGTCAAACCACCAGATTGTTCATCTCGCAGTACTCTTCCCACTCGACGCCCAACACTTCGGCAGCTTCTTTATGCAGCTTCAGACGTTCTGCCTCGTACTCTTCCGGCGTTGAGGTGTACTTGAGCGTCAGTTCCCATGGCTGCAAGCCCTGGGCTTCCGCCTCGTCCTCGAACGCCCATTGAATCTGGTCTTTCTGATCATCGGGACTCAGGTCCTTGATCTCGTCCATCAGTTCGTGATTATCCAGCACGTACTTCTTCAGCGCTTCTTCGTGTCGGGCTTGCTGGGTCATCTCTTTATCGGTCATGGCGTTCTCGCTGATCTGGGAATGGAAGATGGATCTGGATCTTCAAGGATCTCTCTGACACAAAAACCGGATCAAGCCCGGTTTATCTGGCCTTCAGAACCATTCTGGATCATCTGAAAACTGCTGGGCGGTGCTCAGGCAGGCTCCGAATATAGGACGTTTGGCTGCGGATTTACACGTCTCTTTGCATCTCCCCACAAAAAGTTGTGCACACGATGTTTTGATGACGGCGGGAACATAAATTCAGACAGCGATCAGGACCACGAACTCGAGAGCCTCAAGCGCACCGTCGAGGACCTGAGCAGAAAGGTGAAATAACCGGGGGGGATATGGTGCCCGAGACAGGAATCGAACCTGCGACCTTCGCGTTACGAGTGCGCTGCTCTACCGGCTGAGCTACACGGGCGGTGGGCTAAACCTAGCACTGAGTTTCGACTCCGGCAACGTCGCCAGTCATCTCTGTGATCTACAGACAAAAAAATGCCCCACCGTTTTCACGGCGGGGCATTTTTATAACGTTGAAGCGGTCAGGCGTGAGGCGTAATTAAACGCCCGAAGCCTTGGCTGCTGCTACGTCTTTGATGGACAGCTTGATACGGCCGCGGTTGTCCACGTCCAGTACCAGTACTTCCACTTCCTGGCCTTCTTTCAGGATGTCGGTCACTTTCTCAACGCGAGCGTCGCTCAGCATGGAGATGTGAACCAGACCGTCCTTGCCCGGCAGGATGTTGACGAATGCGCCGAAGTCGACGATGCGCTCAACCTTACCAACGTAGATCTTGCCGATCTCGGCTTCAGCGGTGATACCCAGAACGCGCTGACGTGCTGCTTCAGCGGCTTCCTTGGTTTCGCCGAAGATCTTGATCGAACCGTCGTCTTCGATGTCGATCGAAGCCTTGGTCTCTTCGCAGATCGCACGAATGGTCGCGCCGCCTTTACCGATGACATCACGGATTTTGTCGGTGTCGATTTTCATCGCGATCATGGTCGGAGCGTTGGCCGACAGTTCGGTACGCGACTGGCCAATGATCTGGTTCATCTGGCCGAGGATGTTCAGGCGCGCTTCCAGGGCTTGGCCCAGAGCGATTTCCATGATCTCTTCGGTGATGCCCTTGATCTTGATGTCCATCTGCAGCGCGGTTACGCCTTTGGCGGTACCGGCTACCTTGAAGTCCATGTCGCCCAGGTGGTCTTCGTCACCCAGGATGTCGGTCAGGACGGCGAATTTCTCGCCTTCTTTAACCAGACCCATGGCGATACCGGCAACCGGCGCCTTCATCGGCACACCGGCGTCCATAAGGGCCAGGGAAGCGCCGCAAACGGAAGCCATCGAGCTCGAACCGTTGGATTCAGTGATTTCCGAAACCACGCGGATGGTGTACGGGAACACGTCGGCGGCAGGCAGCATGGCCGAAACCGAACGACGGGCCAGACGGCCGTGACCGATTTCGCGACGACCAGCACCACCCATGCGACCACACTCGCCTACCGAGAACGGAGGGAAGTTGTAGTGCAGCATGAACGGGTCTTTCTTCTCGCCTTCCAGGGTATCGAGCAGCTGTGCATCACGGGCAGTACCCAGAGTTGCAACGACCAGAGCCTGGGTTTCGCCACGGGTGAACAGAGCCGAACCGTGAGTCTTTGGCAGAACGCCGACTTCGATGTTCAATGGACGTACAGTCTTGGTGTCGCGACCGTCGATACGTGGCTTGCCGTTTACGATGTTTTCGCGAACGGTGCGGTATTCGATTTCGCCGAAAGCCGCTTTGACTTCGCTGGAAGAAGGCTGGCCTTCTTCACCGGACAGCTTGGCAACGACCTGGTCCTTCAACTCGCCCAGGCGAGCGTAACGGTCGGCCTTGACGGTGATGGTGTAGGCCTGGGAGATCGCTTCGCCGAACTCGGCACGGATAGCGCCCAGCAGTTCGGTGGCTTCTGGCGCAGGAGCCCAGGTCCAGGTTGGCTTGGCAGCTTCAGCGGCCAGTTCTTTGACGGCGTTGATCACAACCTGGAACTCGTCGTGAGCAAACAGTACCGCGCCCAGCATCTGGTCTTCGGTCAGCTCTTTGGCTTCCGATTCAACCATCAGCACGGCGTCCGAAGTACCGGCAACGACCATGTCCAGGCTCGAAGCAGCCTGTTGCTCGTAAGTCGGGTTCAGCAGGTAGCCGGTGCTTTCGTGGAAGGCAACGCGGGCAGCGCCGATCGGGCCATCGAAAGGAATACCGGAGATCGCCAGCGCAGCCGAGGTACCGATCATCGCAGCGATGTCCGGATCGGTCTTCTTGCTGGTGGAAACGACGGTGCAGACAACCTGCACTTCGTTCATGAAGCCTTCCGGGAACAGCGGACGGATCGGACGGTCGATCAGTCGGGAAGTCAGGGTTTCTTTCTCCGAAGGACGGCCTTCGCGCTTGAAGAAACCGCCAGGGATCTTACCGGCAGCGTAAGTCTTTTCCTGGTAGTGAACAGACAGAGGGAAGAAGCCCTTGCCTGGATCGGCTTGTTTTGCACCGACTACGGTCACCAATACGCTGACGTCGTCGTCAACGGTGACCAATACTGCGCCGGAGGCCTGACGGGCGATACGGCCAGTCTCGAGGGTAACGGTCGACTGACCGAACTGGAATTTTTTGATTACCGGGTTCACGGTGTCCTACCTTCTTTGTGGCTCTTGGGGGAACTGGTTTCTTGCGAAATTCTTGGGCAATGTCGGGAATCGGCCCGACTGGCTTGTCCAGGTGTTACTCAGGCAAAGCAGGTATCCAGATAAAACTTGAGGCTGGGAGCCTGCCATGCGCCGGCGGGAAACCCGCTGGTGCACGACAGACAACCAACCTCTAGCGCAATCGCTTATTAGCGACGCAGACCCAGGCGACCGATCAAAGTCTGATAGCGACCCAGATCCTTGCCTTTCAGGTAGTCCAGCAGCTTACGACGCTGGTTAACCATGCGGATCAGACCACGACGGGAGTGGTGATCTTTACCGTTGGCCTTGAAGTGACCTTGCAGCTTGTTGATGTTGTGGGTCAGCAGTGCAACTTGCACTTCTGGCGAACCAGTGTCACCAACAGCTTGCTGGTAGTCAGCTACGATTTGAGCTTTTTCTTGAACGTCGAGAGCCATGAGGCAATCCTTTTATCAGGAAACTGTTTCAGAAAAACAGTTTCAACAGGCCAGGGACAAATCCCTGTATCTAAAAATGAGTAGTGACCGTGCCTGTTGACAGCCACCCTCGCCAGCCTGCTGTTACACAGACTGGTTTCGGTCACTCTGACCGAATCAAACGACGCGGCGCGATGCGCCCGTCTTCGCTCACTTCACCGATACCGATGAAGCGACCATTGTGATCCTGTACCCGCACCATGCCGAACTTCGGAGCATCCGGGGCACGTACCGGCTGGCCGTTGAGCCAGTAGAACGCACTCGCTTCCGAGAACTGCAACAGTGGCCAATCCAGCAGGCCGCTGTCCGATGGCATCAGGAAGCGATCGACCGCTTCGTTGCCGCCTTCGGCATGTACCGCTTCCAGCTCTTCGAGGGTAACCGTCTGCGCCAGGGTGAATGGCCCGGCCTGGGTACGTCGCAGTTCTGCAACGTAAGCGCCACAACCGAGTTGCTCACCGATATCCTCCACCAGGGTGCGGATATAGGTGCCTTTAGTGCAATCCACCGCCAGCCGCGCAGTATCACCTTCGAAGGCCAGCAATTCCAAGCGCGTAATAGTAACAGAACGCGGTTCGCGCTCCACTACTTCGCCTGCACGAGCCAGCTTGTACAGCGGCTGGCCATCACGCTTGAGTGCCGAGTACATCGGCGGTATCTGACTGATTTGCCCACGAAATTTCGGCAGTACAGCCTCGACATCGGGGCGACCAACGGTCACCGGGCGTTCCTGCAAAACTTCACCTTCGGCATCCGCCGTGGTGGTGGTCTTGCCCAGTTGCGCCAGGGTTTCATAACCCTTGTCGGAATCGAGCAGGTATTGCGAGAACTTGGTGGCCTCGCCGAAGCACAGCGGCAACACGCCGGTGGCCAAGGGATCGAGACTGCCGGTATGACCTGCTTTTTCGGCGTTCAGCAACCAGCGAACCTTCTGCAAGGCCGCGTTGGAGGTGAACCCCAGCGGCTTGTCGAGAAGGATAATGCCGCTGACGTTACGACGGATACGTTTGACCTGAGCCACCGATTACTCCTTGGTGTCTTCGGCTTCTGCCGCAACCGGATGCTGATTGTCTTCAGCCACTGCGCGCTCGATCAATGCCGACAGATGCGCACCACGCACGACGCTTTCGTCGTAGTGGAAGTGCAGCTGTGGAACGCTACGCAGCTTCATCTCGCGAGCCAGCTGCATGCGCAGGAAACCGGCGGCGGAGTTGAGCACCTTGATGCTTTGTGCGATTTCTTCGGCGCTGTCCTGCCCCATCACGGTGATGAAAATCTTGGCGTGACCGACGTCACGGCTGACTTCCACAGCGGTAATGGTGACCAGGCCGACGCGCGGATCTTTGACTTCACGACGGATCAGTTGTGCCAGCTCGCGCTGCATCTGATCGCCGATACGTTGGGTACGGCTATATTCTTTTGCCATGTCTTGTTACCTGTTACTGCCCCACGGTGAAACCCGTGAGGTCTGAAAGCGGCAAACGCCCGGCCTGACAAAAGCCAGACCGGGCGTTGCGTTTAGAGTCCTTGTGACGAGCTGCGCATTTGCATGCGGCTACCCGTCACGGCTCCTGAAGTGCGCGAGTTAGAGGCTGCGAGCAACCTGCACCTTCTCGAAGACTTCGATCTTGTCACCGACTTTAACGTCGTTGTAGCTCTTCACGCCGATACCGCATTCCATGCCGGCACGTACTTCGGAAGCGTCATCCTTGAAGCGGCGCAGGGATTCCAGCTCGCCTTCGAAGATAACGATGTCTTCACGCAGTACACGGATTGGACGGTTACGGTGCACAACACCTTCGATAACCATGCAACCGGCGATCGCGCCAAACTTCGGCGAACGGAACACGTCACGCACTTCGGCGATACCCAGGATGTTCTCGCGAACATCGCTGCCGAGCATACCGGTCAGGGCTTTCTTGACGTCTTCGATGATGTCGTAGATCACGTTGTAGTAACGCATATCCAGACCTTCCTGCTCGACGATCTTGCGCGCGCCAGCATCGGCACGCACGTTGAAGCCGAACAGTACAGCGTTGGAGGCCAGTGCCAGGTTGGCGTCGGATTCGGTGATACCACCGACACCGCCACCCACTACACGCACTTGCACTTCGTCGTTACCCAGGCCGTTCAAGGCACCGTTCAACGCTTCCAGCGATCCACGGACGTCGGATTTGAGGACGATGTTGAGCGTCTTCTTCTCTTCCTGACCCATGTTTTCGAAGATGTTTTCCAGCTTGCCGGCGTGAGCACGAGCCAGTTTGACTTCGCGGAACTTGCCTTGACGGAACAGAGCCACTTCACGGGCTTTCTTCTCGTCGGCAACCACGCTCATCTCGTCGCCAGCATCCGGGGTACCGTCCAGGCCGAGGATCTCGACAGGGATGGCCGGACCGGCTTCCTTGATTGACTTGCCGTTCTCGTCGAGCATGGCGCGAACGCGGCCATAGTTCGAACCGACCAGGACCATGTCGCCCTGACGCAGGGTACCGTCTTGAACCAGAACGGTAGCCACCGGGCCACGGCCCTTGTCCAGACGGGATTCAACCACGACGCCACGGCCAGGAGCCGACGGAGTTGCGGTCAGTTCCAGGACTTCGGCTTGCAGCAGAACAGCTTCGAGCAGTTCGTCGACGCCAGTACCCATCTTCGCCGAGACCGGTACGAACGGAGTGTCACCACCCCACTCTTCCGACGTCACGCCGTGAACCGACAGTTCGCTACGGATGCGATCGAGATCGGCGCCCGGCTTGTCGATCTTGTTCACTGCAACAACCAGTGGAACACCGGCCGCTACTGCGTGTTGTACGGCTTCAATGGTCTGCGGCATCACACCGTCGTCCGCTGCAACCACCAGGATCACGATGTCGGTCGCCTTGGCACCACGGGCACGCATTGCGGTAAACGCAGCGTGACCAGGGGTGTCGAGGAACGTCACCATGCCACGGTCGGTTTCAACGTGGTAAGCACCGATGTGCTGGGTGATACCACCGGCTTCGCCAGCAGCAACCTTGGCACGACGGATGTAGTCGAGCAGGGATGTCTTACCGTGGTCAACGTGGCCCATTACGGTCACGACTGGTGCACGGGAAACTGCCTCGCCTTCAAACTTCAGGGACTCGGCCAGGGAATCTTCCAGGGCGGTGTCGCTGACCAGGGTCACTTTGTGGCCCAGCTCTTCGGCAACCAGTTGAGCAGTTTCCTGATCCAGTACCTGGTTGATGGTCGCTGGAGTACCCAGTTTGAACATGAACTTGATGATTTCAGCAGCCTTCACCGACATCTGCTGGGCGAGGTCGCCAACAGTGATGGTTTCGCCGATCTTCACTTCGCGCACGACAGGGCCGGTCGGGCTCTGGAAACCGTGGGCGTTGCGCTTCTTCAGCTTGGCCTTGCCGCGACCACCACGACGGAAGCCATCGCTTTCTTCGTCGGTAGTACGTGGGGCAACGCGTGGAGCCGGCGCCTTTTCCTTGACCGAAGCACGATGCGGAGCGTTTTTGCGCTCGCCATCGCCGCTACCGCGACGACTGTTGTCGTCGGCACGTGGCTTGTCCGGACGGCGCTGTTCGTCACGCTTGCGGGTATCGGCCGCAGGAGCCGGAGCGGCCGCCACAACCGGTGCGCTTTCGCGAACTGGCTCGGCCACCGCAGCAGGCGCTGCAACAGGTACGGCATGAGCGGTCGATGCAGCAGCAGGCTGGCGACGCGCTTCTTCTTCGGCGCGACGCTTGGCTTCTTCTTCAGCCTTCTGACGAGCAGCATTTTCTACTGCGCGACGTTCATCCAGTTCACGCTTGCGCTCGGCTTCGATTTCTTCCGGGCTGCGCTGTACGAAGACTTTCTTCTTGCGTACTTCAACGCTGATGCTTTTGCTGCCAGCAACACGCAGGGTGCTGGTGGTTTTACGCTGCAGCGTAATCTTGCGTGGTTCTTCCACTTTCGCCTTGTGGCTGCTTTTCAAGTGAGTCAGCAACGATTGCTTCTCACTGTCAGTCACATGTTCTTCGGCGGCGGTGTGCGGCAGACCTGCCTCACGCATCTGCTGCAACAGGCGCTCTACCGGTGTTTTGACCTCATCGGCCAGTTGTTTCACCGTGACTTGCGTCATGCACTTCTCTCCTCAGGCCGCGCCTAATTACTCGAACCAGTGGGCTCGGGCGGCCATGATCAACTTGCCGGCACGATCATCGTCAATGCCGTCGATGTCGAGCAGGTCGTCAATAGACTGCTCGGCCAGGTCTTCGCGGGTAATTACGCCGCGCACCGCCAGTTCCATCGCCAAATCCTTGTCCATACCCTCAAGCGAGAGCAGGTCTTCGGCCGGATGGGCGTCTGCCAGCTTTTCCTCAGTAGCGATGGCTTTAGTCAACAAGCGATCCTTGGCCCGAGCGCGAAGCTCGTTGACGGTGTCTTCGTCAAAGCCGTCGATGTTGAGCATTTCTTCCAACGGTACGTAGGCAATCTCTTCCAGGCTGGTAAAGCCTTCGTCCACCAGCACCTGCGCCAGATCTTCGTCGACTTCCAGCTCGTCGATGAAGTTGCGCAGGATGTCGCCGGTTTCTGCTTGCTGTTTAGCCTGGATGTCCGATTCGGTCATCACGTTCAGGGTCCAGCCAGTCAACTGGCTAGCCAGACGCACGTTCTGACCACCGCGACCGATGGCCTGAGCCAGATTGTCTGCGCCAACGGCGATGTCCATTGCGTGGGCATCTTCGTCAACGATAATTGCCGCAACCTCGGCCGGGGACATGGCGTTGATCACGAACTGAGCCGGGTTGTCGTCCCACAGAACGATGTCAACACGCTCACCGCCCAACTCACCCGACACTGCCTGGACGCGCGAACCGCGCATACCGATGCAAGCGCCTTGCGGGTCGATGCGTTTGTCCTTGGAGCGAACGGCGATCTTGGCGCGCGAACCCGGATCACGGGACGCAGCCATTACTTCGATCAGGCCTTCGGCAATTTCCGGCACTTCGATGCGGAACAACTCGATCAGCATTTCCGGCGCGGTGCGCGACAGGATCAACTGCGGGCCGCGGTTCTCGGTGCGGATTTCCTTGAGCAGCGCACGCAGACGCACGCCAACCCGGAAAGTTTCGCGAGAAATGATGTCTTCACGGGCCAGCAACGCTTCAGCGTTGTTGCCCAGATCAACGATCACGTTGTCGCGGGTGACTTTTTTCACGGTGCCGGAGATGATTTCACCCAGGCGTTCGCGGTAAGCGTCAACAACCTGAGCGCGCTCGGCTTCGCGAACTTTCTGCACAATGACTTGCTTGGCAGTCTGTGCAGCAATGCGGCCGAACTCGATGGACTCGATTTTCTCTTCTACGACATCACCGACCTTGGCGCCAGGATGCGTTTCAGCAACCTTGCTCGGCCAGGTTTCGATGGCCGGATCGTCCAGGTCTGCTTCTTCGACGACCGTCCAGCGACGGAATGTCTCGTATGCACCCGTGTGGCGATTGATTTCCACACGCAGATCAACTTCGTCTTCGAAACGCTTTTTGGTAGCAGTGGCCAGAGCCAGCTCCAGCGCTTCAAAAATAACGTTTGCCGGTACGCCCTTTTCATTGGATACCGACTCAACAACCAGCAGTACTTCTTTGCTCATCGTACGCCTCGCCTTTCGCAAGCCATTGGATCCGCGGGATCCGCAGTATCTGGCACGCCTCAGTCAAAACTGGGAATAATGTTGGCCTTGTCGATCATATCGATCGGCAACAGGAACTCATGGTCTTCTACCTGCACCACGACATCCTGCTCTTCTACGCCGCGCAGAAGGCCCTGAAAGTTGCGTCGTCCTTCAAAAGGCGAGCGCAGCTTGATCTTCACTTGTTCACCGGCAAATTTTGCAAACTGCTCAAGAGTGAACAGCGGGCGTTCCATGCCAGGCGAGGAAACTTCAAGGGTGTATTCAACGGAGATTGGATCTTCAACATCCAGCACACCGCTGATCTGACGGCTGACGATGGCGCAATCGTCCACCAGCACGCCGCCTTCTTTATCGATATAAACGCGCAACATCGAGTGACGACCCTGAGCCGAAAACTCGATACCCCAGCATTCATAGCCTAGGGCCACGACCACCGGGGCCAGCAAGGCCTGCAACTCTTCTAGCTTGCTCGACACCTGAACCCCCTAGTGCATGTATGTGCATGCTATGCAAAATAAAAAAATGGGCGAAACGCCCATCCTTGAAACGCCGTTGAACAGCGGCGTTGAAAGTGTCCAGCTAACAAAAAGCCCCTGAAAAGGGGCTCCTTAAACTGGTTGCGGGGGCCGGATTTGAACCGACGACCTTCGGGTTATGAGCCCGACGAGCTACCAGACTGCTCCACCCCGCGACAAAGCTGGGGCGGAAGTATACGACCGATCCCCTACAGGGTCAATGTAACCTTCCACCTGCAAGAAAGCCCGCAACAGCGGGCTCTCCTGACTAATTGGTACCGAGAAGGGGACTCGAACCCCTACACCCTATGGGCACAACCACCTCAAGGTTGCGTGTCTACCAATTCCACCACCTCGGCAATACTACGTTTAAAACCCTTCTTACTTCTGCTCTTGAGCTGGAGGCACGTCAGTCGCTGGAGTAGCCGACTTTTGCTCTTGAAGCACCGGGACATCATCAGAAGCCGGTTGCTGCTTTGGAACTTCCAGTACCGCTGGATTTGGGAGACCTACTTGAGTCAGCTGGTGAGCCTTCTCTTTAGCAAAGTAACCTAACCCCAAGCTGGTTATGAAAAAACCTGCGGCAAGTATAGCAGTAAACTTACTAAGAAAGGTAGAGGAACCTTGGCTTCCGAACACAGTATTTGAAGCACCTGCTCCGAAAGACGCGCCAGCATCCGCACCTTTACCCTGCTGCAGCAAAACCAGAGCTACTACGCCCAATGCACCCAGCAGATGAAAAACGACTACGACTGTTTCCAGCATTTTTTCAGTTTCCCGCGGCGCGACAAATCGCACCGAACTCATCTGCATTCAGGGAAGCCCCACCAATGAGACCCCCATCGATATCCGGCATGCCGAACAGTTCGACCGCATTGGCCGCCTTCACGCTGCCGCCGTATAGAAGCCGCACACCTTGTGCGACCTCAGAATTCTCTGCCGCCAACTGGGCGCGAATGGCTGCGTGCACATCCTGCGCCTGTTGTGGCGTTGCAGTCAGCCCGGTGCCAATGGCCCAGACCGGTTCGTAAGCGATCACTGCCTTGGCAAAGGCACCGACACCCAGCTCCTCAATGATACTGCCCAGCTGACGCGAGACAACCTCAAGAGTCTTTCCGGCTTCACGCTGCTCAAGGGTTTCCCCTATGCACAACACCGGAATCAAGCCACATGCCTGTGCCGCTGCGAACTTGCGGATCAGCATTCCGTCCTGCTCGCCCATAATCTGGCGGCGTTCGGAGTGCCCGACAAGCACCAGGGAACAACCTGCATCCACCAACTGACTCGGTGCAACTTCACCGGTCAACGCACCTTGTCCGGATTCCACCGCAGAATTCTGCGCGCCGACCGAAATCGACTTTCCTTCCAGACCATCAATCACTTGATTGATATGCAGGCAAGGCGGGAATACCGCAACATCAACATCGCTCGGCAAGGCCAAGTCACGAAGGCCGTTGATCAGCTCAGCGACGCTGGCGCGGGTACCGTGCATCTTCCAGTTACCAGCTACCATAGGGCGACGCATGCTGTACCTCGTCGGTCAAAGTGGGCGCAGATGTTACCCAACACAATCATGGCTGGCAAGCCGAATTCAGGCAGAAACTTCAGTAACCAGTTTTGCCAGCTCTTCGGCGTAGCCACGAACCTGCGTTTCGTCTTCGCCTTCGACCATCACACGCACCAGCGGTTCGGTTCCGGACTTGCGCAACAGCACACGCCCCCGACCCGCCATGGCCTTGGTCACACGCTCGCTGGCTTCCTTGACCGACGGATGGTCGAGTGGGTTTGCGCCGCCACCGAAACGAACATTGATCAGCACCTGAGGGCATTTGCGCAGCGCCTGACGCGCTTCAGCCAAACCTTGCGCACGGGCTTTCAACGCCTTCAGTACCTGCAACGCGGCGATAATCGCATCACCAGTGGTGGTGTAATTGAAGCAAACGATATGACCCGAATTTTCGCCACCGACCAGCCAGTTGCGCTCCAGCAGATCAGCAATCACATAACGATCACCAACATTGGCGCGGACAAATGGAATCGCCAGGTCGGCCAAGGCCAACTCCAATCCCAGGTTGCTCATCAGTGTACCGACTACACCACCCTGCAGCTTGTCTCGCTCATGCAGGTCGCGAGCAATGATGAACAGCAACTCATCACCATCGACGATGGCCCCCGTGTGATCCACCATCAACACCCGGTCACCATCACCATCGAAGGCGATACCCAGATCGGCGTGTTCAGCCAGCACAGCGGCCTGCAGTTGCCCCATATGGGTCGAGCCGCAGTTATCATTGATATTCAAACCGTTGGGCTGCGCGGACAAGACCACGACTTCGGCACCCAACTCACGAAACACACTCGGCGCCACTTTATAGGTCGCACCATGGGCGCAGTCGATCACAATCTTGAGACCGGTAAAGCTGGTACCGGTCGGCACACTGCTCTTGCAGAATTCGATATACCGACCCGACGCATCATTGATTCGCGACACCTTGCCGATCTTGCTCGACTCAACCACAGTCATTGGCGTATCGAGCAACTCTTCGATCATATGCTCGACTTCATCCGGCAGCTTGGTGCCATTGCCGGAGAAGAACTTGATGCCATTGTCATCATGCGGATTGTGCGACGCACTGATCACGATGCCAGCTTCGGCATGAAAGGTACGCGTCAGGTAGGCAATAGCCGGGGTCGGCATAGGCCCAAGGAGCATCACATCAGCACCTGCCGACGTCAGCCCTGCCTCAAGCGCAGACTCGAACATGTAGCCGGAGATCCGGGTGTCCTTACCTACCAATACCTTGCAGGCGCCCATCTTGCGGAACGCCATACCTGCAGCCCAGCCGAGCTTGAGCATGAAATCAGGAGTAATCGGGTATTCACCGACACGCCCACGAATACCATCGGTGCCAAAATATTTTTTGCTCATAAGTGCTCCATCATTCTTATTCGGCTGATTCCACTGCGGCGATCATCCGCACCACATCCATTGTTTCGGCTACATCATGGACGCGCAATATACGCGCACCCTTCACCGAAGCCAGCGCCGCGAGCGCCAAACCACCATACAGTCGGTCCCCCACCGGACGATTCAACGCCTGACCAATCATGCTCTTTCGCGAAACCCCGACCAACAGGGGTCGCCCCAAGGCATGCAGGGTTTCCATATGTTTGAACAAACTCAGATTGTGCTGCAAGGTTTTGGCGAAGCCAAAGCCGGGGTCAAGAATGATCCGCTCAGCCGCAATTCCCGCCAATGAACACTGATGCATGCGTTCGGCGAGAAACTCACCGACTTCCCTTGTAACGTCCTGATACTGCGGATTGTCCTGCATATAGCCTGGCTCTCCCAGCATATGCATCAGGCAAACCGGTAGCCCGGTGGCCGCCGCAGCATCCAGGGCACCATCGCGACGCAACGAACGCACGTCATTGATCAACCCGGCACCCAGACGTGCAGTTTCACGCATGACGGCTGGCGTGGAGGTGTCGACCGAGATGATGACATCCAGTTCGCGACTGATGCGCTCGACAATGGGCGCTACGCGCTCCAACTCCTCCAGTGGCGACACCGCCCTGGCACCTGGACGGGTAGATTCGCCACCGACATCGATCAGCGTCGCGCCGGCTGCCACCATGGCTTCGGCGTGGCGCATGGCCGCGTCGAGCTGGCTGTATTGGCCACCATCGGAGAAAGAATCAGGAGTGACATTGAGAATACCCATGACATGCGTCTGGGCCAAATCAAGAACCCGGTTGCCGCAAGGCAACCGGGTCGAGGACTGAACAGAAGTCATTTCAAACCTTATACGTCAGCAGCAGGACCACCGATCGGTGTTTCCGGACGCTCATCCTGCACCACCGGAGGGGTGCCGGAAGTACCCGTGCCACCCGACCAGTCGCGTGGCTCGCGAGGCGTACGACCCGCCATGATGTCGTCGATCTGCTCGGCATCGATCGTTTCGTACTTCATCAAGGCATCGGCCATCGCATCGAGCTTGTCACGGTTGTCCGTGAGAATCTGCTTCGCCGTGCCGTAGCACTGATCGATGATGCTGCGCACTTCGGAGTCGATCAGCTTGGCTGTCTCACCAGAGAAGCTTGCACTCTGACCGCCACCGCCGCGACCGAGGAACACTTCACCCTCTTCTTCGGCATACATCAACGGACCGAGTTTTTCCGAAAGACCCCACTTGGTCACCATGTTCCGCGCAATCTGGCTGGCGCGCATGATGTCGTTGGAGGCACCGGTGGTCACGCCATCGAAGCCAAGGGTCATTTCTTCAGCGATACGACCGCCGTACAACGAGCAGATCTGACTGATCAACGCACGCTTGGACAGGCTGTAACGATCTTCTTCCGGCAGGAACATGGTCACACCCAGCGCACGACCGCGCGGGATGATCGACACCTTGTACACCGGATCATGCTCAGGCACGACACGCCCCACAATGGCGTGACCCGCTTCGTGATAAGCCGTGTTCTGTTTTTCTTTCTCGGACATGACCATGGATTTGCGCTCGGCGCCCATCATGATTTTGTCTTTGGCCAGTTCGAATTCTTTCATCTCGACGATGCGCTTGCCGGCGCGGGCAGCGAACAACGACGCCTCGTTCACCAGGTTGGCCAGGTCAGCACCGGAGAAGCCTGGAGTACCACGAGCGATCACGGCCGGAGCAACGTCGTCGCCCATCGGCACTTTGCGCATGTGGACCTTGAGAATCTGTTCGCGACCACGGATGTCCGGCAGACCGACTACAACCTGACGGTCGAAACGGCCCGGACGCAGCAGCGCAGGGTCCAGTACATCAGGACGGTTGGTTGCGGCGATCACGATGATGCCGTCATTCATTTCGAAGCCGTCCATCTCGACCAGCAACTGGTTGAGCGTCTGCTCGCGCTCGTCGTGACCACCACCCATGCCAGCACCACGATGGCGACCGACCGCATCGATTTCGTCGATGAAGATGATGCATGGAGCGTGTTTCTTGGCCTGTTCGAACATGTCGCGAACACGGCTGGCACCCACACCGACGAACATTTCGACGAAGTCGGAGCCAGAAATGGTGAAGAACGGCACTTTGGCTTCGCCGGCAATCGCCTTGGCAATCAAGGTTTTACCAGTACCAGGAGGACCGACCATCAGCACGCCACGAGGAATGCGGCCGCCCAAACGCTGGAACTTGCCCGGATCACGCAGGAATTCAACCAACTCGCCAACTTCTTCCTTGGCTTCGTCGCAACCGGCAACGTCAGCCAAAGTGGTTTTGACCTGATCTTCGGAGAGCAGGCGTGCCTTGCTCTTGCCGAAGCTCATCGGCCCACCCTTGCCACCTGCACCGCCCTGCATCTGCCGCATGAAGAACATGAACACGGCGATGATCACGAGGATCGGGAAGCTGGCGACCAGAAGCTGAGTCCAGATGCTTTGCTGTTCAGGCTGCTTGCCTTCGACCACGACGTGGTTATCCACCAGGTCACCGATCAGGCCGTTGTCCTGGATCGCCGGGCGAATGGTCTTGAAGCTGTCGCCATCGTTGCGCTTGCCGGTAATCACGTAGCCATCAACCGCCACGCGCTCGACCTTGCCATCCTTGACCTGCTGGATGAAGTCGGAATAGTTGAGGGTCTGCGGCTCGTTAGGGCTGGAGAAGTTGTTCATCACCGTCACCAGGACAGCCGCGATGATCAACCACAGGATCAGATTCTTTGCCATATCGTTCAATTAACTACCCTCTGAAGCAAGCTCCGCTACTGACGCGCGCTTCGCATGATATTCACCGGCCTAACTTACTACATTACCTACGACTTGGCAGGCGCCGTCTGTAACCCTTTGTGAAACACTTCCTACACAATATTCGCTAATTCTGACAAGGCGTAATACAAAAATCCTATCACCCCGATCGAAAATTCACTCAACCCTCACTGCGTCCGCGGAAACCGCGGCCCAGCAGGTACTGCTCGCGAGAACGGTCGCGCGACGAGGTCGGCTTGCGCATCTGCACCTTCTCGAACTGCTGGCGAACGCTCTTGTGGAACTCGTCGAAGCCTTCACCCTGGAAGATCTTGATCAAAAAATCACCACCGGGCTTAAGCACCCGAGTCGAGAGATCCAGTGCCAACTCGCACAGGAACATCGCTCGCGGCATGTCTACGGCCGGTAATCCACTCATATTGGGGGCCATATCGGAAATCACAAGGTCTACTTCCTTATTTCCGACGGCATCGAGGATCTGAGCCAGCACAGCATCCTCGGTAAAGTCGCCCTGAATGAAGGTCACGTCCGGGATGCTGTCCATTTCCAGAATGTCAGAAGCGATCAGTGTGCCCTGTCCACCAATCAGACGACTGGTCACCTGGGACCACCCACCGGGGGCCGCACCAAGGTCGATTACGCTCATGCCCGGGCGGATCAGACGATCCTTTTCCTGGATCTCCAGCAGTTTGTAGCTGGCGCGGGAACGGTACCCGTCTTTCTGTGCCATTTTGACGAATGGGTCGTTGAAATGTTCTTTCAGCCAGTTAAGGCTTGTCTTGGAACGGGCCACGGGATACCTCGGAAATAAAACGGGTCGTGATTAACTGGGCGGTCCCGGACTCGCTCGGGTAAACTGGCCGCCGCTTTTTACAAGATCAGACGCAGGGGTCAGATTATGCCGCTCACTCAAGAGCAGAAGAAACAGTACAAATCCATTGGCCACCATCTGAAACCAGTTTTGATTGTGGCAGACAATGGTTTGACTGAAGGTGTGTTAGCCGAACTCGAACGCGCATTGGCGGATCACGAGCTGATCAAAATCAAGCTCAACATCCTCGATCGCGAATCGCGCCTGGCGTCCATTGCAGAGCTCTGCAAGGTCGGCAAAGCGGATCTGGTTCAGGTCATCGGCAAGATGGCACTGATCTACCGCAAGAACTTCAGCGTCAACAAGCAGCTGTCGAACGTCCATCGCTTCAAGTGATGGCAAGGGTCAAGGGTGTGCTTCGCGCACCCTGCCACTCCATCCCGGCACCGGCTGCAACACCAGCACCAGCCCGGAAAAGCCCAGAACAAGATAGCTGAACGCCTGCCAACGATCGGCATCCGGCCAGCCGAAACGCACCGCGAAGTACATCGCGCACGCATACAGCGCCATCAACAGCAGTTGCCCGCGAATATCCCGCCATAGACTGACAAGGCCCTCGGCCTTAACCAGCACCAAAGCCTGAAAAATCACACACGCCGTAGCGAATCCCACTACCAACGTATTGAGCGTGCCTGCGATTTCATCGATCAGCAGCGGCGCCAGGCCAATTCGTCCCAGCACCGGCAACAGACCGATTTGCAACAGCCACAAGCCGCCGACCCACAACATCTGGGTCAGCTGCCAAAGCATGGCGCCCGCACGAAACGGGCGCCAGCCTTCAGATGTGGCGAACTTCGACAATCTCGTACTCGATAACGCCGCCAGGCGTTTTCACGGCGACCACATCACCCTCTTCCTTGGCAATCAAGGCGCGGGCCAGTGGAGAGCCGACCGAAATTTTGCCGAGTTTGAAGTCAGCCTCATCCTCACCCACGATGTGGTATGTAACGCGCTCATCCGTCTCGACATTGGCAATCTCGACGGTGGTGCCGAAAATCACTTTGCCGGTATGAGGAATGCTCGTGACATCAATGATGACCTGATTCTGAATCCGGCCCTCGATGTCACGAATGCGCGCCTCGACCATACCCTGCTGCTCACGAGCAGCGTGGTATTCGGCGTTTTCCTTCAAATCACCCAACTCGCGGGCCGTACCGATGTCCTGGCTGAGCTTCGGACGAACGACCTTGGTCAGGTGAGTGTGCTCTTCTTCCAGGGCGCGAGCGCCCTGAACGGTCATGGGGTACTTCGTTATGCTCATGCCTTCAATCCTGCGTGTAGATCCTGCAAGCGGCGCACAGTCTTCTCGGGACCGAACTTCAGCGCTTCACAGATGGCTTCGCCAGCAGCAATGGTGGTGGTGCAGTAAATCTTGTGCTGCAGGGCATTACGACGAATGGAGTACGAATCAGCGATCGACTGACGACCTTCGGTGGTGTTGATGATCAGCGTGACTTCGTCATTCTTGATCATGTCGACCACGTGCGGACGACCTTCGGTCACCTTGTTCACACGGCGCACTTTCAGGCCTGCAGCCTCGATCAGCTTGGCAGTACCGGCAGTGGCGACCACTTCGAAGCCCAAGTTGATCAGATCACGGGCCACGCCCGCAACCAGTGGCTTGTCGTCGTCACGTACGCTGATGAACGCAGTACCGCCGGTCGGCAGCACTTCGCTGGCACCCATCTGGGCCTTGGCGAACGCTTCACCGAAGGTGTCGCCAACGCCCATCACTTCACCGGTCGACTTCATCTCTGGGCCGAGGATCGGGTCAACGCCAGGGAATTTGGCGAACGGGAACACCGCCTCTTTCACGCTGTAGAAGTTCGGGATGATTTCCTTGGTGAAGCCGATTTCCTTCAAGGTCTTACCGGCCATGACGCGAGCCGCGATCATTGCCAGGGAAACACCGATGCACTTGGACACGAACGGCACAGTACGGGAAGCGCGCGGGTTGACTTCGATGACGTAGATGTCGTCGCCTTGCAGCGCCAACTGAACGTTCATCAGGCCGACCACGCCCAGCTCCAGGGCCATTTTCTTGACCTGTTCGCGCATCTCGTCCTGGATGTGCGCAGGCAGCGAGTACGGCGGCAGCGAGCACGCGGAGTCACCGGAGTGAACACCGGCCTGCTCGATGTGCTGCATGATCGCGCCGATTACCACGTCCTTGCCGTCGCAAACCGCATCCACGTCCATTTCGATGGCGCAGTTGAGGAAGTGGTCCAGCAGCACCGGGCTGTCGTTGGACACTTGAACCGCTTCGCGCAGGTAGCGCTTGAGTTCTTCTTCTTCGTAGACGATTTCCATCGCACGGCCGCCCAGTACATAGGACGGACGCACTACCAGCGGATAACCGATCTTGCTGGCGGCACGAATCGCTTCGTCTTCGCTGCGCACGGTGGCGTTTGGCGGCTGACGCAGGTTCAGGCGCTGGACCATCTGCTGGAAGCGCTCACGGTCTTCGGCACGGTCGATGGCGTCAGGGCTGGTGCCGATGATCGGCACGCCGGCGGCTTCCAGGGCACGCGCCAGTTTCAGCGGAGTCTGGCCGCCGTACTGGACGATCACGCCTTTCGGCTTCTCGACGCGGACGATTTCCAGCACGTCTTCCAGGGTCACCGGTTCGAAGTACAGGCGATCGGAAGTGTCGTAGTCGGTGGAAACGGTTTCCGGGTTGCAGTTGACCATGATGGTCTCGTAGCCGTCATCGCGCAGGGCCAGTGCCGCGTGTACGCAGCAGTAGTCGAACTCGATGCCCTGGCCGATGCGGTTAGGACCGCCACCCAGGATCATGATCTTGTCGCGACCCGATGGCGCCGCCTCGCACTCTTCCTCGTACGTCGAGTAGAGGTAGGCAGTATCGGTGGCGAACTCGGCAGCGCAGGTGTCGACGCGCTTGTAGACCGGGAAGATTTCCAGCTTGTGACGGTGAGCGCGCAGGCTCTTCTCGGTCACACCCAGCAGCTTGGCCAGGCGCATATCGGAGAAGCCTTTGCGCTTGAGGCGGAACATCAGATCGTGGTCGATGCTGGTCAGACCCAGGGTCTTGACCTTCTCTTCTTCCTTGATCAGGTCTTCCATCTGCACCAGGAACCAAGGGTCGATCATGGTCATGCCGAAGATGTCTTCGACGGTCATGCCGGCGCGCATTGCGTCGGCCACGTACCAGATACGCTCGGCGCCCGGCACGGTCAGCTCGCGCTTGAGTACGCTCATGCTTTCCGGGTTGGCCAGATCAACCTTCTCGTCCAGACCGCAAACGCCCACTTCCAGACCGCGCAGGGCTTTCTGCAGGGATTCCTGGAAGGTACGGCCGATGGCCATGACTTCACCCACCGACTTCATCTGAGTGGTCAGGCGCGCGTCAGCCTTGGGGAACTTCTCGAAAGCGAAGCGTGGCAGCTTGGTGACGACGTAGTCGATGGACGGTTCAAAGGACGCCGGGGTCTTGCCGCCGGTGATGTCGTTCGACAGCTCGTCGAGGGTGTAACCCACAGCCAGCTTGGCCGCGACCTTGGCGATCGGGAAGCCGGTGGCTTTCGAAGCCAGTGCCGAGGAACGCGATACACGTGGGTTCATCTCGATCACGACCATGCGGCCGGTGTTCGGGCAGATACCGAACTGAACGTTGGAACCGCCGGTTTCCACGCCGATCTCGCGCAGTACCGCCAGGGAGGCGTTACGCAGGATCTGGTATTCCTTGTCGGTCAGGGTCTGTGCCGGAGCCACGGTGATCGAGTCACCGGTGTGCACACCCATCGGGTCAAAGTTTTCGATGGAGCAGACGATGATGCAGTTGTCCTTCTTATCGCGGACAACCTCCATTTCGTATTCTTTCCAGCCGATCAGCGATTCGTCGATCAGCAGCTCTTTGGTCGGCGACAAGTCCAGACCACGGGCGCAGATTTCTTCGAACTCTTCACGGTTGTAAGCGATACCGCCACCGGTGCCGCCCATGGTGAAGGACGGACGGATGATGCACGGGAAGCCGAGCTTCTCGAGGACCGCATTGGCCTCTTCCATGCTGTGGGCGATACCGGAACGCGGGCACGCCAGGCCGATGGATTTCATCGCCTTGTCGAAACGCGAACGGTCTTCAGCCTTGTCGATGGTGTCGGCGTTAGCACCGATCATCTCTACGCCGAACTTCTCCAGAACGCCTTCGCGCTCCAGGTCCAGGGCGCAGTTCAGAGCGGTCTGGCCACCCATGGTCGGCAGCAGAGCGTCCGGACGCTCTTTCTCGATGATCTTGGCAACAGTCTGCCACTTGATTGGCTCGATATAGGTGGCGTCGGCCATGGCCGGGTCGGTCATGATGGTGGCCGGGTTGGAGTTCACCAGGATGACGCGGTAGCCCTCTTCGCGCAGGGCTTTGCAGGCCTGGGCGCCGGAGTAGTCGAATTCGCAGGCCTGGCCGATCACGATCGGGCCAGCACCAAGAATCAGGATGCTTTTAATGTCTGTACGTTTTGGCATGGGTTTGTCACTCAAATCCGCAGGTCAGTCGGCAAGCCGTCTTGTTCAATCTCTGAAGCCTTGAGGGGGCCGCCGGTGTCGGGACCACCCTCAAGCTTTGCTACATCAGGGCGAGCGATCAGCGTCGCTTGGCCATCTCGGTGATGAAGCGATCGAACAATGGCGCTACGTCGTTCGGGCCAGGGCTGGCTTCCGGGTGACCCTGGAAGCTGAAGGCGCTCTTATCGGTACGCTCGATACCTTGCAGGGTGCCGTCGAACAGCGATTTGTGGATCGCGCGAACGTTGGCCGGCAGGGTCGCTTCGTCTACGGCAAAACCGTGGTTCTGGCTGGTGATCATCACCACGCCGCTGTCCAGGTCCTGGACGGGGTGGTTGGCACCGTGGTGGCCGTGACCCATTTTCAGGGTCTTGGCGCCGGAGGCCAGGGCCAGCAGCTGGTGACCGAGGCAGATACCGAAGACCGGGATCTCGGTTTCCAGCACGTCCTTGATCGCCTGGATCGCGTAGTCGCAAGGCTCCGGATCACCAGGGCCGTTGGACAGGAACACGCCGTCCGGCTTCAGCGCCAGAACGTCGGACGCTGGAGTCTGTGCAGGGACTACAGTCACGCGGCAACCGCGCTCGACCAGCATGCGCAGGATGTTCACCTTGACGCCGTAGTCGTAGGCAACCACGTGGTACGGCAGCTCGGAGGCTTCGATGGTCGCGTGGCTGTCGGTTTTCAGATCCCAGACAGTCGAACGCCATTCGTAGGTGTCCTTGGTGCTGACAACTTTCGCCAGGTCCATGCCTTTCAGACCAGGGAAACCCTGCGCGGCGGCAATGGCGGCTTCTTCGGAAATGTTGTCACCGGCCATGATGCAGCCGTTCTGCGCGCCTTTTTCACGCAGGATGCGCGTCAGGCGGCGGGTGTCGATACCGGCGATGGCCACAACATTGTTGGCCTTCAGGTAGTCGGACAGGGACATCGTGTTACGCCAGTTGCTCGCCACCAGTGGCAGGTCACGGATGACCAGGCCGGCAGACCAGACGCGGTTGGACTCGGCGTCTTCCGGCGTGGTGCCGGTGTTGCCGATGTGCGGGTAAGTCAGGGTAACGATCTGTTGGGCGTAGGAAGGATCGGTAAGGATTTCCTGATAGCCGGTCATTGCGGTGTTGAACACCACCTCACCAACGGTCTGACCGTCGGCTCCAATGGCTTCGCCGCGAAAAATGCTGCCATCAGCAAGGGCGAGTATGGCTGGCTTAGTCAAGAAGACCTCCCGTAAATAAAGCCTGAAAGGGCGATCGCAGGTTGTAAAAAAGCGGAGTGACGTATGGACACGTCACCCCGCTTCTTCACTGAATTATTCTGCGCGCTTTTAGTGGACACACTAAAGCTGTAGCTTACAGAAAAAGGCATTTTTGGTCTACCGCCAATGAGCCTTAAAGGCTGGAGAATGCGACAGGACGTCGCTTGGCGGAACAAAACCGGGCTCAAACGCTGTGCGCGAGCCCGATTTCGGGTGCATCTTAACGCAGATCGAGCACGTCTTGCATGTCGTAAAGGCCAGGCTCGCGCCCGTCCAGCCACAAAGCAGCACGTACCGCGCCCTTGGCGAAGGTCATGCGACTGGACGCCTTGTGAGTGATCTCGACACGCTCGCCGTCGGCGGCGAACAGCACAGTGTGATCACCAACGATGTCGCCAGCGCGCACAGTGGCGAAACCAATGGTCTCGCGATCACGAGCGCCGGTCTGGCCCTCACGACCATACACCGCCACCTTTTTCAGATCGCGACCCAGAGCATCGGCAATCACCTCACCCATGCGCACGGCAGTGCCGGACGGCGCATCGACTTTATGCCGATGGTGAGCTTCGGTGATTTCGATATCGACATCGTCACCCAATACGCGAGCGGCTGTGTCGAGCAACTTCAGGCACAGGTTGACCCCGACACTGAAGTTGGCCGCGAAGACAATCGGAATGTCCTTGCCCGCTTCCGCCAGCAACTGCTTTTCTTCAACGCTGAAACCGGTGGTACCGATGATCATCGCTTTGCCGTGTTTACGGCAGAAAGCCAGGTTCTTCAGGGTCACCGTCGGGTGCGTGAAGTCGATCAGCACGTCGAACTCGTCGACCACCCGATCCAGATCACCGGACAGAGGCACACCGATACGACCCAGCGCAGCCAGCTCGCCGGCATCCGCGCCGACCAACGTGCTGTCGGGACGATCCACCGCCGCCGTCAGACCGGCGCCCGGAGTTTGCTGCACCGCTTCAATCAGGGTCTTGCCCATGCGCCCGGCGGCGCCCATCACTGCAATACGTCGCATGCCTGCCTCCTTACAAATCGCCGAAGAAGCGCTTCACGCCTTCGAACCAACCAGTGGTTTTCGGCGAGTGGCTGTTGTCATCCGCCAACGAACTACGGAATTCCTCGAGCATTTCACGCTGGCGACGGCTCAGGTTGACCGGAGTCTCGACCGCAACACGGCACATCAAGTCGCCAGCACCACCACCACGCACAGGCGCGACACCCTTGCCACGCACACGGAACTGCTTGCCGGTCTGAGTCCCCTCAGGGATCTTCAGCTTGACCCGGCCATCAAGGGTCGGAATCTCCAGCTCGCCACCCAGCGCCGCATCGACGAAGCTGATCGGCACTTCGCAGAACAGGTGCTTGCCATCGCGCTGGAAAATCGAGTGCTCGCGCACATTGATCACCACGTACAGGTCGCCCGTCGGGCCACCGTGAGCGCCCGCCTCGCCTTCGCCGGACAGACGAATGCGGTCACCGGTATCGACACCGGCCGGCACTTTCACCGACAAGGTCTTGTACTCTTCGACACGACCTTCGCCGTGGCAGGAATCGCACGGATCGGAAATGATCTTGCCCTGGCCATGGCAGCGCGGGCATGTCTGCTGCACCGAGAAGAAACCTTGCTGCATGCGCACCTGGCCGATACCGCCGCACGTCGGGCAGGTCACCGGCGCAGAACCTTTCTTGGCGCCGGAGCCGTCGCAAGGCTTGCAGTTGACCAGCGTCGGAACGCGAATATTCACGGTCGTACCGCGCACCGCCTCTTCGAGGTCCAGTTCCAGGGTGTAGCGCAAGTCACTGCCGCGCTGAGCGCCGCCACGGGAACCGCCGCGACCGCCACCGAAGAAGTCACTGAAGACATCGCCAAAGATGTCGGAGAAGTTCTGACCGCCGAAACCGGCACCGCCACCACCCATGCTTGGGTCGACACCGGCATGGCCATACTGGTCGTATGCCGCGCGCTTGCTGGAATCGGACAGCACTTCGTAGGCCTCGTTGGCCTCCTTGAACATATCTTCCGACGCTTTGTCATCGGGATTACGGTCCGGGTGGTGCTTCATCGCCAGGCGACGGTAAGCCTTCTTCAGGTCCGCTTCGCTTGAGCCACGCTCAACACCCAACACTTCGTAATAGTCACGCTTTGCCATAAGTCTTTGCACTCTTGAGGACGTCCGACAAAACCCTCCTGAGCTTGCCGAACTCGTTGAGCCCCAATACAGGCCCGGACCCAACTCACGTCAATTCAACGATCCTGGTCTTTGATTCTTGCGGTACTTGCGGCGCGAAAAGCAGGAGCATTTCCGGCCATACCACCAACATGCTGGGGCGGACTGAATGGTTTGTTCGTTAGGCAACTCCGGCGCCTGAGCACCATACCCTGCGTTGCCGCTCCTCCCCATAGCGCGCTATGAGTCGTCGCAGCGCCTTGGTTATGGCGTTCAGTCATCCGAACTTGCTCTAACGAACAAGCCACTCAATCCGCCGCTGTCGCATGCTGTAAAAATTCGCGTATTCCAGATACGCCAACGCGGGAGCAAGCTCCCGCGCGGCGACATCCTACCAGTCACCGCCTGAAGGCAGTCAACCGGCCGACCAACAACTTACTTGTGGTCTTTGACTTCTTCGAACTCGGCGTCGACAACGTCGTCAGCCTTTTCCGCCTTGTCGTCGTGCGGTGCCGCGCCTTCAGCAGGCTGAGCCTGTTCGGCGTACATCTTCTGCGCCACTGGAGCGGAGACTTTCGACAGCTCTTCAACCTTGGCGTCGATAGCAGCCTTGTCGTCGCCTTTGACGGCAGCTTCCAGGGCAACTACGGCCGCTTCGATTGCAGTCTTCTCTTCAGCGGTCACTTTATCGCCGGCATCGACAACCATTTTGCGCGTCGAGTGAACCAGTGCATCACCCTGGTTACGGGCAGTGGCCAACTCTTCGAACTTGCGGTCTTCCTCGGCGTTCGCCTCGGCATCACGCACCATGCGCTCGATTTCTTCGTCGGACAGACCGGAGTTGGCCTTGATCACGATCGACTGAGTCTTGCCGGTAGCCTTGTCCTTCGCACCTACGTGCAGGATGCCGTTGGCGTCGATGTCGAAGGTCACTTCGATCTGCGGCACACCACGTGGAGCTGGTGGAATGTCGGCCAGGTCGAACTTGCCCAGGGACTTGTTCTGTGCGGCTTGCTTACGCTCGCCTTGCAGCACGTGAATGGTCACGGCGCCCTGGTTGTCGTCGGCAGTCGAGAACACTTGCGATTTCTTGGTAGGAATCGTGGTGTTTTTCTCGATCAGCGCAGTCATCACGCCCCCCATGGTTTCGATACCCAGGGTCAGCGGGCTGACGTCGAGCAGCAGAACGTCTTTCACGTCACCGGCCAATACCGCGCCCTGGATGGCAGCACCCATGGCAACCGCTTCGTCCGGGTTGACGTCTTTACGAGCTTCTTTACCGAAGAACTCGGTCACCAGCTTCTGAACCAGCGGCATACGGGTCTGACCGCCCACCAGGATCACGTCGTTGATCGCGCCAACCTCGATACCGGCATCTTTCATTGCGATGCGGCAAGGTTCGATGGTGCGCTGAACCAGGTCTTCCACCAGCGCTTCGAGCTTGGCGCGGGAGATCTTCACGTTCAGGTGCTTAGGACCGGTGGCGTCTGCAGTGATGTACGGCAGGTTCACGTCGGTCGACTGGCTTGAGGACAGTTCGATCTTGGCTTTTTCAGCGGCCTCTTTCAGGCGCTGCATGGCCAGCGGGTCGCCCTTGAGGTTCATGCCGCTTTCTTTCTTGAATTCGTCGACGAGGTAGTCGATCAGACGAATGTCAAAGTCTTCACCGCCCAGGAACGTGTCACCGTTGGTGGCCAGTACTTCGAACTGGTGCTCGCCATCGACTTCAGCGATCTCGATCACGGAAACGTCGAAAGTACCACCACCCAGGTCGTAAACGATCACGGTGTGATCGCCCTTGGCCTTGTCCATGCCGTAAGCCAGAGCGGCTGCGGTTGGTTCGTTGATGATACGTTTTACGTCCAGGCCAGCGATGCGGCCGGCGTCCTTGGTGGCTTGACGCTGGCTGTCGTTGAAGTAGGCCGGAACGGTGATCACCGCTTCAGTCACGGTCTCGCCGAGGTAGTCTTCGGCGGTCTTCTTCATTTTTTTCAGGATTTCAGCCGAGATTTGTGGCGGTGCCATTTTCTGGCCGTTCACTTCAACCCAGGCGTCGCTGTTGTCAGCCTTGACGATCTTGTAAGGGACCATCTGGATGTCTTTTTGCACGACTTCTTCGTCGAAACGACGACCGATCAGACGCTTCACCGCATACAGGGTGTTATGCGGATTGGTCACAGCCTGACGCTTGGCCGACTGGCCAACCAGGATTTCGCCATCGTTGGCGTAAGCGATGATCGACGGCGTGGTACGCGCGCCTTCAGCGTTTTCAATAACTTTTGCCTTGCCGTTTTCCAGCACGGAGACGCAGGAGTTGGTAGTCCCCAGGTCGATACCGATAATTTTGCCCATGTTCACTCTCCCGAAACTTTGGATTTGGTTGCCGCAGCAGTGGTGGCTAACTGCGGTAGCACTTAAACGCTTGACTTATAAATGGGGGCCTTGCGGCGGATTTCAAGCCTGCTCGTCAATCGAAGGCGAAACCGGCGCAGGCGCCTTGCTGACCACGACCATCGCCGGGCGCAGCAGGCGACCATTGAGCTGATAGCCCTTCTGGAACACCTTCAGAACACTGTTCGGCTCGACATCGGCGCTTTCCTGCATGGCCATTGCCTGATGGTGAACGGCGTTGAACGGTTCACCATGCGGATCGATCGCTTCAAGCTGATAACGCTTGAGAGTGTCGTGGAACATTTTCAGGGTCAGCTCGATGCCTTCGCGCATCGGACGGATGCTTTCGTCGTCCGGGCTGGACAGTTCCAGGCCGCGCTCCAGGCTGTCGACGATCGGCAGCAGGTCGCTGGCGAATTTTTCCAGCGCGAACTTGTGAGCCTTCTCCACATCCTGCTCGGCGCGACGGCGGACGTTCTGCAGATCGGCGGCTACACGCAAAGCCTGATCCTGAGCGCCTGCCAGTTGCTCTTCGAGCACTTGTACACGAGCCGCCAGGTCATCACCCGAAGCCTCGGGCGCCTGGTTGGCGTCTGGGTTTTGCGTATCCACTGTCTGTTCGTCAGCCATAGATTTCTCCTTTCAATTTCGTCCGCGAGCTCAACTCGCGCTTCTGCCCAGCTATATGGGGCCGCAAAATCCGGCTTCAAGGGGCGCCGACGATTAACCCTACAAATAACAACTGCTTTGTCATTCCCGGTCGCGATAAGGCTTTCGTCGGACCGAGCGAATCGAGCTAACGAGGGGCATTGTCAGCCAGAAACAAAACACTGTATAAATAACCAGACCTAACACCTGGGAGCGGCCCATATGCTGGTGCACCTGTCCGTACACAACTACGCCATCGTTGAACATCTCGATCTCGAACTCGATCGCGGGATGAGCGTTATCACCGGGGAAACCGGCGCGGGCAAGTCGATCATGCTCGACGCGCTGGGCCTTACCCTGGGCGATCGCGCCGACAGCGGCGTGGTCCGCCCCGGCGCCGACAAAGCCGACATCCTGGCCACCTTCGATCTGGTCGACATTCCGGAAGCCAGCGCCTGGCTGGCCGAACGCGACCTCGAAAACGACGGCCCGTGCATCCTGCGCCGAGTGATCACATCCGAAGGGCGCTCGCGCGGCTACATCAACGGCACGCCCTGCCCGCTTGGCGACCTCAAGGCGCTGGGCGAGCTGCTGATCGACATTCACAGCCAGCACGAGCACCAATCCCTGCTCAAGACCGATACCCACCGTCGCCTGCTCGATGAATATGCCGGCGCGACCGACCTGGCCCGCCAGGTTCAGCTCGCCGCCCAACGCTGGCGCCAGACCCGCCAGGAACTGGAGCGACTCTCCAACTCCGGCGACGAGCAACGCGCCCGCCATCAGTTGCTCAGCTATCAACTCGAAGAACTGGAAAACCTTGGCCTTGGCGACAACGAGCTGGAGCAGCTTGAGCAGGAACACAAGAACCTGACCAACGCCGAGACCTTGCTCGGCATCTGCCGACAAGTCGTCGAGCAATGCAGTGAAAGTGATTCCGGGAATGTACTGAATGCCCTCACCGCCAGCCTCAACCGCCTGTCGAGCGTGAACAGTTCGATCGGTGCGCTGGGCGAAGCCAGCAGCTTGTTGACCAGTGCACAAATCCAGGTTGAAGAGGCCGTTGGTGAACTGAACCGCTTCCTCGACAACTTCGACGCCGATCCGTCGCGCCTTCAATACCTCGAAGAGCGCCTCGACGCGATCTACACCCTGGCGCGCAAACACCGCATCCGGCCGACCGAAGTCGCCGAGATGCAACAGAAACTGCTGGATGAAATCGAAACCCTCAACGCCAACGACGAATCCATCGAGCGGCTAAGCGATGAGCTGTCTTCATACGCTCGCCATTATCAAGAAAAGGCTCGTAAGCTGAGCGATCTGCGTCATCAAGCCTCAAGCAGCCTGGCCAGCGCCGTGGAACTGGAGATCCAGCGCCTGGGCATGCCTGGCGGGCGCTTCACCATTGAGTTGCGCCCAAACAGCAGTGACGAACTGCTGCCGAATGGACTTGAACAGGTTGAATTACTGGTCAGCGCCAACCCGGGCCAACCATTGAAAGCGTTGGCAAAAGTCGCATCCGGAGGCGAACTGTCGCGGATCAGCCTGGCGATTCAGGTCATCACCGCGCAGACATCTCGCGTTCCCACTCTGGTGTTCGACGAAGTGGACGTTGGTATCGGTGGTCCGACTGCAGAAATCGTCGGCCAGTTGCTGCGCAGGCTCGGCGAGCGCGGGCAGGTACTGACCGTGACCCACTTGCCGCAAGTGGCAGCGCAAGGTCATCAGCATCTATTCGTGCATAAAGTGCGCGGCGAAGATGCCACCCGCACGGCCGTTTCCAAATTGAGCAAAAACGACCGCGTCGAAGAAGTCGCACGAATGCTGGGCGGCATCGATCTCACCAAGGAGTCACTGGCTCACGCCAGGAAAATGGTGGTGGGCGCAAAAGCCTGAATAAAGGCAGAAAGCACGAAGGCGACCCTGGGGTCGCCTTCGTTCGTATCGCGAACCTCAAGTTCGCGCGACATGCTTACTTTTTCTTGCGCACGTACAGCACCAGATTGTGATCAACCATCTCGAAGCCATACTTGTCGACGATTGCTTTCTGAAGCCGCTCGATTTCTTCGTCGAAGAATTCGATCACTTCGCTGGTTTCGACGTTGACCATATGGTCGTGATGCTTTCCGTCGTCCAGTTCGAAGACCGCATGGCCTCCGTCGAAGTTGTGCCGCACCACAAGGCCAGCTGCCTCGAACTGGGTCAGAACACGGTAAACCGTGGCCAGACCGACGTCCTCACCAGCCTCCATAAGGGCCTTGTAGACATCCTCGGCACTCATGTGGCGCTGCTCGGCGGAATCGAGCATTTGCAGAATTTTGACCCGTGGCAGGGTCACTTTGAGGCCGGCTTTGCGTAGTTCGCTATTTTCAACCATGGTCAGCTTTCTCGCGATGCTGCTTCGCAGCTTCTCTTAATGCGGGTATGATCGGCGTTTACGTTGTCCCAGCCAAGATAGTGGAAGTCGCCCACCGATGCAAAACACCAAGCTCTTGCTAACCAGTTTCACCTTTGTGGGACTGCTCGCACTCGCCGGTTGTTCATTCCCCGGGGTTTACAAAATCGACATCCAGCAGGGCAATGTCGTCACGCAGGACATGATAGACCAGTTACGCCCGGGAATGACCCGTAAGCAAGTACGGTTTATCATGGGCAACCCTCTGCTCACCGACACGTTCCATGCCGATCGCTGGGATTATCTGTATAGCCTGCAACCGGGTGGCGGTGAACGCCAACAAGAACGCATTAGCGTTATCTTCAACCCAAATGATCAGCTTGTCAGCCTCTCCGGTGATTTCATGCCAGGCGTGAGCCGTGACGAAGCCATTCTCGGCAAGGACAGCGGCACGACAGTGGCTGCCCCGGCAGAAAACGTCGAGAAGCCAAAACCGGAAAAACCGGTCAAGCCAGGTTCGTTGCTGGATCAGATCCAGAAGGACGTCGACGGCGTAGAAGCCGTTCCGGTCCCGACGCCGCAACCGCTGGAAACCTCGCCGCAATAATTTGCGACGCAATAAAAAACCCGGCATGTCCGGGTTTTTTATTGCCTGGTGCTCAAGCCACTCACTGATTCCGCGCTTTGGCCTCGGCAGCTTTTGCCGCGCGCAGTCGGCGCACCTCTTTCGGATCGGCCAGCAGTGGTCGGTAAATCTCGATACGGTCCCCTGCCTGGACAGACCGACGCTCTGGATCGGCTACAACCTTTCCGAAGATCCCCACAGGGCAATTGGCCAGATCCAGCTCCGGAAACTCCTCAGCCACGGCAGACCTGAGCAAGGCTGCCCGCACGCTCGTCCCGACCGGCACCGCCAGCGTCAGTAGCACCTGACGGTCTACGGCCGCGTAGACCACCTCGACTTCAATCATGACCTCAACCATGTATCTGCTTGGCGCGCTGGCAGAATGCATCCACCAGGGTATTGGCCGCCTGGTTGAAAAGTGGCCCCAGAGTGGCGCGAACCAGCGGCCCGGCATAATCGAACGACAGATCAAGACTGATCTTGCAGGCCTTCTCGCCCAGCGGCTTGAACACCCACACGCCATGCAACTGATTGAACGGGCCTTCCTCGAGGTTCATTTCAATCGACTGACCGGGAACCAGGGTGTTGCGCGTCACGAAATGCTGACTGAGGCCACCCTTCGCCACGCCAACGCTCGCCCGCATATGCTCAGGCGAGCTCTCCAGGACTTCGGCCGCCGAGCACCACGGCAGAAACTCCGGATAGCGTGCCACGTCGTTGACCAGGTCATACAGCGCCTGCGCCGGGTACGGCAGCAAGGCCGAACGTGAAATGTGTGTCGTCATGTCAGCGTCACTTCCACAGCTGGGCGGCAAACACTACGAGAATGCCGATGGGCGCCACATAGCGCATCAAGAACAAGGACAGGCCAAACAGCGCAGGGTTACGGATCGACAACTCGTCGCGCACCGCTTCACGCCCCATGATCCAGCCCGCAAACACCACGAAACACAAACCGCCAAGCGGCAACATGAGTCGCGAGGTGAAGAAATCGATCACGCCAAAGAAGTCGAGACCACCGGTTGCTCCCCATTGGTAGAGGTGGAACATCCCGCCTTCGTTCACGAAAAACTTGGCCTCCTTCCAGATATTGAAGGAGAACACCGTACCCAGGCCGACAAACCAGCAGCTGAAAGCCAACCAGAAGGTGACCCAGGCACGACTCACTTTGGTGCGCTCGACCAGGTAGGCCACCATCGGTTCAAGCAGGGAAATCGCCGAACTCCAGGCAGCGACCGCCACCAGCACGAAGAACACCACACCCATCAATTGCCCGAACGCCACGTTACCGAAGGCAAACGGCAAGCTGACGAACATCAGCCCCGGCCCTTCGCTCGGATTCAGGCCCGCTGCGAACACAATCGGAAACAATGCCAGGCCGGCCACCAGGGAAACGAAGGTGTCGAGCAGCGCCACGCCGACGACCGTCCCTGAAATCGACGAGTTCTTTGGCATGTAGGCGCCGTAGATCATGATCGAGCCGACGCCCACGCTCAGGGAAAAGAACGCATGCCCCATCGCGGGCAACAAGCCGTCCAGGACCTTTTCCGGGTGGAAGTCGAACATGAAATGCACGCCTTCCATGAAATGCCCGGTGGTCATGCTGTAGCCCAGCAGCACCAGGATCATCACGAACAGCAGCGGCATCATGATGCGCAAACTGCGTTCAAGCCCTGCAACCACGCCCCTGGCGATCACCACCGCTGACAACAGCATGAAAATCGTGTGCCAAAGTGTCAGGCGCCAAGGATCGGCGATCACATTGCCGAAGTAAGCCCCCACCTGATCCGGCGTCACACCCTGGAAGTCGCCATGCCCCATGTCGATGATGTAATCCAGCGACCAGCCGCCAACCACACTGTAGAAAGACAGGATCAGCAATGCCGTGATCATCCCGGCAAATGCGCCCCAGGACCATTTGGCCGAGTGCCCCGCCTCGACCGCCAGTACCTTCAAGGCATTGGCCGGGCTCTGCCGGGCACGCCGGCCGATCAGGGTTTCCGCCAGCATGACCGGCACGCCGATCAATGCGATACAGGCCAGGAACATCAGCACGAAGGCACCGCCGCCATAGACGCCGACCATGTACGGGAATTTCCAGATACTACCCAGCCCCACGGCCGAACCGGTCGCGGCGAGTATGAAGACCCAGCGGCTAGCCCAACTGCCGTGGACAGAAACCTTGTCTGTCGACATCGTTATCACGCCCAAGCGTTCAAAAAAGAGGCCGCATTGTCCGGGATTCAATCAACCTGCTCAAGCACGTAGCAACCCCATAGCCGACTCTGTTGTAACTCCCTATAATGCCGCCCCTATGGCTAAACAGAAGAAACACCCAACAGGGACCATCGCGCAAAATAAAAAGGCGCGACACGATTACTTCATCGAACATCGGTTCGAGGCTGGTCTGGTCCTGGCCGGCTGGGAAGTAAAAAGTCTGCGGGCAAGCAAGCTGCAGCTGGTTGACAGCTACGTACTGCTCAAGGATGGCGAAGCCTGGCTGCTCGGCAGCCACATTACGCCCCTGACGACCGCCAGTACCCACGTCATCGCGGATCCGGTGCGCACCCGTAAATTGCTGCTCAACCGGCGCGAACTGGAAAAGCTGGCTGCTGCCGTGCAGCAAAAGGGTTACGCCTGCGTGTGCCTGTCCTGGTACTGGAGCAAGCACATGGTCAAGTGCGAGATTGCTCTGGGCAAGGGCAAGAAGGAATACGACAAGCGCGATACCGAGCGCGAACGCGACGCCGGTCGCGAGTTGCAGCGCGCGGTGCGCAACAAGGGCAAGGAAGAGTAATTCTCCTGTCCTGACGCGACTTTGTGGCGAGGGAGCTTGCTCCCGCTGGGGTGCGAAGCACCCCTTCGCTTGACGGCGTCCATCACTATTTCTGCTGACGACTGCTGCGCAGCCGAACGGGAGCGAGCTCCCTCGCCACAATCAAGCTACCGCCTCACATCCCCTTGCGCCGCTCCGCCCGGGCCATGCGCTGCACTTCCTGACGCACTTCTTCCAGCACCTCCTGCACATACAGAATGTGCCGACTGGAAACTTCCCGCGCCTGCTCCGCCCGCCCTTCGATAATCGCCTGATACAACTCCCGGTGCTGCGTGATCAACATGTCGCGGGTTTCGGTGCGCTGCTTGTACATGCCACCGATGTTGGTCACCACGTTGCGCTTGAGCAGGTCGAACAACCCGCGAATGGTGTGCAGTAACACGGCATTGTGGCTGGCCTCGGCGATCGCCAGATGAAATTTGGCGTCCGCCGCACCCTCTTCGGCACGACTCACCTCTTCGTGACGCGAATAACAGTCCTGCAATTCGTTGAATGCCGCGGTCAGCCGCTCGCGATCCACCTCCGTGGCACGCAGCGCCGCGTAGTAGGCGCAAGACGCTTCCAGCGTATGGCGAAACTCCAGCAGATCGCGTTGCGCCTCGGGATTGCTTTCCAGCAGATGCAACAAGGGATCACTGAAGGTGCTACCCAGCGACTCCACCACGTAGTTGCCGCCACCCTGGCGGCTGACTAGCAGGCCCTTGGCGGTCAGCTTCTGAATGGCTTCGCGCAACGAAGGACGTGACACGCCAAATTGCTCGGCCAACGCGCGCTCGGCCGGCAAGCGCTCGCCCGCTTTCAGCGTGCCCTCGAGGATCATGCCCTCAAGCTGCTCGACAATATCGTCTGACAAACGGCGCTGACGAATCTGATCAAACCCCATAACTCGATTACTCCACGATCCGACGGCTCGCCGGGGCTCTATTCTGGCCTATCGGCGCCGTGCCAGCACCTGCCACAACGCATTTGGTCATACCAGACAGACGACCTGCGCACTTTGCATTCGACAAAAGTTTTAGGGCGGCAAATTGACACACCGCCTACAAGGCTTTTACCCTAGCCAACAGCGATTGTAAATTGGTCTTACCAATTATCCAAAAACGCTGATCAGTGCCTGACCAACAACAATTAGGGGCCACCCCATATGCAAACCTGGCAACAGCTCTATACCCCGCTCGGCAGCCTCGGCCTGTCCGCACTCGCCGCCGTCATCCCCATCGTGTTTTTCTTCCTGGCTTTGGCCGTATTCCGCCTCAAAGGGCATGTGGCCGGCAGCATCACCCTGGCTTTGTCGATTCTGGTGGCGATCTTCGCTTTCCAGATGCCGGTCGATATGGCGTTCGCCGCCGCCGGGTATGGCTTCGCTTATGGCCTGTGGCCGATTGCCTGGATCATCGTGGCAGCGGTGTTCCTCTACAAACTGACGGTCAAGAGTGGCCAGTTTGAAGTCATCCGCAGTTCGGTTCTGTCGATCACCGATGACCAGCGCCTGCAGGTCCTGCTGATCGGTTTCTGCTTCGGCGCCTTCCTCGAAGGTGCGGCCGGCTTTGGCGCACCCGTGGCGATTACCGCTGCACTACTGGTAGGTCTTGGCTTCAACCCGCTGTACGCCGCTGGCTTGTGTCTGATCGCCAACACCGCGCCGGTGGCCTTCGGCGCCCTGGGCATTCCGATCATCGTTGCCGGGCAAGTCACCGGCATCGACGCGTTCAAGATCGGCGCCATGACCGGCCGCCAATTGCCGCTGCTGTCGCTGTTCGTGCCGTTCTGGCTGGTGTTCATGATGGACGGCCTGCGCGGCGTGCGGGAAACCTGGCCGGCAGCCCTGGTGGCCGGCTTGAGCTTTGCCGTGACCCAGTACTTCACCTCGAACTTCATCGGCCCGGAACTGCCGGACATCACCTCGGCTCTGGCCAGCCTGATTTCCTTGACCCTGTTCCTGAAAGTCTGGCAACCAAAACGCGCCGCCGGCCAACACATCGTGGGCGCTGTCTCGGCCTCCGTGGTGAGCGCCAGCGTCGGTGGTTTCGGCCAGAAGCGCACAACCGTGGCTTCGCCTTACAGCCTTGGGGAAATTTTCAAGGCCTGGTCGCCGTTCCTGATCCTGACCGTACTGGTCACCATCTGGACCCTGAAGCCGTTCAAGGCGATGTTCGCCGCCGGCGGTTCGATGTACAGCTTCGTATTCAACTTCGCCATCCCGCACCTGGACCAGATGGTAGTCAAGGTCGCACCCATCGTGGCCGCGCCAACCGCCATTCCGGCAGTATTCAAACTGGACCCGATTTCCGCCACTGGCACAGCGATTTTCTTCTCGGCACTGATCTCGATGCTGGTCCTGAAGGTCAATCTCAAAACTGGTCTTACCACTTTTAAAGAGACCTTCTACGAACTGCGTTGGCCAATCCTGTCCATCGGCATGGTGCTGGCGTTTGCCTTCGTCACCAACTACTCGGGCATGTCTTCGACCATGGCCCTGGTACTGGCTGCGACTGGCGCGGCGTTCCCGTTCTTCTCGCCGTTCCTTGGCTGGCTGGGCGTGTTCCTCACCGGTTCCGATACCTCGTCCAACGCCCTGTTCAGCTCGCTGCAAGCGACCACCGCGCATCAGATCGGTGTCAACGACACCTTGCTGGTGGCGGCGAACACCAGCGGCGGCGTGACCGGCAAGATGATCTCGCCACAATCGATCGCCGTGGCCTGCGCCGCGACCGGCCTGGTGGGCAAAGAATCTGATCTGTTCCGCTTCACCCTCAAGCACAGCCTATTCTTTGCAACAATTGTCGGCTTGATCACGTTGGCCCAGGCCTACTGGTTCACCGGCATGCTGGTGCACTGAGGACTACAAGCAACACGATAAAAACCGACGCCGGGCCACGCCCCCGGCGTCCGCTATTCACACCCCGGTCTGTAAGGCTGCTGAAAGCTTCCGGCTCTATATTCAGCAGCCTCAACAGACGAATAACCGGGACCACCCGGAGACCGCCTGATGAGCGAGCTTTTTTACAACGCCGTGCCGAATGCGACCCGTGTCGCCCCGCCACTGCCCGAGCCTCGGCAGTACCCCAGCGAGAAACCGTCACGGGTCTACCTGTTCGGGACCTGCGTGGTCGATTTGTTCTACCCGGAAGCCGGGATGGACGCGATCCACCTGCTGGAGCGCGAAGGCATTCGTGTCGAATACCCGCAAGGGCAAAGCTGCTGCGGCCAACCGGCCTACACCTCCGGTTACACCGAACAGGCACGGACCGTGGCGCGCTCACAACTGGCGCTGTTTGCCGGGGATTATCCGGTGGTGGTGCCGTCAGGTTCTTGCGCAGGCATGCTGCGCGAACATTACGCCGACTTGTTCAAGGACGAGCCGGACACGTTGAAACAGGTTCAAGCCCTGGCGGCCAGAACCTACGAACTGGCCGAGTTCCTGTTGTTTGTCTGCAAGGTGCAGCTCAAGGACAGCGGCGAGCCCGTAAAAGTGGCGCTGCACACCTCGTGCTCGGCACGCCGCGAGATGAACACCCACCTGCACGGTCGCGAATTATTGGCGCAGTTGAGCAACGTGGAACGGGTCAATCACGATCACGAAAGTGAATGCTGTGGCTTTGGTGGGACATTCAGCGTCCGTATGCCAGAGATTTCCGGCGCGATGGTGGCTGACAAGACCCGGGCGCTGAAGGAATCCGGCGCACACAAGGTATTGAGTGCCGACTGCGGCTGTTTGATGAACATCAACGGCTCGCTGGAAAAACAGCAGGAAGCGTTGCGCGGCCAACATCTGGCTAGCTTCCTCTGGCAACGTACCGGAGGTGGTCAATGAGCACCTCGACGATTATTCCTACGGTCGCCATAGAAGAAGATTTCCGCACCCGCGCCCACAAAGCGCTGGGTGACGCGCAATTGCGAGGCAACTTTCGCAAGGCGATGGATTCACTAATGACCAAACGGGCAGCGGCGTTCAGCGATGCCCATGAAAGAGAACATTTGCGCGCGCTGGGCAATGCTGTCCGCGCCCGTGCGTTATCCAAGTTGCCCGAGCTGCTCGAACAACTTGAACAGAACCTGACCCGCAACGGTGTGACAGTGCACTGGGCGGAAACGGTGGACGAGGCCAACGGCATCGTCCTCTCGATCATCCGCGCTCACGAGGGGCGGCAAGTGATCAAGGGCAAATCGATGGTCAGCGAAGAGATGGAGATGAACCATTTCCTCGAGGCTCAAGGCATTGAATGCCTGGAGTCCGACATGGGGGAATACATCGTCCAGCTCGACCACGAGAAGCCTTCACACATCATTATGCCGGCGATCCACAAGAATGCCGGTCAGGTCGCGTCCTTGTTCCACGACAAACTTGGGGTGGAATATACCAAGGACGTTGACCAACTCATTCAGATCGGTCGCAAGGTCTTGCGGCAGAAATTCTTCGAAGCGGACATCGGTGTCTCCGGTGTCAACTTCGCCGTGGCCGAAACCGGCACCCTGCTGCTGGTAGAAAACGAAGGCAACGGTCGCATGACCACTACCGTGCCGCCCGTGCATATCGCCGTTACCGGTATCGAAAAGGTTGTGGAAAACCTACGCGATGTGGTGCCGCTGCTGTCGCTGCTGACCCGCTCAGCCCTCGGTATTCCAATCACTACCTACGTCAACATGATCTCCGGCCCGCGCAAGGAACATGAACTCGACGGCCCGCAGGAAGTACACCTGGTACTGCTCGACAACGGCCGCAGCCAGGCCTTTGCCGACAGCGAACTGCGCCAGACCCTGAACTGCATTCGCTGCGGCGCCTGTATGAATCATTGCCCGGTGTATACCCGAATCGGTGGTCACGCCTATGGGGAGGTTTACCCCGGGCCTATCGGAAAAATCATTACCCCGCACATGGTTGGCCTGGCGAAAGTGCCAGATCACCCGAGCGCTTCTTCACTGTGCGGTGCTTGCGGTGAAGTTTGCCCGGTGAAAATCCCGATCCCTGCTTTGCTGCGGCGCCTGCGGGAAGAAAACGTCAAGGCCCCGGACAGCCCCCATCAAGTGATGCGCGGTCAGGGTAGCAAGTATTCGCGCAAGGAGCGGTTCATCTGGAATGCCTGGGCGAAGCTTAATAGCTCGCCGACGCTCTATCGCCTGTTCGGTTTCTTCGCCACCCGTTTGCGCGCCCTCACGCCGAGCAACGTCGGCCCGTGGACGCAAAACCACAGCGCACCGAAACCCGCTGCCCGCTCGCTGCATGACATGGCCCGCGAACATTTGGCCAAACAGGGAGACCGTTGATGAGCGCCAAGCAAAATATCCTCGCCAAACTGCGCAAAAGCCTGACAGGCACCACGCCGGTGGCTGACAACTTCGATGTCGACCTGGTGACCCAGCCTTACACCTACGCTCCTGAGCAGCGCATTGCGCAACTGCGCAAACTGATGGAAGCGGTGCACACGGAAATTCATCTGACGTCCGGCGAAGAGTGGCCGACGCTACTCGCGCACTTGCTGCGGGACCGCCAGTTGCCGAGTCTGCTGATCGCACCGACGACACCCCACGGTCAACGGATCACACAGCACTGGGCGAATAATCCCGGCCTGCCAATGCTCAAGGCCTACGACCGCCCGGTTGAAGAATGGAAAGCCGAGCTGTTCAACGACACCCCGGCGAGCATCACTGGAACCCTCGGCGCCATCGCTGCCACGGGCAGCCTGATTCTCTGGCCGACCCGGGAAGAACCACGCCTGATGAGCCTCGCGCCACCGGTGCATTTCGCCTTGCTCAAGGCCAGTGAAATCCGCGACAACTTCTATCAGGTGCAACAGGAATTCGAATGGGCCCAGGGCATGCCGACCAACGCGCTGCTGGTATCCGGCCCATCGAAGACCGCCGACATCGAACAAGTGCTGGCGTACGGCGCCCACGGTCCGAAGGACCTGGTGGTACTGATCCTGGAGGACCAATGAGTCTACCGGCCGCTTTCCTGCGTGATGCACAGCAACTGATTCCTCAAGAGCGACGTTTCGACGACCCGTTGTCGACCCTGGCCTTCGGCACCGACGCCAGCTTCTATCGCTTGATTCCGCAACTGGTGATCCGCGTCGAGTCCGAAGACGAAGTGGTGGCACTGCTGCAACTGGCGCAACGTGATCAGGTGCCGGTGACCTTCCGCGCCGCCGGCACCAGTTTGTCCGGCCAAGCCATCAGCGACTCGGTGCTGATCGTACTGGGGGATAACTGGAACGGTCGCGAGATCCGCGGCCATGGCACGCAAATCCGCTTGCAACCGGGCGTGATCGGCGCTCAGGCCAACGCCTGGCTGGCACCGTTCGGGCGCAAGATCGGCCCGGACCCAGCCTCGATCAACGCCTGCAAGATCGGCGGCATCGTCGCCAACAATGCCAGCGGCATGTGCTGCGGCACCGCGCAAAACACCTATCACACCCTGGCCGGGATTCGCCTGGTGCTGGCCGACGGCAGTCGTCTCGACACTGAAGATACCGCCAGCCTCGCAGCGTTTCGCCAAAGCCACGCCGCCCTGCTGGAGCGCTTGGCGACCCTGGGCCGCGAGACCCGCGCAAACGCCGAACTGGCTGCGAAAATCCGCCACAAATACCGTCTAAAAAATACCACCGGCCTGTCGCTCAATGCCCTGGTGGATTTCGACGAGCCTGTGGATATCTTGAGCCACTTGCTGGTGGGCTCCGAGGGCACGCTCGGGTTCATCAGTGCCGTGACTTACGACACCGTGATCGACCACCCGAATAAAGCCTCGGCGTTGATCGTCTTCCCGGACGTGGAAACCTGTTGCAACGCAGTGACAGTGCTGAAAAGCCAACCGGTGTCGGCCGTGGAACTGCTGGACCGGCGCAGTCTGCGTTCAGTGCAGGACAAACCCGGCATGCCGGCTTTCGTACAGCATCTGTCGAACAATGCCTGCGCCCTGCTCATCGAATCCCGCGCCGCATCGTCGACATTACTGCACGAGCAACTGGCGCAAATCATGGCTTCACTAAGCCCGTTTCCGGTGGAGAAACAAGTCGACTTCACCGAAGACCCGCAGGAAAACGCCCGTCTCTGGGCCATCCGCAAAGACACCTTCCCGGCCGTAGGCGCAGTGCGCAAGACCGGCACCACGGTGATCATCGAAGACGTCACCTTCCCGGTCGAACAGCTGGCCATCGGCGTCAACCGCCTGATCGAACTGTTCGACAAACATCACTACGACGAAGCGATCCTTTTCGGACACGCGCTGGAAGGCAATCTGCACTTCGTCTTCACCCAAGGCTTCAACAACCCAGAAGAAGTCGCACGCTATCAGGCGTTCATGGACGACGTGGCGCAACTGGTGGCGGTGGAGTTCGGCGGTTCGCTGAAAGCCGAACACGGCACCGGGCGCAACATGGCGCCATTTGTTGAACTGGAATGGGGCAGCGATGCCTACCAGTTGATGTGGCAGCTCAAACGACTGCTCGACCCCAACGGCATTCTCAACCCGGACGTGGTGCTCAGCGTAGATCCACAGATCCACCTCAAGCACCTCAAGCCCTTGCCTGCCGCTGACGAGATTGTGGACAAGTGCATCGAATGCGGCTTCTGCGAACCGGTCTGCCCGTCGAAAGGCCTGACCCTGAGCCCGCGCCAGCGCATCGTGATCTGGCGCGACATTCAGGCGAAGAAACGCGCGGGCATCGATACGTCCGAACTCGAAGCCGCCTACGACTATCAAGGTATCGATACCTGCGCCGCCACCGGCCTCTGCGCGCAACGTTGCCCGGTCGGCATCAATACCGGCGAGCTGGTGAAAAAGCTGCGTAGCCGGAAGGCGACGCATACGAAAACCGCCAACTGGCTTGAAGGACATTTCGCCACGGCACTGCAAGGTGCGCGCTTCACCCTGCACGTGGCCAATGGCGCGCGGATGTTGCTGGGGGCACCAAGATTGGCGAAATTGTCGGCGACGTTGACGCGCCTGTCCAAGGGTCAGGTCCCGCAGTGGACCAACGCGATGCCGCAACCGGAAAAAGCCATTCGCTTCAGTCCGGCGGTGACGGACGCGCGCCCGCGCGTGGTCTATCTTGCGGCCTGTGTATCCCGCGCCATGGGGCCGGCGGCGGGCGACACGGAGCAAATGTCGCTGCACGACAAGACCCGTGGCCTGCTGGAAAAGGCCGGCTATCAAGTGGTGTTCCCGGACAACCTGGACAGCCTTTGCTGTGGTCAGCCGTTCGCCTCCAAAGGCTATGTCGAACAAGCCGAGCACAAACGACAGGAACTGATCGGCGCCCTGCTGCACGCCAGCCGCGGCGGTCTCGACCCGATCTACTGCGACACCAGCCCCTGCACCTTGCGCCTGGTTCAAGACCTCGGTGAAGTCCGTCTGGACCTGTACGACCCTGTGCGGTTCATCCGCACACACTTGATGGATCGCCTGACGTTCACGCCACAGGACGCACCGATTGCCGTGCACGTGACGTGCAGTACGCAGCACCTCGGGGAAAGCCAGGCGCTGATCGATCTGGCGCGCAAGTGCAGCAAAACCGTGGTGATTCCCGAAGGCATTCACTGCTGTGGCTTCGCTGGCGACAAGGGTTTCACCACGCCGGAGTTGAACGCCCATTCGCTGCGCACGCTCAAGGACGCGGTGCAGCAGTGCAGCGAGGGGATATCGACCAGCCGCACCTGTGAGATCGGTCTGACGCAACATGGCGGCATTGACTACCACGGACTAGTCTATCTGGTGGACCGCGTTACCCAGGCTAGGGTGCCCTCATAGCAGGATCTATAGGAAGGTGCATAGACGTGCATTCCTTAACGCTACTTGCCGGAATCGACAGCTCTACAGTAGAAAAGCAGAACCCTGACGTGCCGCCGCAGTCCACTGATCAAGTCCCGCTAATGTGGGACCTCCTAAAACTCGGTAGACCGTTTTGATGGCCAGCAATGCCTGGTCCTTCAGTCCAAGGAGATACACATGAATCGTTCTGTGCTGTTAGGTTTGTTCGTTGTTGCTTCCATGATGGCTTCCACTTCGTTTGCGGCCGAAAAAGACCAATGCGCGGTCAACCTGCAAACCATCGAAAACGGCAAGGCACAGATTCCCGGGGAAATGCTTGACCAGGTGGAGGCCTCCATCAAGAAAGCCAAAGCCGACCAGGCAAAAGGCACCAAGGCAGGTATTGATGATTGCATCGCCGAGACCAACCAAACCATTATGGACGTCACGAACGCGCACAAAGGCGGGAAATAACGCTCAGCTCAGGGCCAGCCTTCGGGCTGGCCTTCCCGGCCTTGTTGGCGTACATCAACAACCGTGTACTGGCAGCCGGGAGTTCAAAGCCCGGCAGCATCCGATACGAAGCAAACCAAAACCCGCCAATTGCGGGTTTTGTTGCATCCGGGGTCTGGAAATGTGTAACCGTCCGCATCGCTGGAAAAGCTCGACACCTTTTCTGAAAAAACCGAATTCTTGCGTTGAATCGTAGTCTTTGAGGTAGGCCACATCAGATCGTGGCTGATTTTTCGGGCTCGGCTTGGCCGTCCGCCAATACGGCAGCATCGAGACCATCAGCTCAAGGAGATATCCATGAAACGTACCGCACTCGCTGGTCTGTTCATTTCTGCTGCAATGTTGGCCTCTCCTGTATTTGCAGCGGACAACAACCTTTGTACGAGCAAGTTGCAAGAGCTCAAAGGCAGAGTGAATGCACTGCCGGCGAGCTCTGGAAACACCACGATGGAGATCAAAAGACTGATGTCCAGCGCCGAAGCCTCACAAGCCTCCGGAGACGACAAAAAATGCGTCACCGAAGCCACCCAGGCATTGGCACTCGCTGACAAACAGAGCAACGAACCCAACCCATGATCTGTGGTGGCCAACCTTCGGGTTGGCCTTCCGGCTCGCGTTGGCGTACACTGTACAGGCTTGTTGCTCACTTGATTCAAAGAGCACCAGGCTCGGGGCCGTTTAGGATTCGACGCCGGTTGCGAAACTTTAGGTGCATGCCGAGTTGGTAACAGAACTCGTAAATCCACTGTTGCAACTTCCTATAGTTGCCAATGACGAAACCTACGGGGAATACGCTCTCGCTGCGTAAGCAGCCTTAGCCCTTCCCTCCTGGTACCTTCGGGTCCAGCAATCATCAGGGGATGTCTGTAAACCCAAAATGATTGTCATATAGAACAGAATCGCCGTGCAGTACGTTGTGGACGAAGCGGCTAAAACTTACACAACTCGCCCAAAGCACCCTGCCCGTCGGGTCGCTGAGGGTTAACTTAATAGACACGGCTACGCATGTAGTACCGACAGCGGAGTACTGGCGGACGGGGGTTCAAATCCCCCCGGCTCCACCACTTCATCATCTAAAGACGTCCACGGACGTCTTTTTTTGTGCCTGCGATCCAGTAAATACGCGGCCTCCAGCGCTTTTTCGGTCTTCTGAGATTTTTTGAGTTCCAGCCATTCGGGTATTCCAAACGGTATTCCAACCCATTCGGTGCTAACCTTTGGAATACCAAATCAGTGCCTGAGGAAAATCTCATGCCTGCTCCAGCCCTCCGTCTATCTGATCGACAGCTCAAGGGAGTCAAACCCGCGTCCAAGGATTACGTCCTCACCGACGGTGACGGTTTGCAACTCCGTGTACGCAGCAACGGCTCTCTGCTGTGGAATTTCAATTACCGTGAACCGGTGACCAAGAACCGCATCAACATGGGCTTGGGCACCTACCCAGAGCTCTCGCTGGCGAACGCCCGAAAGATGGCGGTCGAAGCACGCGAGCTGCTCGCCCAAGGCATCGATCCGAAGGTGCAGCGCGATACGCTGAATGAGGCCAAGCGCGCAGAAACGGAACATACCTTCGAGAACGTGGCCACCGCCTGGTTCGAGCTTAAGAAAGACTCGGTCACGCCGGCCTACGCCGAGGACATTTGGCGGTCGCTCACGCTGCATGTATTTCCAGACCTGAAAGCAACGCCGCTTTCAAAAATCAGCGCACCAATGGTCATCGAACTGCTTCGCCCAATCGAGGCCAAAGGCAGCCTCGAGACAGTGAAGCGATTGAGCCAACGGCTCAACGAGATCATGACCTATGGGGTCAATTCAGGACTGATCTTTGCTAACCCCCTCAGTGGCATTCGCGCAGTATTCAAGAAACCCAAGAAACAGAACATGGCCGCGCTACGACCCGATGAGCTTTCCGAGCTCATGATCGAAATCGCAAACGCCAGCATCAAGCGGATCACCCGCTGCCTGATCGAATGGCAACTGCACACCATGACCCGCCCTGCCGAAGCGGCTACCACCCGATGGGCAGACATCGACTTCGACAAACGCATCTGGACCATCCCGCCGGAGCGCATGAAAAAGCGTCGTCCGCACACCGTCCCACTGACCGAACAGGCACTCGCGTTACTGGAGACGCTCAAGCTCCACAGCGGCCACAGGGAATACGTGTTCCCGGCAGATAGAAACCCGCGCACCCACGCCAACAGTCAGACCGCCAACATGGCGTTGAAACGCATGGGCTTTCAGGACCGCTTGGTCAGCCACGGCATGCGTTCCATGGCCAGCACCATCCTGAACGAACATGGGTGGGATCCGGAGCTAATCGAAGTCGCGCTGGCGCATGTCGACAAGGACGAAGTCCGAAGCGCTTACAACCGAGCGGACTACATCGAGCGCCGGCGTCCGATGATGGCTTGGTGGAGTGAGCACATCCAGAAAGCGGCCACTGGCAACCTGTCGGCATCTGCGATCAATCAAACCAGGGACCACAACGTCGTGCCGATACGGTGAGCGCTCACCGAACGCCGCAGGTAACCGAAAATGACTCCCAAGATAGAGTGATGGTTGATTTGGCGACAGCGGCGACACTGGCGACAACCCGCGTAATTCCTGGTCTGCAGCATGGCGACTGGTGTGGCGACTGTCGCCATTGCAAGCCTCGATCTTGGGGCTTTCTCGGCCAAGCCCACGCGAGCGGGAAGGCTCCGCATTCCCACTCGCATGGGCTCACATTAAAAACCGACGAACGACCACCCGGTCATGGAAAACCACCGGCCGCCAAGGTCTTCCAGCGCTACCAATGGACGCAAGAGTCACCCCCAAAATACGGTTGACCGCCAACAGAACGAGCGCTAAACCAGAACCGTACCAGCGCTGTCCTCGACAGCACCCAGGTAGCCAGAACCTTTGAGGCTACGCCACATCGTGGTGGTTCTCCCCAAGTGCGATTAGCGTCCGGCGGCTCGCACGCTCACAGTGATGTGATGGATGCCTACTTCTACCAGAGTGCCACTGCGGCAACTCATACCCCTTTATAGCTGCCCTGCAGCAACCTTTCCGCTTGGCCATTTCCTTGCGCCAACCTGTTGCCCGTCTCTTTGCCCCCTAAAGAGACGGGCGCTCCTACCACTGCTGCAGCCCTGCTCACACGGGCCTTTGCGGCTTTCCCCCTCGTGACAATCGGCGTGACAAACACCGAATGCTCACTCGCCACAGCGATGCCGATGATGGTGCCGCAGCCCAAGGAATGGACTGCACCTGACTGACAGTCAGGCATGCCCCAGTCATCGCCTCACTGCCTTCACCTGACTCAGGATCTCGCGGTCGGTCTCGTCAGCCAGTGCAGCCTCCACCCGCCCACTTCTTCGGAAGTGCTCAGGAGGCCAGATCATGAGATGCCCAAGCTCCCGGTCGTAAGGAGCCGCCAGTCCCGCGTGAGAGGACAACCCTCACAGGTCGCAGGGGCCTTGATCCCTGATAACACTCAACAACCGTGGCGGGATGAGTGAGGAGGAAGTCGATAATCTGAGGAGAATAGCGATGCAACTGTGCGAAGCGTTCGAGCCACCACAACCATTGCTGGAATACCAGCAGGCGCCACTGCCCTACCCCGTCGAAGCCCTCGGAGAACTGTTGGGCCCTACGGTCCAACGACTGGCCGAAGTGATCGGCGTGCCCTGCGCCATGGCCGCGCAATCGGTGCTGGCTACCACTGCCTTGGTGAGCCAGGGTCATGCCAATGTCCAACTCGACGGCCGAACTTATCCGCTGTCCCTTTACCTACTGACGGTGGCGTCCTCGGGTGATCGCAAAAGCGCGGTGGATCATCTGGCACTGAAGACGGCGCGCGAATGGGAACGACAGCAGTGGACCCTGTATGCGGAAAAGCTCAAAGCTTATCGCGCCGCTACCAGCATCATGGCCAAACCCAAAACCTCAAAGAAACACGCGGAGGCGGAAGGCAGAGAACTATCTGAGCCGGTACCGCCGAGGCTGATCATTGCCGAGCCCACCATTGAGGCTCTGATCAAAAGCCTGTGCCAGGGCTTGCCCAGCATGGGCTTGTTCAATGATGAAGGTGGCCAGTTCCTGGGCAGCAGCACCATGAGCAAAGAGAATCTGCTCAAGGCGATCACCACCTTGTCGACACTGTGGGATGGCAGCCCGATCGACCGGGCGCGCTCCATGGTTGGGGAAAGCCTGCGTGCCTATGATCGCCGCCTCAGCCTGCATTTGATGCTGCAGCCCTACCTGGCCAACCAGCTGTTCAAAGACCCGGTGATCAATGGCCAAGGCATCCTCGGCCGCTGCCTGATCAGCTGGCCCGAACGTCTGGTCGGTCGGCGCTTGTACAAGGCAGTCGACCTGACGCGAGATGCCAAGGTCCAGCGCTACCAAACGCGCATCACCGCCCTACTGGATAAGCCATTGTCGCTGCACAAAGACGGTTCACTTAACCCCGCCAGGCTGGAACTGACGCCCAGCGCTCGCACTGCCTGGATTGATATTCACGACACCATCGAATGCCAGTCCGGCGAGTTCGGTGAGCTGGCGGGTGTCCAATCCGTCGCAGGAAAAGCGGCGGCGAATGTGCTGCGCATCGCCGGTGTGCTCGCGGTAATTGAAGATGCGAATGTAGTGAGTGAGGCCCATATTCAACGCGCCTCAACACTGATGGATTACTACCTGGCGGAGATCCAACGCCTGACCGAACAAGAGCCAATCAACACTTTACGTGAGGAAGCGGATCGACTGCTGCGCTGGCTGACGCAAAAAGGCTGGACCCAATTTACCATCCGCGACCTCAATCGCAACGGCCCTCGTTTTGCCCGCAAGAGCAGCCATCACACCGCCACACTGCTCGTCGAGCTGATCACGCATAACTGGCTGAACAGTCGCGATGCCAAAACTTTCGAGGTCCGCCATGTTTCGCCTCAATGACGCGGTGCGCCGCTACCAGGCGCAACATCAATCGCCACTAGAATCGCGACGTGTCGCCGCCTCTGTCGCCAACCTGTCGCCACGTGCCAGGCCAGAAACGACGCGGGTTGTCGCCACTGTCGCCGCTGTCGCCACACCACCAATTGACCCTGACAACCTCGCCCTGCTGATCGAGCAACTGCGTGAGGAAGGGGCATTGCTGCAACACCAGGAGAACACCCTTCTGATCCGCCCGACACACTGGCGACAGATGGACAGGCTCAGCCCTCACTGGAAAGCCCTACTGCTCTACCTGCAAGACAACGAAAACGGTGATGATGATGGCTCTGGTCGGTCGGCGTGATGGACGCAACTTTGGCTATGGCCGCCAACTGAGCTACGCCGGTCCACAAGCGCTCAACGATCTGTTTGCCGGCGGCCATTTCACCACGGTCAAAGCACATAGCGATCGCTGGCAAGCGTTCGTGCGTTGGTGTCGATCAGTGGACGGCCCAGGTTACAACGATGCGCGCCAGATTGATCGACAGACGCTGCATGACTACGCCGCGTATCTACGCCAGCAGATCCAGCAAGGTGAACTCTGCATCGCTACCGCGCAGAACCGCCTGAGCAGCGTCAACCGTACCCTCGCGGCGCTGCGCGGTGATCAGGATGTCAGGATCGCCAGTCCGAGCCAGGCGTTAGGCAAGCAGCGCTCAAGCGTACGCACCCGCGCGCCGGATGGCCAGAACCGCCAACAGGTTCAACGAGTCGTGGAAGTGCTCGGCGAACAGCACCACGAGCGGGTGGCCGCGATTGTCCTGTTGGCCCGAGCAACCGGCATGCGCCTGCGCGAAGCGATCCTGGCTGACCTGCCACGACTGCAGCGCGAAGCCGAACACTTAGGCCGCATCAACATCCAGGACGGCACCAAAGGCGGTCGTTCAGGGGCTTCAGCGCCGCGATGGGTCGTAGCCAATGCAGAGGTGAAGGCGGCGCTGCAGTTGGCCTGTCATGCGTCGCCGACCCACAGCCGCAACTTGCTGGCCCGAGACGAAAGCTACTCCGTGTTCCTGCAACAGACTGTACTCCCCGCCCGCGAAACGCTGCATGAACACGGGCTGAAGGGTTTCCATGAACTGCGAGCGGCCTACGCTTGCGAACGTTACGAGCAGCTCACTGGCCACGCCGCACCGGTCAATGGTGGTCACTGCTATCGCATTGACCGCGCCCTTGATCAGCAGGCGCGCCAACAAATCAGCGTTGAACTCGGGCATAACCGGATCGATGTGGTTTCGGCCTACATTGGAGGGAGAGCGTGACCAAGCCCTTCGATATGACGCTGTTCCTGAGCGGCGTACTGACCGGTTCTAAGGCCACTCAGCAACGCCACCTACGGCAAGCCCGTACCATGCAAGCGGCCATTCAACAGCGATGGCAGCGAGATAATCCCTGGACCTGGCAGCTCAAGCATGTGCGCTGGTTTCTCGCTCAGCACCTGAAAGACCATTCCGACACCACCCGGTATTACTATCGACTCACCACCCTATTAATCTGGAAGAGATTAGGGAACGACCGCGAATTGCTGATCTGGCATCTCGAGATTACAGCCCCCCCTTCAGAGCAGACCAAGAGACCATAGATAGTTTCTAACCTCTCCCATGCCTCTGGTGGCCACACCTATTAAATAATCACGAGACTGGCGGTGGAGTGGAAGCGGGCCGGATTGACGCACCCATTTCGCGACATCCTCTGCGGGCAATCTGCGGGCCGCCAGGATCATGGCCATCAGGTCATCTCTGGCATTCGCATCCCGAACTACTGAAGTCAGATCCGCTCCTTTGGCATGGTACGCGGTGCCGTCCGTTATTCCGGCAGCGTGGAACGAGGCGCGTCGGATGATGCACGGGACGCACTTACCACACTGCTGGTGTGTCCGCTTCCACTTACCACACGATACCGTTTCCGATGCCAGGATCCTCAAGTTCGCTTGATCTAAGCACCCTGAAAGCATCTCTCCCTTCGTCTGAAGCGCGTACGGATTCTCGACTCGTACAGGCAGGCCGACCGTGTCCAGGATTTGTTGGAATAGACCTAAAAAATGTGGGTGCGTCGTCCTAGTACTCAATGCGCCAATGCGGCGAGCAGTCATTGGAGGGTTCAGCGCAATGAGCCCGTTCTCGGGAACGAAGAGTTCTACTGGTGTGCCAGCGACTCGTAGCTGCGCCAGTGTGGCTCCAACCAGTGCACCATAGGCGAGGAAGTTGAAGCTTCGAGTGCGCATCTGCACATCGGTTTTTCTCCCAGTCAAGGACACCGGATTTGCCACCGCAGCGAATCTTGAGACCTCCACCGGTAGATGATCCCGAACCATGATTTGCTTTTCCGAGTCCCCCCGGTATGCATGACTTATCAGCAATGGGCGTCTGCCCTCAGCTAATAAATTCAACGCTCCAATGCCGCTATCCATACCCCCCGAAAACAAACTGACACAATCGTGGCCGGCCATAACGGTGATGCGACCACGGTTCTGAGATGTGAGCTGCCTGGGTCCATCAGGCAATAGGATGATCTCCCAAAGATCGCCGCTTAAGAAATGCAGAGCCTTCTGTAAAAGCGGTATCGCGGGCTGCCAAAGTTGCGGATCAGCGATAGGGATGAATAAACGAAGGTCCCGTGCCCAACCATCATCAGCTTCTGCTTTATCAACAAAAGTATCTGCGGCCGTTATAGCCATGGCTATGGTCAACAAATCGAACCCGGTTCTACTGACTGGAGCACCCAAACGCCTCACTGCGGCGCGAACCGGCCCCCCGATAGAGCAAGTGCCCCGCGCCGGTGGGCGACTGCCGTACATCAGTACGGGAATTCCATTAGCCGTTTGCGAGCGAAGCTGATCAACTTCGTGATGGAAAATGAGGTCTGTCACTCTTGGTACGCCTCCCATTCACTCCACACTTCGCGGATGGCGGCCATCTGAATCTTTTCAATTTGAGTGCTGGAGAACGCTTTCAGGCTGCCTCCCAACAAGGGACGCATGTGCTTGTCGGTCACCGACTCAACGAGGGAGTACAGTTCCTTTTCGGCCTGCTCGACTTGGCCAGGTGATTCAGCTTTTGCGAATGCATCGTTCGAATCGAGCACCACTTGCCCAAACACGCATTTGGTGACGTACACCAGCATCATCTGTACAAGCATCTCGTCAGTGATGCTCGCGAAATCAAACTCTTGGTAACCCTCTAGGCATTCAGAGAGCGCCTCGTTCATCGCAACCCGAACGCGATCAGAATCGCCGTCCTCAGTGGCAAGCGCCTGCACGAGCATGTCGATAGCAATGTCCGTGTCCTGGCCGTTCAACGCAGCGAGATCCAGTCCCGGGGGGGATTGCCCTTCCCTCAGTGCGGCCATCGCACCAAATAAGGCTCCACCAGCTCCGGCCATGGAGCCAAACCGGGCAGGTCCGATGCCACTGCCACCGGTTGCACCGCCTGCATAGCTGCTTATCGCAGACCGAAGGTAATCACCGTCTCCTGTGGAGACGAATCTCCCCAGATTTGTACGGAAGTCTTTAAATCGCTGCGGAGGAGCTTCCGGTACCTGCTGCCCGTCGGTGTCCACCCACCCTGGCACAAATGGAGAATTGCCCCCAGGCCCTTTGCTTGACGTAGAGGTTCCCATTATTTCTTCTCCCGCTCCTTGTACCAGCTCGCGCCCTTAAGCTTGCTGCTGAGCCAAGGCCGAATTTTGTCCGGCATAACGGTGTGAATGAAGTCCGACAGCAGTGCACCGGCTTCTGGCGATTTTTCGGCAAGCAACTGCGCACCGTCGAAGCCAACAGGCTTGCTTGTCCACTCAGAATGCGCCCGCATCGATTCAATCAGCTGGGTCATGACGGCCGCCTGCTCACCGCCGGAGATCGTCTGTAGAACAGCTTTGGCAGAAGGCGACGAGGTGTTGGACGTCCGTTTGAGCACGGCAAGCGCTTCGGCTGCATCAGCAGAAAGACCTGCACGCAACACCCGTAAGGGAGTGGTTTCCCTGCTCAGATAAACGACCGGACGAAGGTCTACAGTCGAAAGCTGCGGTTCAAGCCTGATCCAATCTCGCACGAGATCTACTTTGGTCCATAAATCCGGACAAGCCCCCGCAAACTTCACGGGGTCTTCCAGCAGGCCCTCCAGTTCGGCCAGCACTTCAGGTTTGCCACCGGCAGCACCATTGATCATCGAGTAAAGATGAGCGACCGCTTTCTCCTCCATGCAACGTTCAAAAAGAGCCACCTTGGCGATTAGGGCCTCGTCTACAGGCATTTCACGCAGTGCCGCTACCCGTACCCTCATTCGAACGACGTTGAGCATACGCTTCACGATCCTGGGGTTACCCAACACGGAGCTGGAGCTTGCGAGCATTGGCGCAATTCGATCAGCAATCGGCAAAGCTTCGGCAACTTCCACTGGCACATTAGAGCCCAGCAGCTCCAAGGCCCTCTCTGTGCTGATGGGCTCGTCTCTCCATGCCTTGCGCAAGTTATCTTCAAGTCCGACTCTCAAGGCCTCGATGCGCTCGCCAGGGACCTTGTTACCGGCCGAGGCAAACAGCATGAATAGGTACGCCCGAACTTCCTGAACGCCCAACCTTGGCACACGAACAGGCACTTGAATAAGTTTGTCCAAGTAATCAGTGACATGACGATCACCAGGATCTTTGAAATGTTCACTGACCGAATGGCGAACCATTTCCTCATCTGCCGCCACGACAAAAGCCGTATGGTTCATGAAGAGGAATAGACGCAGAGCCTCCAAGGTATGGATCGTCTGCTTGGGCAAGCAGCGATCTAAGTTGTCGACAAAAACGACCAACGTTTTGTCGAGACCGATGAGGACATCTGAAAACTCCTTCCGGAACGCCTCGATCTGTTTGGGGGGAGTTTGCTGCTTTTCTGGGCCAAGCAGCCCGGTAAAGCTGTCCTTCGCCTTACCACCTTCATCTTTGAGAGTTCCTAACGAGTCATGATCCGCTTCACCGGAAAAGAGCTTCCCCAGAGCTTCCACCCCTTTCGCCCCAAAACCGAAAGCAGGCATACCAAAAGCAAGCGCTCCGCCTTCGACCATGAGACCAAGCATTCGCATTTTGTTAGCCCGCGCAAAAAGCTTCTTCGCCTCAGGTAGAAAGCTGGTTTCTTCGGCAGCGTCGATAAGGGTGGAGGCGATGACCTCCATCAGCGCGGCGCGGGAGTCATCGAAGCCCTGATACAACCAGGCGTCAAAACGAACGACGACGAATTCAGATGCTCCCTGAGGGGGGTTCAGTCCATGCTCGATCAGATTGAGCAGCGTGGACTTCCCAGTACCCCAGGAACCGAACACGCCTACTGTAACCGGACGCATGGACGGATCACGGATGACGTCCACAACCAGATCCGCCACTTCTGAGTAATTCAGAAAATCGTTTTTTGTATCGACATCAGCCCACATCTGAGCCTCCTTGCTTGCGGACCATCCCTTGCTTACGAGCTGGACTTTCTGCCACAGACACGCAGCATCGCCTTCATAACCGCCATCATTCGTTAAAAAGCGATTCAATGCCACTATTTAGACATCTAGTGGATAACAC
>NZ_JAHBCX010000034.1:0-64440 GCF_019955895.1 Pseudomonas sp. GL-B-12
CGGTGGAAGCGGCAGTGGTGGAAACAGCGGCAGCGGCCATAGCGGCGACCATGGCAGCAACAGCGGCCATGGCAGTGCCAACAGCGGTTCGAGTCACTCCGGAACGGCCTCGTCCTCAGGACGCAGCGGCACCCATGATGAACCCGGGGATGATCGTGGCGTCCATGCCAATGGCGAACCCGGCGATGACCGTGGCGTCCATGCCAATGGCGAGCCCGGCGATGACCGTGGTGTCCATGCCAATGGCGAGCCCGGCGATGACCGTGGCGTCCATGCCAATGGCGAGCCCGGTGATGACCGTGGCGCCCATGCCGAACCCGGCGATGACAAAAGGACCTGATCCGCGCTGATTCCCATACAACACAAAACCCTGTGGGAGCGGCGGTGCGGCGATCCGACTTGCTCGCTCCCACAATAGATTGTGTGAACCATATCCTTACAACCCACCCTCAGACTGATCCAGTTCCTCGCGCAAGAACTCAACCAGCGCCTGCACCGGCCGCGAACTCTGCCGGTGTTGCGGATAGACCGCCGACAACGTCAGCGGCTCGGGGCGGAAACCCTCCAGCACCTCCACCAGCCGTCCATCCTTCAACGCCGAGCCGACAATGAACGTCGGCAAATACGTGATCCCCAGCCCGGCGATCGCCGCGTCCTTGAGCAATTCACCGTTGTTGACCCGCATCCGCCCGCTGACATTGACGCTCAATGGCTTGCCCTGCCCCGCAAAACGCCATTGCACCTGTCGACCATGGCCGTACGGCAGGCAGTCGTGACCGTGCAAATCTTCAGGCTTGAGCGGTGTGCTGCGTTCGGTCAAGTACGCGGGGCTTGCGCAATACACCCGCTCAATGGAGGCAATCCGCCGGGCAATCAGCGTCGAGTCCTCGAGCGTGCCGATGCGCAGCGCCAGGTCGTAGCCCTCACCAAGCAAATCCACCGGACGATCGCTCAAATCCATCTCCACCGTCACGTCGCGATAGCGCTGCAAAAACACCGGCAACAGGCAGCCCAGATGCGCCAGTGCGAACGACAGCGGTGCACTCACACGAATGGTCCCCCGTGGTTCGGTGGTCTGGCCGGCGATGCCCTGCTCCACTTGTTCGACTTCGCTGAGCAGGCGCAAGGCTGACTCGTAATAGCTCTGCCCCAGCGGTGTGACATCCAGTCGCCGGGTCGAGCGATTGAGCAAGCGCACGCCCAGGCGCTCTTCGAGCTGCATCAAGCGGCGGCTGACAAACTGCTTGGACAGCCCCAGTTGATCGGCGGCCGCCGTGAAGCTGCCGGAGTCCATGACCTGGCAAAAAATACGCATATCTTCGAAGGGGTTCATTGTCACTTCCCGGTTGACAGTCAAACACTTTATAGCCGCTTTTTCCCTTCCAGGCACACCATTAATCTTCGTTCACTGCGCTGAAATCACCTTCCCCGAAGGAGCTGCGATCTGTTTGCCGCAAATATTTAAATGGAGTTTCCCCATGTCCTTGCTCCTTGATCATTTGCTTTCCCTGGGTACCCTGCTGCTGGCCATCGACGCCCTGCTCTGGCACCTCGCGCCATACAAGCATCGCGTCAGCCGGGTCGGTATGCGTCTGGCGCTGTTTGTGCTGTTCAGCGCAGTGCTCATCAACGCCGGCGTCAGCCCGTTGCAGGCGCCATTGTTTGCCGATGATCGCGTGGCGCAACTGGGGGCCACGGCACTGGGGATTCTCTGGTGGCTGTACGCCGCGCGGGTGCTCACCGAAGTGATCGGCCTGGTCCTGATGCGGCGCATCGGCCACAGCGGCCGGCTGTTGCAGGATGTCATCGGCGCACTGGTGTTCCTGATTGCCGTGGTGGCCGCCGCCGGCTACGTGCTGGAGCTGCCGGTGAAAGGTTTGCTGGCGACCTCCGGCGTCGTCGCCATCGTGGTGGGCCTGGCATTGCAGAGCACCTTGAGCGACGTGTTCTCCGGCATCGTGCTCAACACCACCAAGCCGTACCAGGTCGATGACTGGGTCTCCATCGACGGTGTCGAAGGCAAGGTGCTGGACATCGACTGGCGTGCCACCCACCTGCTGACCAGCGCCGGCAGCACGGCGGTGGTTCCGAACTCGGTGGCGGCCAAGGCGAAAATCGTCAACCTCAGCCGCCCGACCAACATGCACGGCGTGTCGATCAGCATTCAGGTGCCCAACCACATCCGTCCGCGTCGGGTGCTCGATGCCCTGGACCGCACCCTTCAGGGCAGCAGCAGTTTGCTGCTCGATCCGGCGCCGAAAGCCGTGCTCAAGGAGGCCGGCGAAACCATGTCCGAATACGTGGCCAGCGGCTTCATCGCCGAATTGGGCAAAAAGGGTGAAGTGCGCAATCAACTGTTCGACCTGGCCCATCGGCACCTCGAAGCGGCCGGCATTTCCCGGCAACCCGATGGCGTGATCGAGCCGTCGACCCGCGCACGGGCCTTACTCGATGAAGTGAAGATCTTCCGTTCCCTGAGCACCGAGGAACGTGATCGCCTGGCTCAGAACATGGTGGCGCAGCAATACGCGGCCGGTGAGGTGGTGCTGGATCTGGAAGAAGTACCGGACAGCCTGTTCGTCATCGCCACCGGCGTGGTCAGCGCCACCGTCCCCGATGGCAGCACGCAGATCGAAGCCGGGCGCATGGGGCCGAGCGAAGTCATGGGCGAACAAAGCATCCTCGCCGACACCCCGTCCCAGGCACGGTTCACCGCCATGACCTCAAGCATCATCTACCGCCTCGACAAATCCCTGACCCGCAGTTGCATGGAGCAACGACGGGAAGTCGACCGGGCATTGAACAAGCTGCAGGCGGTGCGCCAGCAGAACAGCCGGATGGCGTTGATGGCCAAACCGGTGGCGGTCAGGAAAGGTGGGTTTTTGAGTTGGTTGCAGAACCGCTGAAATGGACTGCGCAAAAACTGTGGGAGCGAGCCTGCTCGCGAAGGCGGTGGTTCAGGCAACATCAATGCTGACTGTCATGACGCCTTCGCGGGCAAGCCCGCTCCTACAGGTTATGTGATCAGGTCTTACTTGGCCGTGAACTTCATGTAGCTGTTGATCAGGTTGCGATAGTTCGGCAGGCGCTCGGACAGCAGGTTGGCCAGGCCTTCCATGTCGTTGCGCCAGTCGCCTTGCAGCTCGCAGGCCACGGAGAACCAGTTCAACAGGTGCGCACCGGCAGCCGACATGCGCGCCCAGGCAGCTTGTTGCACGGTGGTGTTGAAGGTGCCGGAAGCGTCGGTCACCACAAACACCTCAAAGCCCTCGGCAATGGCCGACAGGGTCGGGAACGCCACGCACACGTCGGTCACCACACCGGCGATGATCAGTTGCTTGCGACCGGTGGCCTTGATCGCCTTGACGAAGTCTTCGTTGTCCCAGGCGTTGATCTGGCCCGGGCGGGCAATGAACGGCGCGTCCGGGAACTGCGCCTTGAGCTCCGGCACGATCGGGCCGTTCGGACCGCTGTCGAAGCTGGTGGTGAGGATGGTCGGCAGTTTGAAGAACTTGGCGATGTCGCCCAGCGCCAGCACGTTGTTCTTGAACTCGTTGGGCGAGAAATCCTGTACCAGCGAGATCAGACCGGTCTGGTGGTCGACCAGCAATACCACGGCATCGTCTTTGTTCAGGCGTTTGTACGGAACGTTGCTCATTGGAAGCTCCTTGATGGATGGTTGTCGCAGTCAGCGCCGACCTGTTGGGCCGGCGCTTTTTTTGAATGGGTCAGAAGGCAAAACACGAGCAGCCAAAGGCGCCCCAGAAACCGGCGAAATCGCTGACCGGAGCGTTCGACAGGCGCGCTCGTTCATGACTGTGGGAATGCACCGCACACGGGCCGCTGCAATGGTGAACCTGGGCCTGCATCGGCGACGTCGGGCGCCAGTGGCCCGACACCTTCACCACCGGCGACCAGTCCGGCAGAACCGGTACGCTGGCCGGCCCGAGTTTCTCGAAGTCACCGGCGCCGTACACCACCTTGCCGCCGACCACGGTCAACACCGACTCGATCCACTTGATCGCCTCTTCATCGACGCTGAAGAAATCCGCGCTGAGGGCCGCGACGTCGGCCAATTGCCCGACCTTGATCTGGCCCTTCTTGCCTTGCTCCGACGAGAACCAGGCGCTGCCGTGGGTGAACAGTTCCAGCGCCGTCAGGCGTGAAAGGCCTTCGGCGTGCAATTCCATACCACCGACGGTGCGGCCGCTGACCATCCAGTACAGCGAGGTCCATGGGTTGTAGCTCGACACCCGCGTCGCGTCGGTACCGGCGCCGACCGGCACACCTTCGGCTAGCATGCGTTTGATCGGTGGCGTGGCTTCGGCCGCTTTGGCGCCGTAACGCTCGACGAAATACTCGCCCTGGAATGCCATGCGATCCTGAATCGCAATGCCGCCACTCAGCGCCCTCACCCGTTCGATGTTCTGCGGGGTGATGGTTTCGGCGTGGTCGAAAAACCACGGCAAGCCGTTGAACGGAATGTCGCGGTTGACCTTCTCGAACACGTCGAGCATGCGACTGATGGATTCGTTGTAGGTGGCGTGCAAACGGAACGGCCAGCGTTGCTCGACGAGGTGGCGCACCACCGGTTCCAGTTCGGCTTCCATGGTTTGCGGCAGGTCCGGACGCGGTTCGAGGAAGTCTTCGAAGTCCGCCGCCGAGAACACCAGCATTTCCCCGGCGCCGTTGTGCCGCAGGTAATCGTCGCCCTGGTGCAGCTTCACGCTGCCGGTCCAGTTCTTGAAGTCGGTCAACTCTTCCTTGGGCTTCTGGGTGAACAGGTTGTAGGCGATGCGCACGGTCAGTTGCTCGTCCTTCGCCAACTGTTCGATCACCTGGTAATCGTCCGGGTAATTCTGGAAACCGCCGCCGGCATCGATGGCACTGGTCAGGCCCAGGCGATTGAGTTCGCGCATGAACTGCCGGGTCGAGTTGACCTGATACTCCAGCGGCAGCTTCGGCCCCTTGGCCAGGGTCGAGTACAGAATCATCGCGTTGGGCCGCGCCACCAGCATGCCGGTCGGCTCGCCATTGGCGTCACGCACGATCTCGCCACCCGGCGGGTTCGGCGTGTCGCGGGTGTAACCGGCGACGCGCAACGCGGCACGGTTGAGCAAGGCGCGGTCGTACAGGTGCAGCACGAACACCGGCGTGTCTGGCGCGGCCTGGTTGAGCTCCGCCAGGGTCGGCATGCGCTTTTCGGCGAACTGGAATTCGTTCCAGCCACCGACCACCCGCACCCACTGTGGCGTTGGCGTGCGATCAGCCTGATCCTTAAGCATGCGCAAGGCGTCGGCCAGTGACGGCACGCCTTCCCAACGCAGTTCGAGGTTGTAGTTCAGGCCGCCACGGATCAGGTGCAAGTGCGAGTCGTTGAGCCCGGGAATCACGCAGCGACCCTTGAGGTCGATCACCTGGGTGTTCGAGCCACGCAGGGCCATGGCCTGGGCATCGCTGCCCACCACGACAAAACGACCGTCGCTGATCGCCACGGCGCTGGCGAGCGGTTTTTCGCGGTCAACGGTATGAAATTGACCATTGAACAGAATCAGATCGGCGTTCATCACGGTTCCTCATGCAATGTGGAGGGAGACAGCCAGGGCGCGAACAGGCGCGTCGCCATGGGCATGAACAGGTAAACCACCGACAGCACGATGGTCAGAGTGATCAGGAACGTGGCAACCACGTAGTTGGAGAGAAATGCATTGAGCTGAAGCAGCGGCCCCCAGAGCAGCGGCACCAGCAAGGTGTGCGGCAGGATCACCAGCAGCGTCACCACGGCCTGCTTCCAGCGCGGCGGTGGCGTACCTGCCTCGGCCTGGGGTGAGAACCAGAACTCGTTGACCGGATTGACTTCGGTCTGGTCGCCATCGGCCAGCATCGGCGCGGCTTCGTTGACCAGTTCCTGGCGTTGCGGTGAATCGAGCCAGCGCTGCATCGCCTCGGTCGAGCAAAAGCGCAGCACACTGGTGTAGGTGTCGAGGCCGGCGTGCTTGCCGCGCACCACATCCACGCCCAAATGCCCGACGTTCTGCGCGGCCACCTTGACGATGTTGCGCAGCCAGGCTTCATAAGGCACTTCAAAACCGGCCTTGACCCGGTGCTTGACGATCAGGGTCACCACCTCATCAGGCCCCGGACTGGCCGGCTCACGGCGATTGAGTTCAGACATAACGCAAGGCTCCGGCGAAACGGACATTGAGCGCCAGCCGTCCCGGCCCGGCGATAAAAATGCTGGTGAACAGGATCAACAACAGCCAGCCGAACTGGCCTTCGAAGAGGGTCCACTGCGGATGCACGACCAACATCGACACCCACAGCAAAAACAGAATAGGCAAACACGCCAGACGCGCCAGCAACCCGGCGACGATCAGCAGCGGACACACGACCTCGGCGAAAATCGCCAGCACCAGCGTCAGGTTCGCGCCCAGGTGGAAAGGGTCTTCGATGTTTTGCAGCTCGGTACTGTAGTGAAGCAGCTTGGGCAAACCGTGCACCCACAACAGGAACAACCCGCCGCTGACCCGCAGGAACAGCAGCCCCCAGTCTTGCGCCCGATCATCGCGTCGCGAAGCGTCCATGGCCCACCCGCACAAATGAAAAACCACCGGCGTCGATGCGCCGGGACCGGGTTCGATAGTGACGGGACGGGGGGAGGAAAAATTGAATGTACGTGCTCTGTTTGCGGTGTGGACTGAGAACTGCCCATCGACACAGATCCCTGTGGGAGCGAGCTTGCTCGCGATGGCGGCATCACATTCAGCATGGATGTTGACTGACCCACCGCAATCGCGAGCAAGCTCCCACAGGTTTATTTGTTGTTGTTTCTACCGGGTTATTCCTGCGGGTCGAGATTATCCAGCGCGCGATTCACCGCCAGCTCACCGAGCATGATGATCTGCGCAATCCCCAGCAGCGCGTTGCGATGAGGGCTTTGCAGAAATCCCGCAAGGTCACTGGCCATGATGCTGGCCGAGGCCAGGGATTCGCAGGCGTGGGCCAATAGAGTTTCGGTATTGATGTCGGGGTCGATGACAAACATCGTGCTGGGTTTGTGCGATGGAGCCGGATCTTTTGCGGGGTTTAGGTAGTGATCCAGTGCGCGGTCGGCGGCTTCGTGGAGCTTTCTGGAGTCGAGCGAATCGTAGGGGGAAACGTCGTCGGATTGCGGGGGATTCGGGGTTGGTTTGAACATGGCGGAGCTCCTTTATACCTGGTGAAACCACCAAAACCCGTCGCTAAACAAGTAAGGGTGGCAGCTGTACGCAGGTTAGCGAACCGGGAGGTATAAGACCCGGCAGACCCGAAGGCCTCCCGCGCACAGCCACCATGTCGAAAATTGCAAACACACGAATATGTGCAATAGAGACTGGAGCCTTGTTGCGCTTATACCTGGTCGGGTCGCTAAACCCGGCCGCTGAATTTGCAGCGACAGGGAAACGATAAAGACCGGGTACAAGACTCACAAGCCGGCGGATTCTGGCGTAGTTGTAGGCAACGACGCAAGGCGGTGTGGCTTTCAGGAATAGTGGCTGACGGCTTTTAAACAGGGCTGTCAGAACACTGCATATTCCCTGTGAGAGCGAGCCTGCTCGCGAAGGCGGCATCACATCCGGCATTGGTGTTGACTGCTACGCCGCTATCGCGAGCAGGTCGGATCGCCGCACCGTCGCTCCTACAGAAAAGCAAAAGCAGAGCAGCCCACACCACCGCGTCGCTCCTCACCACTCATCAGGCCGAGCGTTAGCTCGCCTGCAGCTTTTGATCTTGATCCACCCGCCCCCTCGGAAGGCTGAGTGGAGGCGTTCATCCGGGGGTGGGCGCGCAGCGCCGTTCGGCGCAGCCGAACACATCGAGAGGAGGTCGAGCGAAGCCGACCGGAGGCGATGCCCTCGGATGAATGCCGGAGCGAAGGAACCCCGAGCCTTAGCGAGGGGCCGTACGTTCGGGGCGAGCGTTTTTTCGCTTCCTTTTTTAGGCGCTTGTAAAAAAGGAAGTCGCCGTAAGGGCGAAACCATAAGCCGCCGTTACCGCAGCAACGGATATGTACACACCCTACAACCCCAGACGAAACTGCTTCGGAGTAATCCCGAACTGCTTACGAAACGCCCGAATAAAATTACTCGGCTGCCGATACCCCAATCGCTCGGCAATCCGCTCAATCGGCTGATCCCCCGCCGTCAACCAGTGCCGCGCCAACTCCAGGCTGTCACTGCGGGTATGCTGCGCCGCCGCAGTCTGCCAGTGCCGCAACATGCTCTGATGCAAAAACCCATTGGCCCCGAGCAAAGGCTCATCGAGACTAGCCGCTGACAGGCTCAAACACGGATGTGCCCCCTCCAGCACCTCGATACCCACGCTACGCAACCACTGCCCGGCAGCCTGTTGCGGAGTCAAGTGGACCGCGACAAACACCTGCGCCGGCGCTCGCCCCAAACGCCGGGCAATGTTACGCACCAACGTCAGGGTCGCCGCATCGAGGCCGAAAAAATGCGGCTGCCGGTCAACACTGCGCAAATGCAAGCGGGCCTGCCCGTCACCCTCCTCCAGTTCCGCCACTACGTAGTTGGTCACCCGTGGCAGGAAATCAGTGAAACACGCCAGGCTCGCGCGCAGGGTCGCGGCGGAGTCCAGCAGAATGTTCAACCCCCGCAATGTGGTGGTCGCCATGCCGTTGACCAGTTCGCAGCCAAACGCCCCCCCCGCGCCCGCACGTTCACATTCACTCCACAGGCGTTCAACCAGGTGCGCGGGCACATGCAGGTCCTGCCCTTCGAGCAACGACAGGCAGATGCCGGCCCGTTGCAACAGTTGGTCCTGACACAGGCCGGACTGCCGGGCATGGCTGAGAATGGTGCGGGTGAAGGCGCTGGAAATGAACAGTTGACGGGTCATGGCACGTTACGGCGAGAAGACAGGCGTGTACTTATGCCAGCCTCTATGCTATCGATCCAATGCATTAAAAGTATCCGCAGAATGCAGGAGACGCATGATGGACCTACGACAACTCCGCCACCTTGTCGCCCTGGCCGATTACCGCAACTTCGGCCGTGCCGCCGAGGCGATCAACCTCAGCCAGCCCGCCTTCAGTCGCAGCATCCAGACCCTGGAGCGCGACCTCGACTGCGCGCTGGTAGAACGCAGCAGCCGCGAATTCCGCCTGACTGGCCAGGGTGAACTGGTGCTGCAACACGCCCGGCGCCTGCTCGCCGGCAGCCAGGCCCTGCACAACGAACTGACGCAATACAACGGCCTGACCGGTGGCGAGTTGCACTTCGGTTGCGGCCCGTACCCGGCCCAGGTGCTGGTACCCGAGGCGCTGGCGGAATTCATCCAGGCTCATCCGGCGATCCGCATCAGCTTCCACCAGGGCGACTGGGAGCAACTGGCGGTCTGGCTTCGCGAACAGCAGATCGAATTCCTCGTGGCCGACGCGCGGTACTTCACCGGTGACCCGCAATATCAGGTGCAACTGCTGCGCCCTCGACGTGGTCGGTTCTTTTGCCGTATCGGTCATCCCTTGGTGCAGCAGCAGAACCTGTCCCTGCGCGCCTTGCTCGACTACGCGGTGGTCGGCACGCGAATACCGCCGATGATCCGCAAGATCCTCGCCGACGTACAGGGCGAGGCGGACTTCAACCCGAGCGTGGAATGCGCGCAATTCGATGCCATCCGCCGCGTGGTGATGCGCTCCGACGCGGTGGGCATCGCCACTGTGGAGGCCTTGGCCGAACTGGTCGACCAGGGTCTGATCCGGCTGCTGGAATTTACCGATGTCCCCAAGGAGGACCCCGGCCTGCAATTGCACTACGGCATCGTCAGCCGCGCCGGCCATTCCCTGACACCGGCCGCGCTGGCGATGGTCGATGCGGTGCTGACGGTCGACCGGCGCTTGCTGGCGTCGAATTAGGTGCATCTGAACTACGCACGCCCCCACAGGGTTTGATGTCACCTCGAAATCACGCACGCCGCGCCAGCGCCTGCAATGCCCGGGGCTCACCAAGGGCACGCAGCAGGCAGTGCATCGCCTCCTCGCGACTGCGCTCGAAGCGATAGCGCGACTCGATGTACAGCGCCAGTTTCAATTCCACCGGTTCGTCCAGGGGCAGCGGCACCTGTTGCAAGCCCAGCACACTGGCGACCCGGCTTGGCAGACTGATGCCGAACGGCTGGCGGTCGGCGATGAGCTTTGCGGCCAGGGTGCTTTGGGTGCTCATCGCCACATTGCGGCGCAGGCCTTTCAAGCCAAGCTGCAAGTCCACCGGGCTGAGCCCGTCACGGCGGCTGGATACCTGAATCTGTGGCTGCTGCAGATAATCCTGCAGGGTGCGCGGCGGTTCCTTGAGTGCGGCGCCATAGGCGAACACGTAATGGTCGGCGGGCAATGCCTGTTTGTGCAGGCCGGCAAGCCCGGCCAGCGGCTGGTCGAGGTCGATCAGGATATCCAGCTTGCCGCTGGCCAGGTCCTGCAAGGCGTCGCGGCGCCGGGGCTGGAAATAACGTACCTGCCAATCGGCGTGGGGCGATTCGAGCAAGGCATCGAGCAGCACCGGTTGCAGGCAATCCAGACAACTGATGCGCAGCAGCGGATTGTTCTGCCGTGCGGCGGGAATCATGCGCAAGCCATCGCGCAACGACTCGAGCGCGGCACGCACGTAGTCGGCCAGACGATGGGCGACCAGTGTCGGCGTCACCCCCAGGCGACTCTTGATGAACAGCGGGTCGCCGCACAGTTCGCGCAGGCGACGCAACGCATTGCTCATGGCCGGTTGCGACAGACACATCACCTCGGCCGCACGGGTGACGCTGCGCTGCTGGTAAATCGCATCGAAGGCGAGCAACAGGTTCAAATCGAGCTGGCGTAAATCAAGCATGGTCTTGCTCCGGCAAATCGCTTAACGTCGGGCAGCCTAACCAGTGTTCCGGAACAAGCTGTGAGCCCTACATGACAAAAAGCGATCAGCCACTGCACGATCGATCAATACCCAATGCGTTCTACGCACCGACCCTGCTGCCGGCCATCGAAGAATTGCTGGCCCGTGGCGTGGACCGGGACAGTATCGAGGGCCTGTTTCGTCGCAGCCTGTTCGAGTTGCGCACGCCATTCATGCGCATTCCGCTGTTCATGTCGCGGCGCTTCTGGGCGTTTGCCCTGGAGCAGAGCGGCGATCCGCTGATCGGCTTGGCGGCCGGTCGGCGTTTCGTTTCCACCGCCACCAATGGCCTGACGTACCTGTTCGACGTGGCCGACTCACTGGACAGCGCCTGCCAGTACTTCGTGCGCTTCTTTCCGTTTTTCAACGGGCACTTCCAGGCACAGATCGTGCGCGGCGACGACAGCGTCGAATTGCACCTGCTCGACCGCGGCAGCGTGAAAACCAGCGCGGCAACCACCGATTACATCCTCATCAGCCTGTGCAGCATGTTGCGGCGCAAATTCCTCGCCAGCGGCCTGGAGCGTGATCCGGTTCTGGGCGTCGGGCTGGCCGGTGTCTGCACGGCCAATCCGCAGGAACATCAACAAGCCTTCCGCGCACCGGTGCAATGGGGGCAGGCGCAGCACTCGATCCGCCTCGATCCACAGCTGTTCGTCATCCCGTTGACGCCGGGCAATCATGAACTGGAACACACGCTGGTCGAGTTGCTGGAGCAGACCCGACGCAACAGCGAACCGACCTTGCTGGAGCAAGTCTGCGACCATTTGATCGGCGACCTCGCCGAGGCCAACTGGCAGCAGTTCTGCACCACCCAGCATTTGCTCGAGCGCACCGCCGCCCGACGCTTGAAGGTGTTGGGCTGGAGCTTTTCAGAATTGCTCGACGAATACCGCCGCTACCGGGCCGAAGACTTTTTGCAGGGGACAGACCTGGAGCTGGTGGAGATTTCCGACCGCCTGGGCTACAGCGATGTGCAAAGCTTCAACCGTGCTTGCCTGCGGTGGCTGGGGTGCGCGCCGGGCTCCTGGCGAACCCGGCAAGGTCGATAAAAAACCACACCAGCGGCCAGGTGATCGTCATCCTGAGCAACCAGCACATTGAATTGACGCCCGTTGCCGCTCACAGGCGGCTGGCTGACAAAGACGGCATCATTGAATTTGCTATGACTCGACAGGCACTGGACCCATAGGTTGTCGGACATTTTTAACACTAGCATTGCGCCATCTTTGCGTAAGAACTGTCGGATTCTGTTAAAAATTGTCATTAATTCGGCGACTCAAACCTGACACAATCAAGCAGCTACAACCCTTGTACTTCAAGGCTTACGACCGCTTGTCACTTTCTTGAGATTTTCGCCAAACAGCCAAAGTCGGAGGGGAAACCCAATAGTGGTGCGACTTTGATGGCAATAGCCCCCACATTTGGGGGTATCTCGCCTCTTTTACATGCCGGTTTGCTTACACGGTTTGCCTAGGCTGGTCTATACCCCTTTTGACAGTCTTATTTCGCAACTCTCCACCGTTTTACGAGGCACGCTAATATGGACGTGAGCGTATTTGGTACGGGCTATGTTGGCCTGATACAAGCAGTTGCGCTGGCCGATGTCGGACATCGCGTCCTGTGTGTCGACATCGATCCGAACAAGATCCGGCAACTGCAACAGGCCGTGCCTCCGATCAGTGAGCCGGGGCTTTCCGGCACCCTTGAAGAAAACATCAAGGCCGGTCGCCTGCTCTTCACCACCCAGGCCAGCGATGCGGTAGAGCACGCCGAGCTGATCTTCATCGCCGTCGGTACGCCCGCCGACGAAGACGGTTCGGCCGACCTCAGCCATGTGCTGAACGTGGCTCGGCAGATTGCCGGCTTCATGGAGGCCGACCGCACCCTCATCATCAAGTCCACGGTGCCGGTCGGCACGGCGGACCAGGTCAGTGCCACCGCCTTTGAAGAGTTGCAGCGCCGCGGCAAAGGTTCGCTGAAGGTACGGGTGGTGTCCAACCCGGAGTTTCTCAAGGAAGGCAGTGCCCTGGCCGATTGCATGCGCCCGGACCGGATCATCGTCGGCACCGGTGACGATGAAGCCCGCAGCCAGATGAGCGAGCTCTACGCGCCGTTCTGCCGCAACCACGACAAATTGATGTTCATGGACAACCGCAGCGCCGAGCTGACCAAGTACGCGGCGAACGCGATGCTGGCCACGCGCATCAGTTTCATGAACGAACTGGCCAACCTCACCGAATTGTTGGGCGCGGACATCGAGGCGGTGCGCAAAGGCATCGGTTCGGACCCGCGCATCGGTTACCACTTCATCTACCCCGGCTGCGGCTTCGGCGGTTCCTGCTTCCCCAAGGACCTGCGCGCCCTGTTGCACACCGCCGAACACGCCGGAATGCCCCTGAAATTGCTGCGTAGCGTGACCGACGTCAACGACCACCAGCGGCATATCCTGTTCAGCAAACTCAAGGCGCAATTTCCCGGTGGACTGGCCGGCAAGTCCATCGCCGTGTGGGGCCTGGCGTTCAAACCCAACACCGATGACATGCGCGAAGCACCGAGCCGTTACCTGATGGAGGCACTCTGGGCCGAAGGTGCGAGCGTGCATGCCTACGACCCGGAAGCCATGTCCGAATGCCGGCGCATTTACGGTTACCGCGACGACCTGCATCTGTGCGCCACCCGCGATGACACACTCGAAGACGCCGATGCCCTGGTGATCTGCACCGAGTGGAAGAACTTCCGCGTGGTCGACTTCGACAGGCTGGCGAGCAAACTGCGTAATCGGGTGATCGTGGACGGGCGCAATCTCTACAGCCCGGAACAGGTGGCGGCCGCCGGCCTCCACTACAGCGGCATTGGCTTGCGCCACATCGTGCCCGAGGCCGTCCATCCATGAACACTCTCGTCACCGGAGCGACCGGTTTTATGGGTGCCCGATGAGGGACTGGGGCGCTTCGTTGCCTGGTTCCGCACTGACTACTGACTGCGTCGCCCATGCCGCACACGGCTGAACTCTGCGGGGAATTTATGTCTGAACACGAAAAAAGTGTGCCACTTAGCAATATGCGCAGGGACAAGCGCCTGGACCCCGAGCAACGCAAGCGCATGGATGCCGCCATCCACATGCAGGGTTGTGGCTGGATAACCGGTCGCGAAGGTGGCCGGCCGTGGACCCTGTCGCGCACCAACCGCGTCCTGGCCTGCTTCGGCGCGCTGCTGGTCCTGGTGCTGATTTCCCCGGTGCTGCTGGGGCTGGCGCTGGCCGTCAAATTCACCAGCCCGGGGCCGGTGATGTTCGTGCAGAAACGCACCGGCTACCGCGGCCGCATGTTCGGCATGTACAAATTCCGCACCATGGTCGTCAACGCCGAGGAGCTCAAGGAGTCCCTGCGGCACCTGAACAAGCACGGCGCCGACGCCATCGATTTCAAGATCGACAAGGATCCGCGCATCACCGGTATCGGCAGTTTCCTGCGGCGCACCAGTCTCGACGAGCTGCCGAACCTGTTCAACGTGGTGACCGGCGACATGCGCCTGGTAGGCCCCAGGCCGACTTCGTTCAACGCCTACCGCTACAAGGACAAGCACCTCGCGCGCCTGAGCATCTACCCCGGCATGACCGGCCTGTGGCAAATCTCCGGGCGCAGCAATATCGACTTCGACCAGCGCGTTGAATTGGACCTCACCTACATCGCCCAGCAGAGCCTGCTGCTTGATTTGAAGATTCTGTTGAAAACCCCGTTCAAAGTTTTCAGCGGCCACGGAGCAAGTTAAATGGACGGTTCAACGGCTAAAAGCCTCAGCATTGCCAGCCCGAGCGAGTCCAACCTGACATCAACCGTACTCGACCAGAACCTGCGGATCCTTTTACTGACCGCCGCCAACCCCGGCGCGGGCACCACCACCAGCGCCCTGGCGCTGGCCAGTCAACTGGCGAAGATGAGCAGCGGCCTGGTGCTGCTGGTGGATGCCAGCCAGTCGGCGACCAACCTTACGCAACAGTTGGGGCTGAGCAAGGAACGGGGGTTTCGCGACTTGATGTTCAACACCCAGAGCCCGCCCTTGTTGCAGGACTGCGTGGTGGACGTCTCCAGCCTGCCCTTTCACGTTCTGCCATTCGGCCGATACTTCCGTGGCAATGAACACCTGACACCCGAACTCCTGAGCCCGCTGCTCGATCAACTCGGCATCCGCTACCGCTTCGTGGTGATCGACGGCGACGCGGTGTATTCGGCCTCCGACACCCTGGTCATCAGCACCCAGGTGGACGGCGTGGTCCTGGTCGTGCGCGCGGAAGACACTCGCTGGGAAGTGGCCCAGGCCGCGGCCCAGCGCTTGAGCCAGGCGGGAGCGAAGCTGGTCGGCAGCGTGTTCAACCGACGCAAGTACTACATGCCCGAATGGCTGTACAAAAACCTGTGAGCAGTCAGACAAGGATGACGCCATGAACGCCAAGATGCTTGTCCTGCTGTTGCTACCCCTTGCAGGTTGCTCCAGCACTTCCTCCGACGAATCACAAAGCATGCCGGTGCAAATCCTCACGGCCCCACCGGCCAACGCCCAGGCCACTGACGTGCCCAAGGTCGAGCAGACCCTGCGCCCACAGGATGTGCTAGACGTGATCTTCCACATCAGCACTAGTGGCTCGGCCGCCTATCGCGTGCAGTCCGGGGACACGATCGCGCTGAACTTCACCGCCGCCAGCCAGTTCAACGGCAACCAGTTGGTGCTGCCCGATGGCACCATCGAACTGCCGGGGGCCCACACCACGGTGAAAATCGAGGGCCTGACCCGCGATGAAGCACGGGACGCGATTCAGCGCGCCTACGATCGCAAACAGCTGTTCCAGCCCAACCGCAATCAGCTGTCAGTGATGGTGGTGAACCCGCTGGCCAATGAATGGAACCTCAAGTCCGTGCTCAACCACCCCGCCACCGGCATGAGCCGGGAAATCACCGTGGGCACCGACGGCTACGCCAGCTTCCCGGAAATCGGTGCCGTGCCGCTGCAAGGCATGACCGTCAACCAACTGGAGGCCTACCTCAACAAACGCTATGCCACCCTGCCGGGGCGCATGACCGTGGACGTGCTGCTCAAGTCCACCGCCGGCAACGAAATCTATGTACTGGGTGAAGTCGGCCAGCCGGGCTCCTACCCGATCCGCCGCCCGGTGTCGGTGCTCGAAGCCCTGACCATGGCCCGCGGTTCCAACGCCAAGGCACGCCTGGACTCGGTGATGATCATGCGGCGCAACGGCAACCAAGTGGTCGCGCATCGTTACGACGTGGAAAAAGCCTTGTCCGGCGACGCCACCCAGATCGCCTACCTGCAAGCGGACGACATGCTGTACGTGCCCAAGACCAAACTGGCCAGCGCCGGTGAGCTCGCGCGGCAACTGGCGGACGTCGTGTTGTTCCAGGGCATGGGCCTCAGCTTCAGCTACCGCGTCGACAACAAAGACGACAGCAGCAACTAACTCTCAGGTACCCACATGAATCCAAAGGAAAACTACCTGCATGAGTTCTTCAGGATCTTCTTCGCCAACAAGCAGCTGGTGAAGCGAGTCTTCCTGATCTTTGCCGTGATCGCCGTGGTCTTGCCGCTGTTGCTCAAGCAGAGTTTCGATATCACCGCCCAGGTGATCGTGCAGTCCAAGAAAATCTCCCAGGGGGATGCCACCAGCACCCTCACTCAGGAAAACGCTTCCTTCATCCCGCCGTCGCTGGCCGACATGGAGACCGAGAGCAATATCCTGCGTTCGCCGGCCTTGATCCGCCAGACCATCAGCGAGTTGCGCGAAAAGGGTGAGTACACGCAGCCCGTGAGCGCCTTCAACAAACTGCTGGTGCAGCCGCTCAAACGGTTTGTGATCAATCCCGTTCGCGAACACGTGATCAACCCGGTTCGCAGCCTGCTCGGGCTGCAGACCGATCCGGTACGCGACACCCTGCTCGATGCCCTCACGCAACAAGCGTCCGCTGCCCTCAAGGTTGAAACCTTGCCGGGCTCCAACGTGATCTCGATCGTCTACCACTTCCCTGACCCGGCCCAGGGCACCCGATTCGTCACTGCCCTGCTGCAAAACTACCTGGTCACCCGCCAGGAAATGCAATCGATCGACCTGCCGCAGAGTTTCTACGAGACCAAGAAATTGCAGTACCAGGTGCGTCTCGATGGCCTGGAAGCCAATCGCCTGGCCTTGCTCGAAAGCATCGGTTCGTCCGACCCCAAGGAAGAAATCACATTCCGCCTCAACGCGATCAACACCGAGGAGCAGGCACTCAACCTGTATCAGGACCGACTGCTGCAAAGCCAGCGCTGGCTCGATTACCTGAAAGCCAGCCTGGCGACCGCCAACAATGCCAGATTCAACGACTACACCTTCCCCTACACCTTCACCACCACGGTCGACAGCGTCGCGTTCGAAGACCGCGAGATCAAGCAACTGGGTGAGCGACTGACGACCCTGGTCAGCCGCTACATGGACGACCTGGCGGTCTTGCAGCCTGGCAGTGATCCGATGCAAATGGCCCGCGAGCAAATCATCCGGGCCCGTGGGCAATTCCTGAAGATCGTCAGCAACCGGATTCAGGAGCGCACCAGCGACCTGGTGACGATCAGCTCGGTCATCGACCAGAAAAACGCGCGCATTGCCGAGTTCAAGAATCGCATCCATCAATTGCAGGAAACCCGTAGCAAGCTGCGGCAGATGGACACCGAGATCAACGCGCTGCACAAGGCGTTCGCCACCTATGCCCAGCGCTTCGCTGAAAGCAGCACCGCGCGCGCACTGGACAACGACCTGTCCAACGCACGGATACTCAGCCCGCCGTTCGAACCGACCGAAGCGGCGTTCCCCAAGCCGATGCTGATCATTCCGTTCGGGCTGTTCACCGGTTTGCTGCTGGCGATTGCCCTGGTCTATGTGCGTGAATTCTTCGACCACCGCTTCAAGCACCCTGCGCAAATCACCCATGAACTGGGCTTGCCGGTGCTGCTGGTGATCAATGATCACAGCACCCAGCCGAACAACCCGCACAAGAACTGGAGCGTACCGGCCCTCGTGCATTGGGTGCGCAATTGAACGCGCCGCTCGGCACCGCCCACGACCTGCCGATCATTCATTTGCTCAGCAGCGGCGGCTTCTATGGCGCCGAGCGGATGCTGCTGGATCATTGCCTGGCGACGCCGGGGCAGCACCAGGTGCTGTTTCTCGATGCGCCGCCAGAGCTGATCACGCGATTTCGCCAGGCCGGTGTCGATTGCCTCGGCTGTGCAGGCCTGGGCGCATTGCTTGGGCATTTGCGCCAGCGACGGGACCGGCGGCCACTGATCAATACGCACAACTTCAAGGGCCTGTTGTTCGGCTGGCTCGGCGCCACGCTGTTGCGCCTGCCACTGGTGATCACCCAGCACGGCTTCACCCCGCGCAGTCGCAAGCAGAAGTTCTACACCTGGCTGAGCCTGCAATTGTGCCGCACAGCCTCGGTGAACCGGGTGGTGTGTGTCGCCGAAAGCATTGCGGCGCTGCACCGTCAGGCCAATGTGCGCACGGACAAGTTGCAGGTAATCCCCAACGGCCTGCCGGAGGCCGACGACTTGCTGCCGCACAGTGGCGAGCGACAACGCTGGCTGGCTGGCTACGTCGGGCGCCTGAGCAGCGAAAAAGGCCCTGACCTGTTTCTCGATGCGCTGATCCCGTTGTGTCAGCAGTACCCGCAACTGGACGCGGTGATGCTCGGCGACGGGCCGGAGCGCGAAAGCCTGCAGGCGCGGATCGACGAGGCAGGCTTGCAGGCGCGCATCACATTACCGGGTTACCAGACCGACATGCGCACCTGGTGGCGACAACTCGATGCGCTGGTGATCAGTTCGCGCACCGAAGGCACGCCCATGATTCTGCTCGAAGCGATGCAGGCCGGGGTGCCGGTGGTGGCCTTCGGCGTCGGCGGGATTCCCGATGTTTTGCAGGACCGCCACAACGGCCTGCTCGCCGCGCCCACCGACAGCACCGCCCTCGCCCGCCAGATCGGCGCGCTGCTGGGTGACCCGGCCCTGGCCGGCGAGTTGATCGACAACGCAAAACGTACGCAACGGGACCGCTACGACCTCAAGGCCCTGGCCGAACGCTGGTCGCAGCTTTACATCCGCACTGCACGGGAGGCACGTGCGTGATTGTTCCGCTCTCGATCGTCAGTTTGCTCGGCCTGGTCTGCCTCGGATTGCTGGCCAGCCCCTATCCGTATCTGGCGCCGGGAGCGGTGCTGGGCCTGGTGGGTGTCGCGGTGCTGTACCGCAAGCCTGCCTGGGGCCTGCTGGGGATTGTCGCCATCCTGCCTTTCGAGGGGCTGTTCAAGGACAGCGCGCTGTCGGGCTCCAAGTTCCTCGGGGCTTCGCTGGCGCTGATCCTGATGCTGCAACTGGCGATTCACCAACTGCCGTCCGAGCGCCTGCGCAGCAATATCTGGCGTTTCCTGGTCGGGTTCATGGTGCTGTACCTGCTGAGCCTGTTGAACACCGACGACATGGGCTTCTCCCTGGGCCACCTGCGCGAATTGAGCGTTGGCCTGATTCTGTTTGTCATCACCCTGCTGGTCGGACGTGAGTTGAACCTCGACATGTTCGCCAAACTGGTTGCCGTCAGTGTCGCGATGACCTGCGCCATGGCGATGTTCTCTGCCAAATACCAGGACGAAGGCCGTGCGTCCGGCATGCTCAATGACCCGAACGAATTTGCCCTGATGATCGCCTTCGCCGTGCCCATGGCGCTGTTGCTGGTGGTCCGCAGCCCGAACCGGTTGCACCGGTTGTTCTGGGGGGCCTGTGCCCTCGTGCTGCTGGCCGGCATGACCAAGACTGAATCCCGTTCGGGGCTGGTGGTGTTGCTCCTCAGCCTGTTGATCGGCACGTGGCACTATCGCGCGCAGTTACCACATATTCGTCCACGCCACCTGGGCTTTGCCATGCTCGGCCTGACGATTGTGATTACGCTTGGGCTCTATGCGATGCCGGCAAGTTACGTGGCGCGCATCCAGTCGCTGAGCATCCTCAGCTCTGGGGCCAAGAGTCAGGACGCGTCCCTGGGCCGTCGCGCCTCCTACATTGTGGTCGGCAGCGCCATGATCGCCGAGAACCCCTTGCTCGGCACCGGCCCCGGCACGTTCCCGCTGCACTACGCCACCACCGGTTATGCCAAGACCTTTTCCGTCAGCGGCAAGACCGACGACCTGTACCGCCGCGCCCACAACACCTACCTGGAAATCTTCAGTGAACTGGGGATTCCCGCCGGCCTGATGTTCGTCGGCATGCTGGCCCTGGGGTTGTACAACCTGATTCGCGCCCGCCGGGCCTGGCTGTTGCGAGGAGACGGGCATCAGGCCGATCTGATGACCCACCTGAGCATGAGCTTTCTGTCGTTGACGTTGTTCCTGATGTTCCTCAGCGCGCCGAACCATAAGTATCTGTGGATCATGCTCGCGTTGACCGGCGTGCTGCGCACGAAAGCCGAAGAAGCCCCGCTGAAAGAGGTCAAGGCATGAATTGCATCAGCATCATCATTCCAATGTACAACGAGGAGCAGCACATCGCCCGGACCCTGCTCGCGGCACGACATGCCGCCGAGGCGGCCAACGTCGAATGCGAGTTGATCGTGCTCGACAACGGCTCCGACGACCAGGGCCCGGACATTGCCCGGCAGTTCGGCGCCCAGGTTCTGGTCCTGCCCGGCCTGCTCATCGGCGCATTACGCAATCGCGGAGCGGCGATTGCCAGTGGTGAATGGCTGGCCTTTATCGATGCCGACGTCGAGATGCCCGAGAACTGGCTCAAGCTGTTGTTCGACCTCGAGTCCGGCGGCCAGGCCGATGTCATCGGCCTGGACCTGCACACCCCGGCCGAAGCGCCGTGGTACGCCGACGCCTGGCAGCGCCGCACCTTGCGCCCCGATACGCAGCCGCTGCATGTCGCGCAATGGCTGCCCACTTGCAACCTGCTGATGCGCCGTCGCTGGTTCGACAAGGTCGGTGGTTTCAATGAACAACTGCGCACCGGCGAGGACAAGGAACTGACCATGCGCCTGGTCGACGCCGGTGCCAAGCTGCTCTCGGTCAACCAAAGCGTGGCGCTGCATTGGGGTTACGAATGCAGTTGGCGGGAGTGGATGGGCAAGGAACTGTGGCGCCAGGGCAGTCATCTGCAACTGCTGCGCACCCATGGCCCGAGCCTGCGGTTGCTGCGCTTTCCGCTGCTGTCGATTGCCGCCTGGGTGATCGATTTCATGGCTATTTCCGCCCTGTTCGACGGTTTCCCCCATCATTCGTTGCTGATGCTGCTGCTGACCGTCCTGCCCGCCCTGGCACTGAGCCTGCGTCAGAGTGCCAGGCACCGCGACCCGCTCCTGACCCTGCAACTCTGGGGCCTGCACTGGGTGCGCCTGCACCTGGCGGGCGCCGGGTTCATCCTCAGCCTTTGTCATTGGAATGCCAGGAGGCCCGCCCGTGGCTGAATTCATTTACTGGTTGTGCCTGTTGCTACCGGTTTACGCCTACCTCGGCTACCCCCTGTTGCTGACCTTGCTGGCGCCGTTTTACCCGGCACCGCGCCACGGACCGGCCCAACCGATGGACGTAAGCATCGTGATTGCCGCGCACAACGAAGCGCGGCATATCGAAGAAAAACTGCGCACTGTGCTGGCCCAGGATTATCAGGCCCGCTCGCTGCACATTATCCTCGCCAGTGACGGCTCGACCGACGACACCGTGGCCTGTGCACACAAGATCAATGACCCGCGCATCACCGTGCTCGACCTGCCCCGCCAGGGCAAGGCGGCGACGCTCAATGCCGGGGTCGCGATCAGCAGCGGCGCGATCCTGGTGTTCACCGACGCCGACAACCAATGGTCCACCGACACCCTCGGCCATTTGCTCGCGCCGCTCAACGACCCGCAGGTCGGTGGCTGCGCCGGGCATATGGTGATCCCGGTGACCGGCAAGGGGTTGAGCGTGGGCGACAGCCTGTATCGGCATTACGAAGGCTGGCTGCGCTACGTGGAAAATCGCACCGGCTGCATGGTCTCCGCCGATGGCGCATTGCTCGCCCTGCGCCGCGAGTTGTTCCAGAGCGTGCCGGCGGAGGTCAACGACGATTTCTTTATCAGCACCTGCGCGCCGGTGGCGTTCAAGCGGATTGTCTACGTGCCCCAGGCCCGGGTAATCGACCAGGGTGTGGACGAAGCCGACAAGCAATTCCGTCGCCGTCAGCGGGTCACGGTGGGTGGCTTGCAAAGCCTGGCCCAGCGCCGGGAGCTGCTTAATCCGCGGACCCATGGCCTGTATGCGATTGCGTTGATCAGCCACAAGCTGATCCGGCGTCTGGCGCCGATCCTGTTGCTGCCATTGCTGCTGAGCAACTTCTGGCTGTGGGAGGATCACGGTTTTTATCGCCTGAGCCTGATCGCTCAACTGCTCGGTTACACGGCGGCCATTGCCGGCCTGCTGGATTCGCAACACCGCTTGCCCAAACCCTTTCGCCTCGCCGCCTTCCTCCTGGTGACCCTTGCCGGGATGAGCATCGGCCTGTGGCAGTTCCTGCGCGGTCAGCGTTACGCCCAATGGAACCCCGAGCAAAATCGATGAGAGGCGCGTGCCGTGGCGATCAAACAACTGTTAAAACGCACCAGTGGCTGGCTGTACCTCAACTCTCCGGTCGGGCGCAATCAACTGCACGGCGCCGGGGTGATCCTGATGCTGCACCGGGTGCTGGCCAGCGACCAGGCCGCCGAACTGCCCCATCGCAATGAACTGTGCGTCGGGCCAAAGGCGTTTGAACATCTGCTGGCGTGGTTGAAAAAACACTTCGACTGCGTGCCGCTGATGGACATTCTGCAACCGGGTGCGCGCTCGGAGCGGCCAAAAGTGGCGCTGACCTTCGACGACGGCTGGCGCGACAACGCGCTGAACGCGTTCCCGCTGCTGCAAAAACACCAGGTGCCGGCGAGCATCTTTCTGTCCACCGATTTCATCGGCAGCCGCCAGCGCTTCTGGTGGGAAAGCATTGGCGAAACCCTGTGGAACAGCCATGGCGAACAGGCACGCCTGCAGCTGATCGAACGCTTGCAGCAACTTGGGCGTCCGTTGCCGGCATTGTGCGACGACCCGGATCAGCAACGCCGCAGCCTGGCGTTGCTGAACTTTTTGCAGAGCCTGAAAACCCTGTCACCCCTGGACCTCAATCGCCTGACCGACGACTGCCCGCAAGAGTCGTTGCCCCAGGCGCTGGACTGGCAGCAAGTGCGCCACCTGGAAGCGTCCGGCCTGGTGCGCTTCGGCCCCCACGGCGCCAGCCACGCCATCCTCACTGGTCTCGACGATCAACGCCTGGATGAAGAACTGAGCCGCAGTCGCGAGGCGCTGCTCCACGGTTGCAACCGGCCGTTGCCGGTTTACTGCTACCCCAATGGCGACAACGATGCGCGGGTGCGCCAACAGGTGGCCAGGCATCACTTCCCGTTTGCCCTGGGCACCGACACCGGCATTTATCGAGGAACCGAAGATCCACTGGCCCTGCCACGCTTCGGCGTCAGCCAGCGCACCGCGCGCAATCCCGGGTTGCTGTCCTGGCGCATCTACCGTGGGGCGCGTCCATGAGCCGCAACAACTACCTCAGGCACCTGGCCCTGAGCATGGGCACCAAACTGGTGATGATCGCCCTGCGCTTGCTGCGCAACGTGTTGCTGGCGCGGATTCTCGGCCCCAGCGAACGGGGCTTGTTTGCCTTGCTCAGCGCCCTGCCCGACCTGATCAGCGCTGCCACCAGCGGCGGCTTGAATTCAGCGGTGGGCTACCAGGCGGCCAAGCAGCGACCGATGGGCTTGCTGCTCAGTCAGGTGCTGCTGTTCGGTTGTCTGCCGGCGGCGTTGCTGACCTTGCTGGTGGTGGCGCTGACCCGCGAGTTCGGCAGTGAACTGGGCATCACCACGCAATTGGGCCTACTCGCCTGGCTGTTGCTGTTGGCGGTGCCGCTGACCGTGCTCAAAAGCGGTTTGCTGACCCTGCACAACGCCTCGGGCGGCGTGGTCGCCTTCAATGCCTTGCGCCTGATCGAGTCGCTGGCGCCGCTGCTGGTGTTCCTTGCCCTGTTCTGGATGTGGAAAAGCGCAGCCCTGGAAGCGGCGCTGATCAGTTGGCTGACGGGGATCAGCCTGGTGGTGCTGGCCGGTTCGGTGTGGCTCAGGCGCGAGCATCCGCTGAACCTGCAATGGGACCGCGCCAGTCAAAACGAACTGCTGCGCTACAGCGCCCGCAGTCATCCAGACCTGCTGTTCCAGCAAGTGATTCTGCGCTCCGACTACCTGTTCATCGGCGCCCTGCTCGGCACCACGGCGCTGGGTCACTACGCCATGGCCAGCGCGGCCGCCGAGTTGCTGCTGATCGTTCCGGAAGCAGTGACCACGCCGCTGATGAAGCGCCTGTTGCAACAGGAAGAAGGCATCGAAAAAGTCACGCCACTGGCCTTGCGCTTGACCGCTACGGTGATGCTCGGCGCTTGCCTGACCATGGCAGTGGTCGGTGAATGGTTGATCGTGACGCTGTTTGGCGAGGCCTATCAGCCTGCATATCCTGCGTTGCTGGCGCTGCTGCCGGGCCTGTTGGGTCTGTGCTACATGAGCATTCTGCGCCTGGACCTGCTGGGCAAAAACCGGCCCGGCACGATTTCGTTGTTGATGGGCCTCAGCGCCCTGCTCAACCTGGCGCTCAATGTGCTGCTGATCCCGACCTACGGCATCGTCGGCGCAGCAGCCGCATCCTCTATCGCGTACCTGGCCGTGACCCTGGCGCTGTTGGTGGTGTATTGCCGGTTGAGCCACGTGCCGGTCTGGCAAACGCTCATCGTCCTGCCCGGCGACATCGCGCCGATGCTGCTGATGCTGCAACGGAAATCGGCATGAAACACCTGTTATTGCTGGTGAGTCTTGGCCTCGGGCTGAGCGCCGAAGCCGCAACCATGCGTTGGGCCGATATCCGCGACGGCAGCCTGTACCTGCAAACGGACCGCCCCGACAGCCTGACCGTGCTCTGGGCCCCGGTGTGGCAGGCTGAAGCCAACGAAGAGCACCTCTACTTGCTCGACGGCCAGGGCAAACTCCAGAGCGAACGACTGATTGCCGCCAATGAGCCCCGCGGTAGTCAACGCTGGAACCTGGCGCCGGCAGCCGCCAGTTATCGACTGGAAATTCCCGGCTACAGCTTCCGCCGTTATACGGTTGAGCACGACGACCACACCGTCGCACTGTTCGCCCCGGCCAAGGTGCATTTCAGCGCCGAGCCCCGGGACGGTGACGAGTTGTATTTCAAGGTCGCGGCCGGTGAGCACGCGGTGCTGGCCGGAAAATTCCACGGCGGCGTCGGCGCGTTGCAAGCGCAGCGCGTGAGTGACGGCCAACAACTTTCACTGTCTCTAAAGCCTTACCCCGCCTATTGGCAGTTCGACAAAATCGAGTTGCCCGTTGCAACCACCGATCAAGTCTGGCGCCTGCACCTGCGCGGTAGCGGCAAGGTCGCATTCTGGCTCGACGGCACGGCCAACCTGTTCGCCCAGAACCCGCAACAGCTCAAACCCTTGCGCGAAGACGAAGGCCAGACCCGGCTGACGCTGCACAACGACGTGCTCGGCAAGACCCCGAACCTGGGGATCGCCCTGCCCTATGCGCGACTGCCGGATTCCAGTTTCGCCGTGCTCGATGCCCTGCAACCACAGGCCGGAACCTATTACAGCCTGGTCGACATCATGGCGACGCGGCCGCATTACGAAGACGTGTTCCGCCGGCTGTATCAGGATCGCTTGGGCATCACCCAGGACATCACCCTGCTGGCCGGCAGACAGCGCCAGGCCTACCTGCGCGCCGACACCACCAGCAACGCCGGCCTCGACGCCTGGCTCGCCGCCACACGCGCACTTGGCGGCAAGGGCACGCACTACATCGGCTTTGCCGACGAACCGAACCTCAACTACCCGGACTACGCCAGCTACCAGCGCATCTTCAACAGCATGGCCTGGCAAGTGCGCAGCAACCCGGACAACGCCAAAGCCGGCGTACGCATCGCCATGCCGGCCAGTTCCCGGTTCGTCAATGGCCCGTTCGTCGACCATGCCGCCGACAAGCGCGGCATCGACTGGGCCCGACGCTTGCTGGCCGAGTCCGGCGACAAGATCGATGCGCTGGCCTGGCACGAATGGATGGTCCGCGACCTGCTGGCGACCCGTGTCTACCGCGATAGCGTACGCAAAGCGGCAGAGCTGGTGGGGCTCGACGCCCAGGGACGACCGCGCAAAGCCCTGTTGCTGGACCAGACCAACATGTCCAGCGGGGCCAGCCTCAGCCCTTACGATCAGGAAACCCACTACGCCTCGTTATGGTGGGCCTCGGTCATCATCAATGCTTCCCAGGACGGCTTGCTCGACATGCTCGGCTGGTTCCAGGCCGCCGACGAACCTGAGTATCCCAAGGGCATGTTGCGCGTGCTCGGCGAGGATGAATTCGAGCTCAAGCCCGTGGGCCTGGCGCAGCAATTTATCCGCCAGCATTGGCTACACGATGTCATGCGCCTGGAGAACGACGCCTTCGAGGTTGACGTGCTGGCCATGTCTGCCGGGCACCAACGCAGCCTGCTGGGCGTCAACAAAGGCTCACGCTTGCAGCGTGTGAGCCTGGCTGGCGCGCTATGTCCATTGGCCCAGGGATCATTGCGCTATTTCGGCGCCGACAACCGCAGTCGCGACGCATCTTTCAAATGCCTGGAGGGTCACATCAACTTCGATTTACCAGGAGAAACCCTGTTTGCCCTCAGCTGGAGCACCTCATGAACGTCATTGATTTTTTACCGCGTGGACGATTCGTCGCGCCTTGAGTCAATCCACTCACGGCCAACACCGTCAGGAGTCAAAAACATGAATGTTCTGAAAAAACTCAGCGATCACATCAAGCAAAAAGGCTTGCGCGCCACCGTCGGCAAAGTGTGGAAACACTACGTATTTTTCCACGAAGAACTGTTGTGGATGGAGCGTGATCTGGTGAGCCCGGTACCACCACACAACCTTCGGCCCTATTCACCGCTGCGGCTGGAAACCATCACCCCACAGAACGCCGTGGCGTTCGCCAAACACTTCGGCGATCGCGTGGGCACCATGGCCGAATTGGCGTCCGAAGGCTACACCGGGCACATGTATCTGGATGAAAACGGCGATACCGTGGCCTTTATCTGGGGCAGCACACGCGATTATCTCGACCGTCATTACTACGGCTGCATGTTCCCGGTGAAGCCAGGTGAGTTCTTCGAGTTCGCCATCGAGCAGATTCCTGCCTACCGGGGCACCACGCTGTCGGTCGATTTCCAACTGAACCTGTGGAAAGCCATGGCTGATCAGGGTTGCAACAAAGTGGTGGATATCTGCGAGTCCCACAACATTCCCGCGCTCAAGATGCACATGCGCATGGGGTATCGCGAGCAGGGACGGATCATGAACATCTACCACCTGTTCGGCTGGCGCTTCTTCCGCGAAACCCGCTACAGCGGTTCCCGCCTGAATGCCTTGCGCAAACCGGCACCCTCTCCTGTTCCGGCCGAGGCGAGCTGATCTTATGTCTGCACGATTCGAATGGCGCACTTCGCTGTGCACCGACGACTTTCCGATAGCGGCTTACGAAGCGTTGCGCCTGCGCGTAACGGACCACACACCGTTCAACACCCTGGCCTGGCTGTACGCCTCGGAACTGGCACTCAATCCGGGCGAGCAGTTGCACGTACTGCTTGGCTGGCAGGGTGAAGAACTGGCGCTGTGCCTGCCGCTGGTGGCGTCCGTGGAGCGCTTTGCGCGTTTGCCGTTTCGGGTCCTGCATCATTTGGGCTATCCCCTCGCCGACCGCCTCGCACTGCTGACGAGGCTGGACGACGACAATTTACGCAAGGCGCTGACGCAGATCCGGCAACGCCTGCCCCATGCCGTGCTGCAACTCAACGAACTGGCCGGTTCCACGGCCCAGGCACAGGCCCTGGCGCCGTGGCAGGCATTGAGTTCGACCGCCGAACAACGCCTCAGCTGTCGAGTGCCGGTGCACCTGATCAGCGAGGCCGACCATCAGGAAGTCTCCGGCGACCCGCGCTACAAACTGCGCCGCGCGCGCAAACGCATCGCCGCGTGTGGTGCCCAGGTGCGGCGGATTACCCCCGACTCCCTGACCATGGGGCCGCTATTGCAGGAAATCAGTGAAGTCGAAGCCGTGAGCTGGAAAGGCGATGAAGGGGTCGGGATCTTTTCCGATGCCCGCCATCGCCAGTGGATGGACCGCGCCTTCACCGCCCTGGCGGCCCGAGGCCTGGTGCGCGTGGTAGTGCTGGAGCTGGAGGGGCGCTGCATCAGCTATCGACTCGGCTTGCTGGAACAGGGCCGACTGTACGACTACAACCTGGCGTTCCTGCCGCAATATGCCGACCTGGGCAGCGGCCGGGTGCTGCTCGAAGAGTGGATTCGCTGGGGCCTCGAAGACAACTGGCAGTGGATCGATGCGTCACGGGTCAGCCTGGAAAACTCCAGCCATCAACTGCACGAACGCATGACCGGGCAACTGGAACACTGGCGCTGGAGTTTTTACTCCGGGCGCCCCAGCGGTCTGCTGCTGGGGCTGGCCTTGCGGATCTGGCAACGCTTCAAACCCCGATTGCAGCAATGGCGCGCCAGACGCGCCGCGGCCGCAGTCGCCACCCCGGCGCCCGGCGCGGCACCTGCTGTCAAAGCGCCTGCGCCTACGGAAAACCTCAAGGAGGGTAAACATGCCTCGGCAAGTGATAGTCAACGCTGACGATTTCGGCCTCAGTGCCTGCGAAAACGCGGTGATCCTGGGCGCGTTCCAGGCCGGGCTCATCAGCTCCGCCACCGCCATGGCCAACATGCCGGCTTTCGAAGCGGCCTGCGTCCTGGCCCGGCATCCGTTGCTCGAAGGCCGCATCGGCCTGCACTTCAACCTGACCTACGGCCGGCCGTTGAGCCAGAGCATTGTGCAGCGTCCGACGTTTTGCGACGGTGCCGGCGTGTTCGACCTCAAACTGCCCCGCACCCGCCTATGGCTCGGGCGCCGGGATCGCCACGCCGTGCTCGAAGAACTCGAAGCCCAGTGGCAGCGTTGCCTGGACAACGGCCTGCGCCCCAGCCACCTGGACTCCCATCAACACGTGCACAACATCTGGCCGATCGGCGAGATCGTCGCGCGCTTCGCCGCCCGCCAGGGGGTGCCGGTGCGTCTGGCACGCAACCTGGGACAAAACCTCAGCCTGCCCAAGCGCGTGTTCAAGGACCTGCTCAACCGTCGCCTGAGCAACCTGGCCGGCGCCACCGCCGACTACGTGTGCACCCCGGTGGATCTGCGCAACGCCGAGCCGCCACCCGACGGACTGCTGGAAATCGTCGCCCACCCGAACCAGCTCGGCGCCGACTTCGGCGATGCCTACCTGGAACCGGGCGAGTCCTTGAGTGTACTGCTGGAACAGCGCTTGCCGGGTGTGCCGCGGGTGGCCTATGCCGCTGCGGGCGATGCTGCGCCTCACCGCGCACAGGGCGTTCTGGAGTAATCCGCAATTCCTGTGGGAGCGTGGCCCCGCGATGGCTGCCTAGCAGGCGGCGTGGTTTTTTGCGGGTGTACATATCCGTTTCTGCGGTAACGGCCGCTATTGGTTCCGCCCTTACGGCGGGTCACTTTCGAAAAGCGCGAAAGTAACCAAAGCGCTTTGCCCCTGACGTTCGGTGCCTCGCCAAGTCTCGGCATGCCCTCGCTCCGGTCCTGCTCCGTGGGCTCACGAGGGGGCAAGAAGATCAAAAGCTAAAGCCAAAGCAAAAGCGAGGCGGCCTACCGGCCGGCCTGATCGCGGGGTTCGTTCGCCTGTGAGAATTGAGTCGGCTGACAGACCGTCTTCGCGAGCAAGCCCTCTCCCACAGGTACTCAGTACATCCGAAAAGTTTCGATCGGCTGTCAGGTCGTCATCGCGAGCAGGTCGGATCGCCGCACCGCCGCCCCCACAGAAGAGCAAAAGCAGTGCCGCGTACACCCACGCTCTTCACCACTCATCAGGCCGAGCGTTAGCTCGCCTGCAGCTCTTGATCTTGATCCACCCGCCCCCTCGGCAGGCTGAGTGGAGGCGTTCATCCGGGGGTGGGCGCGCAGCGCCGTTCGGCGCAGCCGAACACATCGAGAGGAGGTCGAGCGAAGCCGACCGGAGGCGATGCCCCCGGATGAATGCCGGAGCGAAGGAACCCCGAGCCCAGGCGAGGGGCCGTACGTTCGGGGCGAGCGTTTTTTGGGTTACTTTTTTTAGGCGCTTGTAAAAAAAGTGACTCGCCGTAAGGGCGAAACCATTAGAGGCCATTACCGCAGAAACGGATATGTACTCAATCGACCAAGAACCTGGTCAGCCCAAAGACCGCCAAGGTCAAAGAAGATCAACCGCCCCCAACAACCCCCTCCCCATGCATCTGCCGCAACAACCCCAGACCACCCTCGAAAAACGCCGAAGAGCCAACCTGCCCCGCCTCCACCGCCAATCCTTGCAACTGCTCACGCCCGGTCAACTCGGGAAACTCGCCAATCCTCTGCAACAACCGCCACGCCAACGGACTCAATTCGGAAAACCTCACACTCCAGTCCTCCGCCCGCCGTACCAGCAACAAGGTCGGCTGAGCAGGTAAAACGTCCGGCTGATAATCCGGCCCCACCCGTTGCACCGGCCAGGCATACGCCAACGGCCAGGCCAGCGGCGACACCCGCAAGTGCCGATCCAGCAGCAACGCGGAATCACCGCCAACCAGAGGCTCGGCATCAGACTGTTGCAGCGCCATTTCCACCCACTCGTAATGCGCCAGCTCCACCATGAACGGCGGCCACGGCCCATCGCTCAACGTCTGAGGCCCGGCCGAGAGAAACTCGACAAACTCTTGAGCAATCTCACCAAATTTCGGCGTGCAGGCGCGGTAGTCCCGCAGAAAGATCCGCACCAGCGACCGCCAGCGTTCATCACCCAGAATCTTCACCAGCACCGGAAAAGTGCCACTGAGCAGCGAAGACAGGTTGGCGAACACCAGATCGCGATAAACCTGTGCCCGCACCGGGTCCATTTCGCTGGGTGGCGCGTTGTGTTCAGGGTCGCGCAGGTACAGGCCCATGGTGGTTTGTTGATGCAAAAGACTCGACTTCTCCACGGTTCAAACCTCCTGTTGCAAACGGCGAATGGTCTGCAATTCCGCCACCAGTTCGGCGAATGCCGGAAAGTTGAAATCCCGCTCCAGCAAGGTCGGTTGTGCGCCAAACCGGGCATAAGCCTGGGCCAGCAACGACCAAACCGCCGGTTTGACCGAAGCGCCGTGGGTGTCGATCTTCAAGGTGTCGGACTCGTCGAAATGCCCGGCAATGTGCATCGCCACCACCCGGCCCGAATCGATGCCAGCCAGAAACGCCTGCGGATCGAAGCCGTGGTTGATCGAATTGACGTAGACGTTATTGACGTCCAGCAACAGGTCGCAATCGGCCTCGCGCAGCACGGCATTGGTGAATGTCACCTCGTCCATGTCCTGTTGAGGCGCGGCGTAATAAGAGACGTTTTCCACCGCCAGACGTCGCCCGAGAATGTCCTGGGCCTGACGGATACGCGCCGCGACGTGGTGCACCGCTTCTTCGGTAAACGGCAACAGGTCGTACAGATGGCCGTCATCGCTGCAATAGCTCAGGTGCTCGCTGTACAGCGGCACGTTGTAGTGATCGACGAAGCTGCGAACCTCATGCAGAAAATCGACGTCCAGCGCCGACGGCCCGCCCAGGGACAGGGACAAGCCGTGACAGGACAATGGATAGCGTTCAGCCAGGGCGCGCAATGCCGCGCCGTGGGCACCGCCGATACCGATCCAGTTTTCCGGGGCGACTTCCAGAAAGTCGAAATCGCCTGCCGGTGCGGCCTGGAGGTCTTTCATTAAACCGCGGCGCAGGCCCAGGCCGACGCTGGCCTTCGCTACGGGAGTGACGGGGGTTTGCATGATGTCGATCTCAGACGATGGCTGGGGGTACGGGCACCGAATCGATGCCCGCCGTCAGACACAGTTAATCGAAGCGGTGTATCGGGCCTGTGTTCACTTGTGCCGGAAAATGCCAGCGTGTGTATCGCCAGCAAGTCCATACACACTGCGGTACAGACCCGCCACTGGCTATCAGGCCAGGTCGTATTTCTCACGCACCAGATGGCCGATGCCCATGCGATCGAGCACATTCATCGGGCACAGGAACGTCACACGCACGGTGCCCGGCAGGCGACTGATGTCGATCGATCCGGTGATGGTGGCGCGGTTGAGGACTTCGTCATAAGGCAGGCCGGTAACGGAAGCGGCTCGTTGCAGGCCGTTTTCCACCGCCAGGTTGAGGTTCTCGCCGCTACCGATGAAGGTGATCGGCCCACTCTGTTCGATCTCGTGCTGGCCCCAACGCTCACCCAGCTCACGGACTCTTGCCCGTTGTTCGGCGTTCATTGGCCGGGCCATCGGCGGCAAGTCATCGAGATTTTGCAACAGGATCGGCCCTTCCAGGGTCAGGTTCTTCACCACTTGCACCACCACTTCGGTTTCCCCGGAACAATCGGTGGCGTGCCCGGCGATTTCGCCATTGCCCTGTTGGGCATGCATGTCACCCATGTACACCCCGGCACCGGGAACTTTAACCGGGCAAATCAGCACGCAGCCTTCGCGAATCGAGTTGGTGTCCATGTGGCCGTCGGTTTTCGCCGCGTGCAGCTCTTCGCGAGTCATGCCGAAACGGTGCGGTGCATTGATCAGGTACTGGCCGAAGTCGGCGCAGTTGTGGGAATCGGGCAAGTCCCGGGATGGCAGGGTGCCGATGTTGCCGAGAAACGGCCGCATGTGAGCCGCAACACCTGGAATGTCGGCACGGGCCAGGGACAGTATCGAATGCTGGGCGGCGAATTCCGGCAGCGCCGACATTTCTGAGGCGTTACCTGCCAGCCGATTGGCGATGTCCTGATTGACCGTCAGGCTGACCTGGTTCTGCGCATCGAACACAATCACATAGCCGTGGCTGAAACAAAACGCGCTGACTTCGGCACCACAGTGGTTGCAGCGAATAGCCTCGGCGCCGATGCCTTCGACATGGCTGGCGGGATGATCGGTGCCGCACATGGAGCAGAATTTAGAAACGAACGGATCGCCGTTGTACCGCCCCTCAACAAAGCTCATCACCCCGGATGAAGTCGCCAGCGACGTCACGCGCATGCTTTTGATCTTGATGGCCACGGCATCACCGATTTGCGCCCCGGCGATCGCCACCGGTTGCGTCACTTCATGCCCGCCCTCGAAGGCGGGCGTGATCATCGGTCCCCAACAGCCCGGTGGCGTACCGGTGATCAGCGTACCGCCGTCGACCAACGGCCCGAGCATTGGCTGGCTCGGGCCAATGATGCCGTTGGTGTAGTGATCGACCCGCAGTCGATCCACGGGTGTGACGTTGGGATCGGGTTGAGACACAAGCGTTGTCATGGAAGTCCCCTTGACCGCATCAGGCGCGGAACAGAGTCGAGCGTACGGCCGCCGGTCGCGACGGCCAGGGAGAGCGTCTTGGCCGCCACGGTTTAACGGCGCCAAAACGGCCTTCACAGTTCATCGCAGGTTTGTATCGGTTCTGTGTTCGGCTGGGGTCTGAAGTTGCGCGGGACTGTATCGAAAGGCCGGTGAGATACAGTGAGATACACAGCACAAATCCCCTGAGGGAGCGGTGTCCGTCAGGAACATGTAGCTTTCGTCGCGCCAGGCCGCGCGGTACAAGGCCCGAACTAAACTTACTGCACACAGGACCCGCTTGGTGCCCTGTACATTCCCACGACCACCGCCCAGCGGCGAACGCCTCGCCAAACACTGCCCCTGGACCGTGATCCTGCTGAAGGAGCACACATGATGGACGAGGCCAGACTCAACGATTTCATGGGCAAACTGGTGAATGACATGGGCGGCGCGGCGATGCTCGCCAACGTCATCCTCGGCGAAGAGCTCGGCCTGTACCGGGCGATGGCCGACAGCCAGCCAATGACCCCGGAAGCACTCGCCGCCAAAACCGGCTGCAACACCCGCCTGCTGCGCGAATGGCTCAGTGCCCATGCCGCCTCCGGCTACATGGAACACCGCGACGGCCAGTTCCGTCTGCCCGAGGAGCAAGCCATGGCTTTGGCAAACGAAGACTCACCGGTTTATGTGGCGGGCGGAATCAGCGTGGTCGCGTCGTTTTTCCATGACAAGGACAAACTGGTCAACGCCATGCGCGGCAACGGCGCCCTGCCCTGGGGCGATCACCATCCGTGCATGTTCAGCGGCACCGAACGCTTCTTCCGCCCCGGCTACAAAGCCCATCTGGTCGCCGAATGGTTGCCCGCCCTCGACGGCGTGGTGACCAAACTGGAAGCCGGGGCCAAAGTGGCGGACATCGGCTGCGGCCATGGCGCCTCGACGGTGATCATGGCCCAGGCGTTTCCGGATTCGCGCTTCGTCGGTTTCGACTACCACGCGCCATCCATTACCGTTGCCACCCAACGGGCCGAAGAAGGGGGTGTATCCGACCGGGCCAGGTTCTTCCAGGGCACGGCCAAAAGCTACCCCGGCAGCGACTACGACCTGATCTGCTACTTCGACTGCCTGCACGACATGGGCGACCCGGTGGGTGCGGCCAAACATGCCTATGAATCGCTGAAGGACGACGGCACGGTGCTGCTGGTCGAGCCCTACGCCAACGACTTGCTCGACGACAACGTCAACCCGGTCGGACGTCTGTTCTACGCCGCCTCGACCTTTATTTGCACGCCGAACTCGCTGTCCCAGGAAGTCGGCCTGGGCCTCGGTGCGCAGGCCGGTGAAGCGCGGTTGCGCAAGGTGTTCAGCGAGGCCGGATTCACCCGTTTTCGCCGGGCCACGGAAACGCCGTTCAACCTGATTCTGGAGGCGCGTAAGTAAACACCGCCGCCCGCTCTGTGCAGGAGCTGCCGCAGGCTGCTCCTGCAGGCGCGGCGGCAAATGCTACGCTGCACACATTCAAGTGTCCTGCGCAGTGCTGACCATGCTCGACCGCCAAACCCGTGACCAACTCGATCGCCTCCATCAGCTCATGGCGGATCAGCCGTTTGCCGTGCTGACCGGTGCCGGTATCAGCACGCCCTCGGGCATCCCGGATTATCGCGACAACCAGGGCGTGCGCCGGGGCCGGCAGCCGATGATGTACCAGGAGTTTCTCTCCGCCCCGGAGTCCCGGCGTCGCTATTGGGCGCGGGCGATGCTCGGTTGGCCGAGGGTGCGTCTGGCGCAGCCGAACGTGGCCCACGACACCCTGGCCCGTTTGCAAGGCACGCGGCAGATCAGCGGGTTGATCACCCAGAACGTCGACACCCTGCACGACCAGGCCGGCAGCCATGACGTAATTGAACTCCACGGCAGTTTGCACCGGGTGTTGTGCCTCGATTGCGGCCAGCGTAGTGAGCGCGATTCGATCCAGCACTTGATGGAAACACAGAACCCGTACCTGGCTGGCGTCGACGCGGTGCAGGCGCCGGATGGCGATACCTTGCTCGACCCGGCCTTCGAGGCGCGCTTCCAGGTCCCTCACTGCCCGCATTGCGCCGGTGAACGGATGAAGCCGGATGTGGTGTTTTTTGGCGAGAACGTCGCACAGGCCACAGAGGCCAGGGCGATGTCGGCCGTCGAACAGGCTGCGGGGCTTTTGGTGATTGGCTCGTCGCTGATGGCCTATTCGGCGTTTCGCTTGTGCCGGGCGGTGGTGGACCAGGGCAAGCCGTTGATTGCGATCAACCTGGGCAAGACCCGGGCCGATGAGATGCTGGATTTGAAGATCGAGGGGTCGTGCGAGCGGTTGTTGCCGTTGTTGGCCGAGCGCCTCTCTTCCTGATCAACACAGGAATTGTGTTCAGTGCATGGCTACTCGTTGCCCAAGATTTTCCTCTTTCAGCACATCAAACAACGCCTGCGCCGCCGCCGACAACTCGCCCCCAGGCAACGTCAGCACCCCAAGCGCCCGCTCCACCACCGGGTCGCGCAAGGTAATGCAACGCGCCCCCAGTTCACGCATTTGCCCGGCACACAAGGCCGGCACCGCGCTCACGCCCAGGCCACTGGCGACCATGCGCCCGACCGTCGCCAGTTGATGGCTTTCAAACTCCACCGGCAGCTTCATCCCGCGGGCCTGCAAGTGTTCTTCGAGCATCACCCGCACCGTCGACGGACGCTGCAAGGTAATGAACGGCTCCTTGAGCAAGGTCTGCCAGTCGATGTCATCGAGTTCGGCCAGCGCCGAATCCAGGGGCACCACCGCAACGAATCGGTCGATGTACAACGGCGTGAATTGCAGCGACGAACTCTGGGTCGGCTCGAACGCCACCCCCAGTTCCACCTGGCGGTCACGGACCATTTCCAGCACTTGCTCGTTGATCACGTCATTGACCGTCACGTTGACATTCGGATAACGGGCGCGGAAGGTCTTGAGGATCGGCGGCAGCAGGTTGCCGGCGAACGACGGCATCGCCGCCAGGGTCACGCGACCACGCTGCAGGGTGAAGCGTTGGCGCATTTCATCCTCGACATTGTCCCAGTCGGCGATCAACCGGCGCGCCAGCGGCAGCAGGGATTCGCCTTCGGCGGTGAGCGCCACGTTGCGTGTATTGCGGGTGAACAAGCGCCCGCCGAGGCCCTCCTCCAGCGCCTTGATGGTCAGGCTCAGGGCCGACTGCGACAGGTGCAAGCGCTCGCAGGCCACGGCAAAGCTCAGGCTCTGGGCCACGGCCAGAAAGGCGCGGATCTGCTTGACGGTCATGGGGCAATGCTCCAGTTGTAAGCTACAGGTTCTAAGCTGCAAGGGACGGGGCAGCACATTATTGAGCTTTATCAATCAATCAGATCTAAAAAACAACTTAACAAATGAATCTTGCAGCGAGACACTCCTTCCCATTCGGCTAGCCAGCCGCCCACAAAGAATAAAAGAGGTGCATATGGCAGGTTTCGACAAGCGCGTGAGTTCCTATGAGGAAGCTTTGGCAGGTCTTGAAGACGGCATGACCGTGATCGCTGGCGGCTTCGGCCTGTGCGGGATTCCGGAGAACCTGATCAACGAGATCAAGCGCAAAGGTACTCGCGACCTCACCGTGGTCTCCAACAACTGCGGCGTCGACGGTTTTGGCCTCGGCGTACTGCTGACCGACCGCCAGATCAGCAAAGTGGTGGCGTCCTACGTCGGCGAAAACAAGCTGTTCGAAGAGCAACTGCTCAAGGGCGAAATCGAAGTCACCCTGACCCCGCAAGGCACCCTCGCCGAAAAAATGCGCGCAGGCGGCGCCGGCATCCCGGCCTTCTTCACCGCCACCGGCGTTGGCACGCCTGTCGCCGAAGGCAAGGAAGTGCGCGAATTCCATGGCCGCAAGTACCTGATGGAAGAATCCATCACCGGCGACTTCGCCATCGTCAAAGGCTGGAAAGCCGACCATTTCGGTAACGTGATCTATCGCCATACCGCCCAGAACTTCAACCCGCTGGCGGCCACCGCCGGCAAGATCACCGTGGTCGAAGTCGAAGAAATCGTCGAACCCGGCGAACTGGACCCGGCGCAGATCCACACCCCTGGCATCTACGTCGACCGGATCATCTGCGGCACGTTCGAGAAACGCATCGAACAGCGCACCGTGCGTAAGTGATCCCCTGCCCCCGGACCGAATGAAGGAATAACGACAATGGCACTTTCCCGCGAACAAATGGCTCAACGCGTCGCCCGCGAAATGCAGGACGGCTTCTACGTGAACCTGGGCATCGGCATTCCGACCCTGGTCGCCAACTACATCCCCGAAGGCATGGAAGTCATGCTGCAGTCGGAAAACGGCCTGCTGGGCATGGGTCCTTTTCCTACTGAAGAAACCATCGATGCCGACATGATCAACGCCGGCAAGCAAACCGTGACCGCACGTACCGGCGCGTCGATTTTCTCCTCCGCCGAGTCCTTCGCGATGATCCGCGGTGGTCATGTCGACCTGACCGTGCTGGGTGCCTTTGAAGTGGACGTGCAAGGCAACATCGCCTCGTGGATGATCCCCGGCAAACTGGTCAAGGGCATGGGCGGCGCGATGGACCTGGTGGCCGGCGCCGACAACATCATCGTCATCATGACCCACGCGTCCAAGGACGGTGAGTCCAAGCTGCTGTCCCAATGCAGCCTGCCGCTGACCGGCGCCGGTTGCATCAAGCGCGTACTGACCGACCTGGCCTACCTGGAAATCGAAAGCGGCGCGTTCATTCTCAAAGAGCGTGCACCGGGCGTCAGCGTCGAAGAGATCGTTGCCAAGACTGCCGGTAAAATGATCGTGCCGGACCACGTGCCGGAAATGCAGTTCGCTGCCCAGTGAGGAATCATTCCATGCAAGAAGTCGTCATTGTTGCCGTCACGCGCACCGCGATCGGCAGCTTCCAGGGGTCCCTGGCCAATGTGTCCGCGGTTGACTTGGGCGCTGCGGTGATCCGTCAGCTGCTGGCACAAACCGGCCTGGACCCTGCGCAAGTCGATGAAGTGATCATGGGCCAGGTGCTGACCGCCGGCGCCGGGCAAAACCCTGCGCGCCAGGCCGCGATCAAGGCCGGCCTGCCCTTCGCCGTGCCGGCCATGACTTTGAACAAGGTCTGCGGCTCGGGTCTTAAAGCCCTGCACCTGGGCGCCCAGGCGATCCGCTGCGGCGACGCCGAGGTGATCATCGCCGGTGGCCAGGAAAACATGAGCCTGGCCAACTACGTCATGCCCGGTGCCCGCACCGGCCTGCGCATGGGCAACGGGCAAATCGTCGACACCATGATCAGCGATGGCCTGTGGGATGCGTTCAATGATTTCCACATGGGCATCACCGCCGAGAACCTGGCCGAGAAGTACAGCCTGACTCGTGAGCAGCAGGACGCGTTCGCCGCCGCTTCGCAGCAGAAAGCCGTGGCCGCCATCGAAGCCGGGCGCTTCGTCGATGAAATCACCCCGATCCTGATCCCGCAGCGCAAGGGCGATCCGCTGTCCTTCGCCACCGACGAACAGCCACGGGCCGGCACCACCGCCGAATCCCTGGGCAAGCTCAAGCCAGCCTTCAAGAAGGACGGCTCGGTGACCGCTGGCAACGCTTCGTCACTGAACGACGGTGCCGCCGCCGTGATCCTGATGAGCGCGGAAAAAGCCAAGGCCCTCGGCCTGCCGGTGCTTGCAAAAATCGCTGCCTACGCCAACGCAGGTGTCGACCCGGCGATCATGGGCATCGGCCCGGTGTCGGCAACTCGACGCTGCCTGGACAAGGCCGGCTGGAACATCGACCAACTGGACCTGATCGAAGCCAACGAAGCTTTCGCCGCACAATCCCTGGCCGTGGCCAAGGACCTGGAATGGGACTTGAACAAGGTCAACGTCAACGGCGGCGCCATCGCCCTGGGCCACCCGATCGGTGCCTCGGGTTGCCGCGTGCTGGTGACCCTGCTGCATGAAATGCTCAAGCGTGACGCCAAGAAAGGCCTCGCCACCCTGTGTATCGGTGGTGGTCAGGGCGTGGCGCTGGCGCTCGAGCGGGCGTAAGCCAACAGCGTTCAACAGGGGGTGCGGGGACCCACGAAGATCCGTGACCGTCTGGAAAAACACCCGGTGCGATGCAAGTCGCACCGGGTTCTTTTTTGCCTGGTTTTTTTCAGTTAGACCGAGTCATCGTTCTTCGCCCCACTGATCACCACAAACCTCGGGCCAGACCCGGCAAAACGCAAAGTCTACGGGGCCGCACCCAGCAACTGCTGGCGCAACTCGGGATTATTGGTGCGCGGATCGAGCCAGATGGCAAAAAACGCCTTGGCGAATTGCAGGTCCTTCACATCACGCAGTAACTGCTGACCGAGAAAAAACCGCGCGCCCTGCCCCGGCAGATAGACCCCGGTCAGCCGCGTGCCGGCCTGCACGTCGACGAACGACTGTTGCATCTGCGCCTGCCAGGACGCTAATTGCTCGGCACTGACCGAGGTGCCGGCGAGTCGCTTGATTTCCCTGACGCTGGCGTTCACCAGGTCATCACGGGAAATGCTGCGCTGGTAGATCAGCTCCAGGGCGAACGGCTGATCGCCCGCCAGGGGCCGCGAAGTACTCCAGAGCCGTGCGCTGTAGACATCGAAGCCGTACTTGCGAAACTCACCGCTGCCGAGGATTTGCGCACCAGGCAGCGAATCCTGCCAATTGGCCAGGGCCTGGCAGCTCAGCAAGACAAGCAGCCACAGACCATGGCGCAGCGGTGTTCGTTGGCGGTTCATGGCAGATTGGCCTCATCGCGGGATGCCCAAAAAAACGTACGCGTAATAGACCCTTTCGTACAATTTCCAAAGGCCTCTATTTTTGTATACAAAATGCACATACACATAAAGCAATCTATCCGATGCAATGTTACCGTTGCCACCTCACACAGGTCGGAGACGTGCGCGTGTTGATCCTCAAATTGCTGGTGATCCCAGGCTTCCTGCTACTGATTTCCCTGGCTGGCAAACGCTGGGGGCCGAGCGTGGCCGGTTGGTTGTCGGGGTTGCCGGTGGTGGTCGGGCCGATCCTGTTGTTCCTCGCCCTCGAACAAGGCCAGGCGTTCGCCGCGCAATCGGCCACCGCCGCGCTGTCAGCCATGTTCGCGATGATTGCGTTTTGCGTGACCTACGCCCAGGCCGCACAACGGGCCGGATGGCCGCTGGCGCTGTTGATCTCGCTGTCGGTCTGGGCGCTGGTGGCGGTTGTCCTGTCGCTGATCCCTGCATCCCTGGTGTTTTCGGTGTGCGCCGCCGCCACCGCGCTGCTCGCCGCACCGTACCTGTTCCCCACCGTGCAACCGGTGCTCAGTGGCCCTGCGCCGAAATCCGACAAGCTCTTGCTGCGCATGGTGGCCGGTGCATTGCTCACCTTGGTTGTGACACTATTGGCCAGCACTGTCGGCGACCGCTGGAGCGGCCTGCTGGCAGTGTTCCCGGTATTGGGCAGCGTAATGGCGGTATTCTCCCAGCAAACCCGTGGCCCGGCCTTCACCGCCGCACTGTTGCGCGCCACCGCCACCGGCATGTACTCGTTCGCCGCCTTCTGCCTGGTGTTGGCCCTGGCCCTGCCGACGATGGGGATGAACGCTTTTGTGCTGGGCATCGCGGTGTCGGTGGCCATGCTGGGCGTGACCAAACGCCTGCTGGCGCGGCCAGCCAGCCCGGCGACGGACACTGAAGGAACCGTCAAAGCAACGAAACCCATTCGATGATTTCGCACGAGTAGAACAACAACGTTGCACGTCAATCGAACGGGTTTGCTTCAACATCAGCCTCAGTTCCACCCCCTACCCGACTGAGGCCTGCACCATGAAATTCTTTTTCCACCCTTCGCCGAACCCGATGAAAGTTGCCCTGCTGCTCGAAGAGCTGCAAACCCCATACGAGTTGATCGGCGTCGACACCTTCAAGGGCGAGCAACACCAGCCAGCCTTTTTGGCGATCAACCCAAACGCCAAGGTACCCGCGCTGGTGGATGGTGATGCCACCGTGTTCGACTCCCAGGCGATCCTGCTGCACCTGGCGTACAAACATCAGCGTTTCCTGCCGACCTCCGCTGCCGGCCAGGCCGAGATGCTGTCGTGGTTGATGTTCATCGGCACCGGCCTGTCGCCCTTCTCCGGCCAGGCGGTGCACTTCCTGCACCACGCACCGGAAGATCTGCCCTACGCGAAAAACCGCTATTTCAAGGAAGTCGAACGCCACTACCGCATCCTCGACGAGCGTCTGGCCCAACATCAGTACCTGGCGGGCGACACCTACAGCATCGCCGACATTGCATTGTGGGGCTGGGCCAACTACGCACCCTACATCCTCGGCGAGAGTGGTCTGGCGGCGTACCCGAACGTCAAGCGCCTGTACGATGAAGTCAGCGCCCGCCCGGCCGCCCAGCGTGCCCACGGCCTGAAAGAGCAACTGGTGCTCAAGGCCGAATTCGACGAAGAAACCCGTCGCAACCTGTTCCCGCAAAACCAGGCGTAACCCGCCGGTTGTTGGCCAGCGAGCGGCGGATCGAGTTTCTCGACGTGATCCAGAGTTATCCGTCGCAGCGGGAAGTTTGACTGAGGTGCGGGGCTTGCCTGTGGCGAGGGAGCTTGCTCCCGCTGGGTCGCGAAGCGGCCCCCTGCACACTTTCAGATGTACCGCACAGGCAGGCGGCTTAGCGACTGCTTCGCAGCCGAGCGGGAGCAAGCTCCCTCGCCACAAGTGCTCACATGACCACTCGGTAGAGCACACTGGAATGCATCACAACCTCCATGGGATGATCGCGCCCCACCGCGCGCCCATCCCTGGAGATTCCGATGTCATTGTTGAGTAAAAAAGCCGTTGTCCTGCTGCTGGCAGCCGCTACCGGCCTTGGGGCTTTGAATGCGCAGGCCGCCAAGGCCACTTCCAGCGATGCACCCGCCCAGAAAGTCTCGATGCTCAGCGGCAAGTTCACCTTCAACCTGCCCAAGGGTTTCATCGCCAACCCGCTGCCGGCCAGCCCTGAAGGCGCCAGCGGCACCCTGTACAGCAATGAAACCACCAAGACCGTGGTGATCGCCGCTGAAAACACCCTGCCCAACGGTGTCAGCGTCAAGGACAACGACGGCGGGTTCCTCGACGGCACCGTGGCCGATTTCGAAGCTGCGCAACACAAATCCCTGCCCGACTACAACAAGCTCAGCGAGAAAGCCCTGACCCGGAAAACCGGTCTGGGCCTGCGCCAGGTCGACGGCACTGCCACGCAAGGCGGTGGCATGACCCTCACCACCACGCTGATGGCCGCATCCGGCACTCGCATGGCGGTGATCCAGGTGATTTCCCGCCCAGGCGACATGGCGGCCCACGAAACCCTGATCAAACAGATCGTCAGCGGAAAATGAGGCTCAGGGGTTGAGACGCTGCAACCAGGCGCTCAAATCCTGTATCTCGTCGGTGCTGATGCTGTGACCGACACCGGGGTAGCCGTGAAACTCCGGTTCGAGTGACACGCTCTGCAACAGGCTGTTGGCTTCGGTGCCGTCGCTGAATGGCAGGCGTTTGTCCTGCTCGCCATGACCGATGAATATCGCCAGCGACTGGCGTTTTTCATCCGGTTGAAGCTCAGACTTGAGCACCGGCAGAATCCGCCCGCTCAACGCAGCGATCCCACCGAGCGCCTCGGGATGCCGCAGACCTGTTTCGTAGGACATGATCGCGCCCTGACTGAAGCCGACCAGGAACACCTTCTCGGGTTCGGTGTGATATTTCTTCGTGGCCTGTGCGACGAAATCCAGCAGCAACTGGCCGCTGGACTTCAGATCATCGGTCTCGCCGTTGTAGGCCCCTTCGCCCTTCTTGCGGAACCACTGATAGCTGCCCGCCTCCATCACCAACGGCGCCCGCACCGACAGGTAGGTGTAGGACGCAGGCAAGTCATCCTTGATGCCGAACAGGTCCTGTTCGTTACTGCCGTAACCGTGGAGGAAAATCACCAGGGGTTGATGGTTCGAATCGGTGCTGGCCTGCTCCAGGTACTTGAGCGGCAAGTCGGTTTGCAGAGGGGTTTGGGCGTGAACGGCAGTGGATACCAGGAGCGTGAGCAGCGCGAGAATCTTCAACATGGGTCTTCCTTCACGGAATGCAGGATTCGGGGAAGAGCCTAACACTGGTCAGTAGGCAGGAACATCTCGGGCGTGGCTGATGCCGCCTTCGCGAGCAAGCCCGCTCCCACACTGGATCGCCGTGGCTCACCGATTATGTGTTCACTGAAAATCCAGTGTGGGAGCGGGCTTGCTCGCGAAGAGGCCAGTACAGACAAAGAAATTCCTGGCTCAGTCGTTGATCAACTTACCCACCCGAATCGGCTCACGCCCCGCCACCTTCGCCTGCCAGCTGCCTGGCTGGGTGTAGCGTCCACGGTCAATGGCGAACAGCACACCGCTGGTGCCGGCCTGCACGGTGGTGACCTTGTCGTTCAACGGGTCGACCACCTCGAACAGCGCATCGCCCTTCTCCACCCATTCCCCGGCCTCACGCAGGAAACTGACCACGCCGTGATGCGGGGCGAACAGGTACTGGGTGCCTTCGAATGGCATGCCTTCACAGCATTCGGCCGGTGCCGCCGGCCAGGTGCCGGAGATCAAACCCTGCTCGGCGAGGAACCCGAGGATGGCCTCGCAATTGGCCTGGGCCTGGTCGACCCGGGTGTCGCCCATGCTGCCCAGTTCCAGGGTGGTCGCCAGGTTGGCCGGTGGAATCGCCGCCGCCGGGAACGCCCTGGCCAGACGCAACCATGGCGAAGAACAGGATTCATCGAACGAGCTGCCGCCGGAGTCTTCACACAACAACGCCACGCCGGCCTTCAAGCGCGCCGCCAAGGATTGCCATTGTGGCCAGTGCTGCGGCAAAGCGTAGATGTGGATCGCGGCGTCGAAGTCGCAATGCAGGTCGAGGGTGATGTCGGCGTCGCAGGCATGGCGCAGCAACAGGCGGTGCATCGCTTCCAGCTGCGATGCCGCTGGCGGCAAGCCGTCGAGGACCTGGCCCATGGCCTGGCGAATCAGCGCGATGTTGGCCTGGGCGTCGCTGCCAAGGCGATCACCGATCAACGCGGCCACCGGCGCACTGAGTTCGACGAACGAGCGGTTGAAGTTCTTGCCGCTGCCCAGCTCGAAACGCCCCATGTGGCTGCCTTGCAAGTGCTGGTCGAGGCCAATGGGATTGGCCACCGGCACCAGTTCGATCACACCCTTCAATTGCCCCTGTTGTTCAAGTTCGGCCAGGCGTTTCTTCAACTCCCAGGCCGTACGCATGCCCGGCAATTCGTCGGCGTGCAGGCTGGCCTGGATGTAGACCTTGCGCGTGCCCGCGCCATAACGAAACACGCTGAGGGTGCGCTCGCTGCCCAGGTGGCTCCAGGGCAGTTTGTGATCGATGCGTTGCATGGGGGGAACTCCTGATGTCAGAACGGCGAGATCACCTGTGCTGAAAATGATTGCACAAAAAAAATGGCAACCGCGTCTGACGGTTGCCACTTTTCCAAACGGCTGGATTACTCGCCGTAAACGTCAAACTTGAAGTACTTGTCCTGCACTTGCTTGTACTTGCCGTTGGCGCGGATTTCGGTGATCGCTGTGTTGAATTTCTCGGCCAGAGCGGTATCGCCCTTGCGCACGGCAATTCCGGCGCCACCACCGAAGTATTTCGGATCGTTGTACTCAGGGCCGACGAAGGCAAAACCTTTACCGGCATCGGTTTTCAGGAAACCGTCGTCCAGGTTGACCGAGTCGGCCAGCAGCGCATCAATGCGGCCGGACACCATGTCCAGGTTGGCTTCCTGCTGGGAGCCGTAGCGCACCAGGACAATCCCTGCCGGTTGCAGCACTTCAGTGGCGAAGCGGTCGTGGGTACTGGCGCGCAGGACACCGACTTTCTTGCCCTTGAGTTCGGTCAGCGGATCCTTGACGTCGCTGCCTTCCTTCATCACGAAGCGCGCCGGGGTGTGGTAGTACTTGATGGTGAAATCGACGTTCTTCTTGCGGTCGTCAGTGATGGTCATGGACGACAGGATGGCATCGATTTTCTTGACCTTCAGCGCAGGGATCAGGCCGTCGAACTCTTGCTCGACCCAGGTGCATTTGACTTTCATCTGCTCGCACAGCGCATCGCCGATATCCACGTCGAAACCGGTGAGTTTGCCGTCAGGGGTTTTCATCGAGAATGGCGGGTAGCCAGCTTCGATACCGATGCGGATCGGCTTGGCGTCTTCGGCCACGGCGGTCAGGGACAACATCGACAGTGCCAGGGCACCGAACATCACTAGCTTCTTCATTTATAACTCCTGTGTGCGGAGGCTTTTATTGGCAGCTTCGATTGGCAGCGTTCGGTCATCGATTCGTGAGCGGGAACCGAAGTGGCCGGCAGTCTAGAGCGGCTACAGGAGGGCAAATTACGCCAAGGCGACAAATATTTATAGAAAAGTGGCACCCGGAGGGAGGCATAGAGGTGAACGCGCCTTGACGGTGCAAAGTCTGTCAGACATACCGCGTTTTCAGACCAGACCTACAGGTTTTCCGGCTCCATCCGACAGAATGGGACGACTGGCGATACCGGGTGTTTTACGGCACATTGAGCGCCCTTGCGTCCCATCGAGAGTAGCGTGATGCCCACGTTGAACCTGATCCAGCACCACCCCGCCGAAGGTCCGGGCGCCATCGCCATCTGGGCCGAATCCCGAGGGCTGACGCTGAAGGTGTTTCGCGCCGACCTCGGCCAATTGCCGCCCGTCAGCGCCGATCCCGTGGTCCTGTTGGGCGGGCCTTACGAATCCAATGCCGGTCCGGCCTGGCTGGAAGCCGAACGGCAATGGCTCAGAGGAAGTCTCGATCAGGACGCAGCTGTGTTCGCCATATGCCTGGGGGCACAGTTGCTGGCGTTGAGCCTGGGCGGGAATGTACGGCGGATGGACCGGAGCGAAACCGGATGGACCACCGTGAGCTTTATCGATAGGCAAACGTTGAAGGTGCTGGAGTGGCACGAAGACGCTATCGACCTGCCGCCTGCCGCGCAGCTATTGGCCAGCAGCGAGCACTGTGTGCAGCAGATGTACCGCGCCGGGCCGGCGCGGCTGGGGTTGCAGTTTCATCCGGAGTGGAATGCCGAGTCGGTGGCCATGCTCAATGCGCATTTTGGCGATGAGTCGCCGTTGCCACGAGGGCCGCAGGACGATGCGGCCTACGCCGATGTGTTGGCGTGGTTGCAGGCGACACTGGATGAGTGGTGGGCGGCCGCTAACGAACACTGATCCGTGGGGACCCCACTCTTGTGGCGAGGGAGCTTGCTCCCGCTCGGCTGCGCAGCAGACGCTTTTTTTGAGGCCGCTTCGCGACCCAGCGGGAGCAAGCTCCCTCGCCACAGGCAAGCCCCCTCACCACAATGATCAATGGTGTTTGGGTATCAGCATTCACAACCGATCACAGCATTCACCGGCCGCTGCACCCCGACACTCAACTCAAACCCTTCATCCAGCCACCCGATCACGCCGCCGATCATCTCCTTGACCGGATACCCCAGGGCCGCCAGTTTCACCGCCGCCTTGTTCGCGCCGTTGCAGTGAGGCCCGGCGCAATACACCACGAACAGGCTGTTCTTTGGATAACCCGCCAAGCCTTCGGCGCTCAGCAAGCGCCCGGGAAGGTTGATCGCTCCCGGCACATGTCCGCGTTCGAACGCCAGCGGGCCACGAACATCCACCAGAATGAAATCGACTTCACCGTCCTGCTGGCTGGCGTGGACGTCGGAACAATCGGTTTCGAAGGTCAGACGGTTGCTGAAATGCATCAGGGCGATGGCCGATGGGGCGGCGGGAATTTCGCGAACCAGGCTGGTCATGGGCTGTACTCCAAAGAAGCGGTGGGTGTGGGAAGACTTTATCCGCCAGCCGCCTGCGGCTACAGTGGCGTACAAGACACCCACCGGGAACTTTCCGCCAAATGAACCCCACTCCAGGAATGGTCGCGATTCTGGCCTACGACGGCCTGTGCACCTTCGAGTTCGGCATTGCCGTGGAGATCTTCGGCCTGCCACGGCCTGAATTCGATTTTCCGTGGTACGAGCATCGTATCGTCGCGGTCGATCAAGGTCCGATGCGTGCCATGGGCGGCATCCAGGTCCTGGCCGATGGCGGCATGGAATTGCTCGCCGATGTCCGCACCATCATCATTCCCGGCTGGCGCGACCGCAGCGCCGCAGTGCCCGCAGAACTGATCGCCGCCCTGCGCCAGGCCCATGCGCGGGGGGCGCGGTTGCTGTCGATCTGCTCCGGTGTTTTCGTCCTCGCCGCCACCGGGTTGCTCGACGGCCACGGTGCGACCACGCACTGGCGCTATACCTCGGAACTGGCCGAACGGTTTCCCGGCATCCTGGTGGACCCGGACGTGCTGTATGTCGATTCCGGCCAATTGATCACATCCGCCGGCAGCGCGGCGGGCATCGATGCCTGCCTGCACCTGGTGGCACGGGATTTCGGCACCCAGGTGGCCAATTGTGTGGCGCGACGCCTGGTCATGTCGCCGCAACGCAGCGGTGGCCAGGCGCAATTCATTCCGACGCCGGTCAGTCCTACACCGCGCAGCGATCTTTCCCGCGTCATGCAGTGGGCGCGTGAGCGTTTGCACGAACCGCTGGAGGTACGCGACCTGGCCAGCGAAGCCGCCATGAGCGAACGCACCTTCCTGCGCCGCTTTACCGAAGCCAGTGGCCAGTCACCGAAAACCTGGTTGCAGCACGAACGTCTGGGCCGCGCCCGCGAACTGCTGGAAAGCAGCGAGCAGAACACCGAGCAGATAGCCGAACGTTGTGGTTATCGCTCGGTGGAAAGCTTCCGGGTGGCCTTTCGAACGGTGGTTGGCGTGCCGCCTTCGGTGTATCGGGAGCGGTTTGGGCGTGGAGGCAATGCGGTTTTTTGAGGTGTTCTCAAGGGCCTCTTCGCGGGCAAGCCCGCTCCCACAAGGTTTTGTGCTTGCCACATGATCCGGGCACGACACGCAACCTGTGGGAGCGGGCTTGCTCGCGAAGGCGTCAGCCCGGTCACCTCAACTCTCAAGGCTTGCGCAGCAGATAGGTATCCATGATCCAGCCATTGGCCAGCCTTGCAGCCTTGCGCACCCGTTCGATTTCATCCGCCACATCCTTGAGCCTGCCGCTGATCAGGATTTCATCCGGCGTCCCCAAATAGGCCCCCCAGTAAATCTCGGTGTCCTGATCCACCACCTGCTGGTAAGCATCCTGGGCATCGAGCATCACCACCAGGCTGTCGGCATCGCTCACCTGGCCTGCCGCCAGACGCCGGCCGGTGGTGATTTCAACGGAGCGGCCAATCTGGTTGAGCGCCACCTTGTGCCGGGCCGCCAACGCCTGAACGCTGGTAATGCCAGGGATCACCTCGAACTCGAACGCGCAGGCGCCCGAGGCCTGGATCGCCTGAAGGATACGGATGGTGCTGTCGTAAAGCGCCGGGTCGCCCCACACCAGAAAACCACCACACTGACCGTCGGACATTTCCTCGTCGATCAGCCGTTCGAAGACCTGCTGCCTGGCCAGGTTCAAGTCGTTGACACTGGTCTTGTAGTCCACCTCACCGCGCTCACGCTCCGGGCTGTGGGCTTCGACAAAACGGTAATCGTGGCCGGTGATGTAGCGTTCACAGATTTCGCGTCGCAATTCGATGAGTTTGTCTTTGCTCTCACCCTTGTCCATGAGAAAAAAAACATCGACCTGATTCAGCGCCTTCACCGCCTGCATCGTGATGTAGTCGGGGTTGCCGGCACCGATCCCGATGACCAGGAGTTTTTTCATCACAGCAGGTCCTCGGGGTCGGTGCCTGGCAAGCGCAGCCGCCAGCGGCCATGGAACCGCAACTCGACAGCCGACAGGGGTTCGACGTCGATCAGGCTGGACGCTGCCCCCTGCAACACCTGCGTCAGCGCGGCGCGAATGACAAAGGGATGGGTAATGGCCACGATGTGCCCCGGCGTCGATTGCAACGTTGTCAACCACGCGCCCACCCGCTCGCCCAGTTGCACCAGCGACTCACCACCGTGGGGCGCCGAAGCCGAGTCGCCCAGCCAATGCTCGAGTGCCAGGGCTTCGGTTTTTTGCAGATCGCCGATGCGCACACCGCCCCAGCGCCCGAAGTCGCAGTCCCTCAGTGCGTCGACAATCTGCGACGCATTGCCAAACAGTTCAGCGGTTTGCCGGGTGCGCAACTCCGGGCCGCAGACAAGGCGTGTAGCGCCCTTGAACTGCTTGCAACGGGAAAGCCTGAGCGCTTGCCAATCCACCTCCAGAGGTTCGTCCAGAGGAAAACGCGCCAATTTCTGTGCGACGGTTCGAGCGTGGCAAATCAGGGTTAAACGGGTTGCCTGCACCAGCAATCACTCTAAAGATGGAAAGGAACGACGGCGTCAGGTGACCGCCATTGCGCAATTGTGCCGCAACAAAGCAGGCCCGGGTGGTGTTTAATTTTCCTGCTTGAAACGGATTCCTTCAGTCATTTCCTGCCAGATTTTCTGTCATGGCTGACCGCAATACAGGCAATCACCTACAAGACTTTACGACATCGGCGTAGCCCCTTGGCACAGGCACTTCGCCCCTTTTCGGACACGGTCAAACCACGCAAAAATTCACTAGACAGGCAGTACACGATAATTAAATACTCCTTTCAACGGACTGTTAAAACATGTACCACGCTCATCCAGCAGGAGCCCGGATGCTCTTTCTCAAACTCCCCATCAATGCGCCTGGCCAGGCATCGCATCCGGCCGAATTGCCCGTTCCTTGTTTAATGCGGTCCATCCCAAGAAACATCTGACAAGAAAAAGAGTGGCGCCTGACAACGTTCAGATAACCACCGATTTAATGTGGGGGAAAACCGACAGTGATAGTCAGGTTCGGCTCAAATCGCCGAATCGTTTGATACAGGAGTGTCTCCATGCTGGTCTTGCGTCCAGTCGAGTTGGCCGACCTGCTCCAGTTGCAGAGGCTGGCTCGTGAAAGCCTCGTGGGCGTCACGTCCCTGCCCGACGATAGCGAACGGTTACGCGGAAAAATCCTCGATTCCTGTGCCTCGTTCGAAAAGGACGTCGAGGGTCATGGCCCGGAAAACTATTTCTTTGTACTCGAAGACCTGACGACACAGCACCTGGTCGGCTGCTCGGAAATCCTCGCCACGGCGGGACACAACGAGCCGTTCTACAGCTTGCGCAACCGGCACTTCACCAGTGCCTCGCGGGAACTGAACATCGAGCACGGCGTACCGGCCTTGTCGTTGTGTCACGACCTCAGTGGCCACACCTTGCTGCGGGGCTTCCATATCGATGCCGCCCGGGTGCGCAGCGCGCATTCCGAACTGCTGTCGCGGGCGCGCCTGTTGTTCATCGCCGCCCACGCCCGGCGTTTTTCCGAAACGGTGATCACCGAAATCGTCGGCTACAGCAGTGATGAAGGCCACTCGCCATTTTGGGACGCCGTGGGCAAGCATTTCTTCGACTTGCCCTACGTCGAGGCCGAACGGCTTTGCGGCCTGCAGAGCCGCACCTTTCTCGCCGAACTGATGCCGCAGTATCCGATCTACGTGCCCATGCTGCCCCAGGCGGCACAGGACTGCATCGGCAGCATTCACCCCGATGGCCAGGAAGCCTTCGATATCCTCGAACGTGAAGGCTTCGAAACCAACAGTTACATCGATCTGTTCGATGGCGGCCCGACGCTCTATGCGCGCACCTCGGGCATTCGCTCCATCGCCCACAGCCAGTGCGGCGTAACGCAGCCTGGCCCGGTGATCGATGCCCGTGGCAGCTTTCTGGTGAGCAACGAGTCCTTGACGGATTATCGGGCCATCGTCGCCGATCTTGATTACATCGCCGGACAACCTGTGACGCTGGATGCCGCCATGTGCGAGGCGCTGAAGGTGACCGAGGGCAGCCCGATCAGGCTGATCGCCCTGTGAATACCCGCCAGATTCAACGCCCGAGCACACGCGAACAAGGAGCCGCCGCATGATTGTCCGTCCGGTGCAGATCACCGACCTGCCCGCCCTGTTCAAGCTGGTGCGTCAGGCAGTTCCTGGGCTTACCAGCCTGCCGGCCGACGAAGAACGCCTGGCCCACCGGATTCGCTGGGCCCAACGCACATTTGCCGGGCAGGTCGATCGGGCAGATGCCGATTACCTGTTCGTGCTCGAGGATGACGAGCAGCAAGTGGTGGGCGTCAGCGCCCTGACGGGTGCCGTCGGTCTGCGCGAGCCCTGGTACAACTACCGGGTCGGACTGACGGTCAGCGCTTCAGCGGACCTGGGTATCCAGCGCCAGATCCCGACCCTGTTCCTGAGCAATGAATTGACCGGGCAATCGGAAGTCAGCTCGTTGTACCTGCGCCCCGATCAGCGCCAGGGCAGCAACGGCCGTTTGCTTTCGCTCGGGCGTTTGTTGTTTGTGGCCGAGTTTACGCAGCTGTTCGGCAACCGGCTCATCGCCGAATTACGCGGCAGCGCCGACGAACGAGGTGGCTCGCCGTTCTGGGACAGCCTCGGCCGGCACTTTTTCAAGATGGATTTCAGCTACGCCGATCACTTGTCCGGGCTGGGCAACAAATCGTTCATCGCCGAACTGATGCCGCGCCAGCCGCTGTACACCTGCCTGCTCACCGAACAGGCCCAGGCAGTGATCGGCAAGGCCCACCCGAATACCGAGCCGGCCCTGAAAATCCTCAGCGGCGAAGGGTTTGCCCACAAAGGCTACATCGATATCTTCGACGGCGGACCGGTCATCGAAGCCCCGGTTTCCGGGATCCGCACCGTGCGCGACAGCCAACCGCTGATACTGGCCATCGACTCGCCGGACGATAAAGCGCCCCTCTGGCTGATTCACAACCGCCGTCTGGAAAACTGTCGCATTACCTGCGCCCCGGCCCGACAGGTGGGCACCAGCCTGGTGGTTGATCGCCTGACCGCCAAGCGCTTGCAGCTGCAACCCGGCGACTCGGTGCGCGCGGTGCCGCTGCTTGACCAACGGCAACAGGCCGAGGCGGCGTGATTTATCAGTTCCATCGTTGCGACGTCAATCGGCCTTACCCAGCAAATTCGTCATCTTCGTTCTGCGGCGCGCGTGATAGCCTTTTATTTCTTTGGCGTTGACACTTTTGCTCAAGCCCCTCCATTCCATTGGTGGAACTCATATGTCCAGGCTTTCCCATCAAGATTTGCGCCGCAGTTTTCGCCAACTGTTCGCCTCCGACACCTGCTACCACACGGCCTCGGTTTTCGACCCGATGTCGGCCCGTATCGCCGCCGACCTGGGCTTCGAAGTCGGGATCCTCGGTGGTTCGGTCGCCTCGTTGCAAGTGCTGGGCGCCCCTGACTTTGCCTTGATCACCCTCAGCGAGTTCGCTGAACAGGCCACCCGCATCGGCCGTGTCGCCCAGTTGCCGGTGATTGCCGACGCCGACCACGGCTACGGCAACGCGCTCAACGTCATGCGCACCATCGTCGAACTCGAACGGGCCGGCGTCGCTGCGCTGACCATCGAAGACACCTTGCTGCCGGCGCAGTTTGGCCGCAAATCCACCGACCTGATCACGGTCGCCGAAGGCGTCGGCAAGATCCGCGCGGCACTGGAAGCCCGCTGCGATACGGAAATGGCGATCATCGCCCGCACCCATGCCGGGATTCTGCCGGTGCAGGAAATCATCAGCCGCACCCGGCAATACCAGCGTGCCGGGGCCGACGGGATCTGCATGGTGGGCGTAAAGGACTTCGACCATCTGGAGCAGATCGCCGAGCACCTGAACGTGCCACTGATGCTGGTGACCTACGGCAACCCGCTGCTACGCGATGACAAGCGCCTGGCCGAACTGGGTGTGCGCGTGACCATCGACGGCCATGGCGCGTACTTCGCCGCGATCAAGGCGACCTACGACAGCCTGCGCGAACAACGCCAGATCCTCACCCAGACCTCGGACCTGAACGCTACAGAGCTGACGCACACCTACACGCAACCCGAGGAATACATCCGCTACGCGGAGGAGTTCATGAGTGTGAAGGAATGACGGTTTAAACAGACACGCCGCCATCGCGAGAGCGTCCGCAGTTTAGCGGTGGACAGTCACACCGAGTCGAGCAGTTCGCGATGGGGTTTCCCATTCCCGCAGCAGATCACTCGATTGCGCCCGGTAGTCTTGGCTTCGTACAACGCATGATCGGCGTCGTTGAGCCAAAGCGTCGCGTCGCCATGGGCCGGGTTGAATGACGCCATTCCAATGCTCAGGCTGACTTTCAGCGCCGGGTTCTGCTCGTACCCCAAGGTGGCGAAGCGATCGCGCAGGGCATCCATGACGGCGGCGGCGCGGTTCAGGGGCAGGTCCGGAAGGATCACGCAAAACTCGTCACCGCCGTAGCGCCCTGCCATATCGGCCGCTCGCAGGCTCTGCCTGAGCATTTTACTCAACCGACGCAGGACGATGTCGCCGGCAACATGGCCGTAGGTGTCGTTGATGGTCTTGAAATGGTCGATGTCGATCAGCGCGATCGCCCCGCCTTTTTGCTGGCGTTTGCAACGCTGGAACTCGACCTCCAGTTGGTCCTTCCAAGTGCCATGGTTCAGCAGGCCCGTCAGGCTGTCGGTGCGGCTCAGTGCCAGCAGTTCACGCTTCTGACGGCCGAGGGTATGGGCCTGGCGGAAGCAGATCCAGCCCAGCGCCAGTGGATACAGGCACAGCAACGGCAAACAGGCATAGAGCTGCAACGGGCTGGTGGCAGGAATGAACGCCGGGGCGAAAATCAGCAGGCCAACGCCCACGCCCAATACTTGCGCGGCCGTCCCGGCGAGCAGGAAGCGCATGCCACCGATGGCCACGTTGTGCATGGCCATCATGGAAATGGTGGTCGCGCTGGGCAGTGGATTGAAATGCATGGCGGCAATCCAGAAGCCGCCGAGAAAGGCATCGATCAGCAGATTGCGGTGTTCGGCGTGATAAGGCTTTCTGGCCCGACGCGCCCATTGGTAGGCCAGGTGTGGCCAGACCAGGCCATTGAACCACATGAACCCCCAGACCCAGGGCGCCGGATCGAGTGGATACATCGCCGCGCTCACGCATACCAACCCAAGGGCCACCCCCAGGATTCGCGATGTATAGAGCCTCCTGGCCAATGAAAATCCGTTTCCTCCCGTTTTTGCCATAGGGCCTCTGTGCCACTCGACGGAATGCGATAACAGCCTGTGCCTGTGTGCTGGAGTCTATCAGGGTGAAATCAAATAGCCATCACCGACTGACAGGCTGAATATCGCGACATCACGCTCGCATAAAAGCAAAAGCCTCGTCTCCAGAAACGGCTATACATGAAAGAAGGGTTGATCAATGACCATAAGAGGAGGCCCATGCAGACCTTTCAAGTATTGATCATCGGCAGCGGGTTTGGCGGCCAGTGTGCCGCAATTAATTTGCTCAAGGCCGGAATCGACGATTTCCGCCTGCTGGAGCGGCGGGATTTCTTCGGCGGCACCTGGTGCCAGAACACCTACCCCGGCGCGGCAGTCGACGTGCCCTCGCCGCTGTACTCCTTGTCTTTCGCCCCGTATCGCTGGACGCAAATGTTCGCCGAACAAGCCGAATTGCACCGCTACACCCGCCACGTGGTGGAACACTTCGGCCTGCAGGACAAAGTGGAACTGGGCGCGAATGTCGAGCGCGTCGAATGGGACGACGCCAATAAGCGCTGGACGGTATACACCGCCGGCAAAGGCACGTTTTGCGCGCAGTTCCTGATCAACGCGACCGGGCCGTTGAGTCAGCCGGTGGTGCCGCACTTCGACGGACAGGAACGCTTTCAGGGCAAGACGTTTCACACCAACAACTGGGATCACAGCTACGACTATCGGCAAAAACGCGTGGCCATCGTCGGCAGCGGCGCCAGTGCGGCCCAGGTCATTCCGGCCATTGCCCCGGACGTCGGGCACTTGCATGTGTTCCAGCGCACGCCCCACTGGGTATTGCCCCGAGCTGACCGCAGCTTCGGCCGCTTCCAACGCTGGCTGCTGGGCCTCAAACCCGCCTACAAGCTGTTGCGCTGGGGGATCTACTGGCAATTCGAAACCCGGGTGATTGGCTTCAAGTACTCGAAACCGGCCGTGCACAGGGTCCAGCGCCAGGCCCTGCGTTTTCTCAAACACCAGGTGCCGGACGCCGAACTGCGGCGCAAACTGACGCCGGACTACACCATTGGCTGCAAACGGGTGATTCTGTCCAGCACGCTGTACCCGGCACTGGCCCGCCGCAATGTGACCCTGCACAGCAGCGAGCAAGGCATCGCGGCCATCGACGAAACCGGCATCGTTACCCTTGATGGCCAGCACATTGTCCTGGACTTGATCGTCTGGTCCACCGGCTACGACGCCACCGACGGGGTGATCTCCTACCCGGTAACGGGCAAAAACGGCACCCGTCTCAAGGAGGTCTGGGCGCAATACCCGCGGGCCTACCTCGGCACCGCCCTGCCCGATTTTCCCAACCTGTTCATCGTCACCGGGCCGAACACCGGCATCGGCCACACCTCGGCGCTGTTCATCATCGAATCCCAGATGAACTACATCCTCGATTGCATTCGCACCTTGAAGAATCAAGGTTTACGTAGCATCGAAGTTCGCCATGAGGCGGAACGTACCTACACTGAAATGATCCACCGGGAAATGGAACGCACCGTGTGGAAGTCCGGTGGTTGCCACAGTTGGTATCAAAGCAAGAGCGGTCATGTGATTGCGATGTTTCCGGGATTCAGCTTCAGCTTTCATCGCTTGACCCGAGCGCTGAAACCCGCCGATCACATTTTGTCCTGAGCAGATACAAGGGAGACGCGTGATGCTTTTGTTGTTCGTCGTTCTCGCAGTGTTCGTCACCTGGAGCTGGCTGACCTACCCGGCCATCGGCTACTGGCTCTATGACTTGAACATGGCGGCCGAGGCCAAGCTGTACCGGCTGCACAAAATCGTCGTGCCCATCCCCGAGATGACCGTCTCGACCTGGCAAGGCGGACCGTACGAAGCCACCAGCAATGTGCTGATGCTCCATGGCTTCAGCGCCGACAAGAACCTCTGGCTGCGTTTCGCCCGACACTTTGTCGGCAGCCATCGGGTGATCATCCCGGACATCGCCGGCCATGGCGAAACCGGCTTCAAGGCGGGCGGCGGCTACGACATCCCGCTGCAGGCCAAGCGCATGATCCAGCTGCTGGACGTGTGCGGAGTGGAAAAAGTCCATGTCATCGGCAACTCCATGGGCGGCTACATGGCGGCGTGGCTCGCGGCCACTTACCCGGAGCGCATTGTGTCCGTGGCCCTGATCGACCCGGCGGGTGTCACCGCGCCCGAGCCCAGTGACCTCGAGCGACATTTGGCCAAGGGCCACAACCCGTTTCTGATTCACTCGCGCGAAGAATTCCAGCGCTTCTACGCCATGACCATGGCTTCGCCACCCTGGGTACCGAAACTCGTGCTCGATGCCGTCGCCCAACGCTATGAACAGTCCCGCGATGAGCTGGAAGAAATCTTCCGCGAATTTCGCGCCAGCCCGCCGATGGAACCGCACCTGCCCGACATCACCGCCCCGGCGCTGTTGCTGTGGGGGCGCAAGGACCGGCTGATCGATGTCAGCAGCGTGGCGGTCTGGAGCAAGGGCATCGCCGACCTGCGCGTGCATATCTGGGACGCCATCGGGCACATGCCCATGGTAGAAGCGCCATACGGTTCGGCGCGCCTGTATCGCGAGTTTTTGGCATCGCTGCGTTCGGAGAGCCCACAGGATCAACGACTGCATTAGGGGACGTTCTCAATTAGTTTCCCTACCGCGCCGGGTTGTGCCTTAAAGCTGGCCATGCTGCGTTGCAGGCCTTGGAAAGGGAACAACCATTCCCAGCGGCCTACGCCTTGCCTGGCCAGCTTTAAGGCGACAACGCGGTGGGGAAACTAATTGAGAACGCCCCCTGGCAGTCCTTTGCAGAATGAAGTTCGTCAGAAACTTCGTTTGTCGGCGTCGCGCAAGGCTGCGATCTTTTGTCCATCCTTTACGTCACCGCGCCAGGAATCCTGTTCATGAACCACCCGAACTTCGTCAGCCCTGACCTGATCCGCCAACGCTTCTCCAAAGCGATGTCCGACATGTACCGCGAGGAAGTGCCGTTGTACGGCGCGTTGATGGAGTTGGTGGAACAGACTAACCGTCACGTGCTGGACAGCGATGCGCAAATCCTGCGGCAGCTCACCAGCACCGGCGAAATCGAGCGCCTGGACCTGGAACGTCATGGGGCGATCCGCGTCGGTACGGCCGATGAACTGGCGACCCTCGCCCGCCTGTTCGCGGTGATGGGCATGCAGCCGGTGGGTTACTACGACCTGACACCGGCCGGCGTGCCAGTGCATTCCACGGCGTTTCGCGCGGTGCATGAAGCCTCGCTGCAGGTCAGCCCGTTCCGGGTATTCACCTCGCTGTTGCGCCTGGAATTGATCGAAGACCTGGCGCTGCGCGCCTTTGCCCAATCGATGCTCGACCAGCGCTCGATCTTCACCCCCACGGCCCTCACGCTCATCGAACGTGCCGAATCCCGGGGTGGCCTGACCGAGCAGGAAGCCCTGGAGTTCATCGAACAGGCACTGGAAACGTTTCGCTGGCACCACAGCGCCACCGTCACCGCCGAACAGTATCAACAGCTCAGCGCCCAGCATCGCCTGATTGCCGATGTGGTGGCGTTCAAGGGCCCGCACATCAACCACCTGACACCGCGGACCCTGGACATCGACATCGTCCAGGCGCAAATGCCGGCCCATGGCATCACCCCCAAAGCGGTGATCGAAGGCCCGCCTCGCCGCCAGTGCCCGATCCTGCTGCGCCAGACCAGCTTCAAGGCCCTGGACGAGCCGATTGCCTTCACCGATCAAAGCGAGGCTCGCGGCAGCCACAGTGCCCGTTTCGGCGAGATCGAACAGCGCGGTGCCGCTCTCACACCCAAAGGCCGGGCACTCTACGACCGCTTGCTCAATGCCGCACGGGACGAACTCAAGGACTTCCCCAACGAAGCCAACGCCGCACGCTATAACGCCCTGATGACGCAGCATTTCAGCGAGTTCCCTGACACCTGGGAAGGCATGCGCCAACAGGGCCTGGCTTACTTCCGCTACTTCGTGACGGAAAAAGGCCTGGCGGCGGGTGACCTGAAAAACGCGCCCCTGGAAGACCTGATCAGCAGCGCTTGCCTGCGGGTTGAACCGCTGGTGTACGAAGATTTCCTGCCGGTGAGCGCAGCGGGGATTTTTCAGTCAAACCTGGGGGATGCGGCGCAAACCCGTTACGGCGCCCATGCCAACCAGCAGGCGTTCGAACAGGCCCTGGGGCGTTCGACGATCGATGAGTTGGGCCTGTATGCCGAGAGCCAGCGGCGTTCGATCGAACAGTGTTTCGCCGCATTGGCCGATGTTGTTCAAGTCAATAAAAAGCATGACTGAACGATTTCTCATAACTCAATAAAAAAATCGGGCGACCTACAGGTCGCCCGGTTTTTTATATCCAAAACTTTCAATACAGCAAACAAAGTGTTCGCCCAGTGCAATGGCCTCGGCAATCCATGCACTGGTAAAGAGCCCTGACACTGGGCGAACGGAAAGTATTTTAGTAGAAGTGGCTAAATATTTCCGTGCGCTAAAGATGAAATTTATCGACATCATATTTAATAAAATGTCGACTTAAATCCAATCCCGCACCTCGCCACAAACTCACCAGTTCGACCATACAAGCTGATTATTCCTATACAAAACTTGCACAAAAATAATCAGCCCATATAGAGCCATTACTCAATATTAGTGCTTGCTGGTTACCGTCAATATATCGGTATAAACCACGTTGACGCTTTGCCCGACTTTCAAATCCTTGAGTTTGGCCTGGACTTCAGGTCGTTTGACGTCGACGGTCTTGGACTTGCCTTCCGGGTTTTCGAAGGTCACCTGGTGTTTCTTCAGGTCGATGTGGGTGATTTTCAACTGCACTTTCACCTGACGATAAGCTTCGCCGCCAGGGTTGGCGCTACCTGGCGCAGCACGCACTTCGCCGGTGGCTTCGGCGGTGCCGGGCAGGCCTTTGTCGACATCGGTGTCGAGGTAGGCTGCAACGGCGCTGGTGACCCTGATGTCGACCGTATCGCCGGCCTTGAGGTTATTGAGGTTTTTCGCCTTGTCGGTCAATTGCACAGGGAACTCATTACCCTGCGGGCCTTTAAGGACCACGGAATGGTTCGCGGCATCAACCGAAACGACTTTGGTGGAGACCTGATCAGCCACCACGACTTCGGACAACGGGATATCGGCGGCAACCGCGCCAAAACTGGCGGCAGACAGCATGGTAGCGAGGGTGATGGCTTTGGTCAGTGCATGGCGTTTCATAGGCAGAACTTTCCCTGTGATAGATGGCAACAGACGGCGTTGAAACCGGGCTCAACGCCATGTGTGCGAGTGAGCATAGACGCTGTTCTGCGAGTGGTCGCGCCGCAGCGGTGATTTTCGTTACACGAGCGTCTAGTACCCGGTCATTTCCAGATAGCCCTGCCCTGCATGGCTGCCGCTGAGGCGCACCGGGCCTTCCCAGTATGGAATGCGCAAGTCCATCCAGGCCTGGGGATTGAGCGCGGTAATGACGATATCGAGGTGTCTGGCGGGGATTTTGATCGACCAGCGAATGGGCATCACGCGCCCGGCAACCCGGGCGGTGTCTTGCGGCGTGAGGATGATGTCGCCGGCGTGCAACAATTGTGTCTGGCCCCGGGCGTCGATCCAGGTGCCGGTGAGGTAAGGCTCGCCGTCCTTTTGTCGCATGCGATACAGCATCACCTGCTCGCCGCTGTCCAGGTGCAGGGAGAACCAGTCCCATCCGGTCTGGTTGCTCGTCAGGGGCTGGCTGCTCCACTCCCGGTCGAGCCAGGCCGGGCCACTGACCTGAAAGGTCTTGCCGTCGATGTCGAGGGTGCCGCTGGCCTGGAAAAACGGCTGGCTGTAGTAGTAAGAAGCCTGGCCCTGTTCGGATTTCTGGCTGAACCCCCGGTCCCCCTGAAGCACCAGCGGACCTGTCGAGGTCAACCGCAGCCGGTAGCTGAAACGCTGGTCGCGGGCACTGAGTTGCAGGTCGGCCAACGGGGCGTCGGCAGTCGCCTGGCTGCGCAATTGCCAGTCGTCGATCCACGCGTTGAACGGCGCAACGCTGACACCGGCCTGACCGACGCCGCCACGGGCATAACGTTCGGCCGCGTGATGCACCGTCGCCGACGTCACCGCTGCGTGGCCGAGCCAGATCGTCTGATTCTGCCAACCCGCCACCTCAGGGCTGGATTTCAACGCGCTGCGAAACAAGGTCCATTGCGCGCCAAACTCATGCCCCTGATCGTCCTTCAGGTTGGCCGTGACATACCACCATTCGATGCGAAAGCCATCGTGCGGGCCGTGATCCGCCGGAAAGCTGAACACCCGACCGGGCACCACTGGGGTGAACGCAGCGGCCTGGCTGCCAAGCCCGGCAAAGCCTTTTTCTACCGGTGCCGGTTGATCGCAACCGCTCGCCAGCAGCGCCAGGAGCAACACGCCGACTTTAATCTTCATGGGCAAACGTCCGCAGCAGGTCCGCCGGTTGCGTGCGGTACAAACGGTACAACGGCCAGGCCGAGGCCAGCAGCGTCGCCACCAGCGCCAGCCCCATCAATTGCAACAGTTGCCATGGAAACACCCGCAACGGCAGGCGCCAGCCAAATGCCTGCACGTTGATCACCGTGTCCAGGCACCACGCCAGGGCGATGCCCAGCGGCAACGCCAGCACCAGGGTCAGCAGCGCCAGCAACCAGGTTTGCCCGAGGTTGAGCAACATCAAATGCCGACGCGTCACCCCCAGCGCCCACAACGGTGCCAGTTGCCCGAGACGGCTCTGGCTTTGGGTCAACAGGCTGATGAACAGCGCCACCCCGGCCACGCACAGCGTCAGGCTGTTGAGCGCGGCGGTGGCGGCGAAGGTGCGTTCGAAGATTTGCGTGGACCAGCCCTTGAGCCGCGCCTGATCGACGATGCGGCTGTCGTCCAGGGCAAAACGCGCCTGTAACGCCGCGACGAACGCAGGGATCGACGCCGGTTCGATGCGCAGGTTGAAGCGGCTCGGTGTCAGTTGCGGCCAGCCGTGCAACAGGTGGCCGATGTTCACCAGAATGTGGCCCTTGGGATTGCCGTAGTCGGCATAGATCCCGACGATCCGCGGCGACCACGGGCCAGTGGGTGTCGGCAGCGTCAGGTGATCGCCCAGTTGCACTTGCAGGCGCCGGGCCAGTTGTTCGCTGAGCATCACCGCATCGTCCTTGGCCAGTCGCTCCCAAGGGTTGTCGCCCAAGGCTTCGAGCAGCGGCCAGTGCTGGCGATAGGTCGGATGGTCGATGATCCCCGACAGGTCCGTCGGCCAGCCCTGCAACTGGATCGAAACCTGCCAGTTGGGCAGCACCGCCGCCAGTTGCGGCTGCTGGTCGAGCCAGCTGTGCAGTTCCCGGGCCTGGGCCGGGTTCTGGGGATTGAGGTAAAGCTCGGCCGTCAGCCGTTGTTCGAGCCAGTCGCTGAAGGTCTGGCGAAACCCTGCGGTCATGCTGCCGGCACCGATGTTCGCCGCCATGGCCAACAGCAGCGCCATCAGGGCCAGACTCAACGCCGGTAGTTGCTGGCGGCAATCGGCGACAAACCACTGGCCGAGTACCGAGCGACTGCGCTGCGAAACGAGACTGAGCAGCGCGCTGAGCAGCACCGGCAAGGCCAGCGCGGCACCGATCAACAGCGCGGCCATCAGTACGAAGCCACTGACAAGGCTGTTGCCGATGGTCAACGCCAGCAGCGCGATCACCCCGGCCATTGCCGCCACCCACCCCTGGCGTCGCAACCAGCGTGCATGGGCCTGATGCCAGGCCTGCGGGTCGGCCAACGCCAGCAATGGCAAACGCGCCGCCCGCAACAGGCTGCTGGCCCCAGCGAGCATTGCGCCGATCAGACTCAAGCCGATACCACTGAACCACCACGACAGGCTGAGGCTCAACTGCCCCGCCACTTCGGCGCCGTACAAGCCACGCAGGCTGGCGGCGACATCGGGCAACAGCACACCGGCCAGCAGGTAGCCGCTGACCACCCCGGCCACACCTCCGATCAGGGCCAGGCCACCCAATTCGACGGCGAGACAGGCGATCAGCATCCGCGCACTCACACCGCAGGCACGCAGGGTCCGGAGCAGGCTTCGCCGTTGCTCCAGCGCCAGTCCGATGGCAGCGTGCACGATAAACAGGCCGACCACGAACGACAGCACCCCCAGGGCATCGAGGTTCAGGTGGAAGCTTTCGGTCAGGCGCGTCAGGTTGCTTTCTTCGCCAGCTCGCTTGAGTTGCAGCTGGCCCTTGAACGGCTCCGGCAATGGCGCGGTGAAATCCTTCGGTAACAATAACCGCGACAGTTGCTCCGGCAACCCCAGAATCTGCTGGGCAAAACCGATGTCCACCAGCAGCACGCCGGGCGCCATGTCGGCCTGCACATGCAGCGGCGGCAGTGCCACGCCCGCCAGGTTCAGTGGTCGGTCACCCTCGCGAAAACCCAGTGCCTGCAAGGTCTGGGGCGAGATCCAGGTACTGCCCGGCGGACTGAAAAAGCCGACCACCTGTTCAATCGCCAAGGCCTGCCCGGCCACCGCTGCGCCCGCCGGCAGCGACACCGGCTCGATGCCCATCAACTGCAAGCGCTGCTCTTCGTGCCCCTTGAGCGTGACCCGGCCTTGCAGCACCGGTGACACCGGCCACCCCGCGCGGCGCAGATCGATAAACCATTGCTGGGGGAACGTGCCGCCGCCGGGCGCACCTAGGCTGGCCTGAGGTTCGCCGCCGATCAACTGACTGGCGCGGGCATAGCTGTCGCGGGCCTGGCTGTTGAGAGCCTGGACACCGGTCAACAGACCGGTGGCCAGCCACAACCCGGTCAGCACACTGAAAAACTGCACCGGATGCTGCCGCCAGTGGCTGAGCAGCGCACGCAGGGTTTCGCTGAAAATGCGCATGTCAGCGCTCTCCCGCACCGGCCAGACGACCGCCGCACAGCATGGCTTTTTCCGCCAGCCGTGCCGCCACGCCGGGACTGTGGGTGACCATCAACAGGCTGGTGGGGCTGTCGTCGAGCAATTCCAGCAGCAACTGCAACACCTCGGCGCCGGTGATTTCATCGAGGCTGCCGGTGGGTTCGTCGGCCAGCAGCAATGGCGGGCGCGACGCCAGCGCTCGGCCCAGTGCGACCCGTTGCTGCTGGCCGCCGGACAGTTGCTCCGGATAGCGCCGCAGCAGCTCCCCCAAGCCCAGGCGCTGCACCAGGTGCGCCTGCCAGCGTGGGTCATGGCGCCCCGCCAGACGCGCCTGAATCGCCAGGTTGTCTTCGACCCGCAGGCTGCCGATCAGGTTGAATTGCTGGAACACCAGGCCGATTTCCGTACGACGCCAGTTCGCCAGTTGCCCTTCATTCATCTGTTCCAGGCGATGCTCGCCACTGCGGATGCTGCCGCGATCGACCTTGTCCAGCCCGGCGATCAGGTGCAGCAAGGTGCTTTTGCCACTGCCCGACTCGCCCATCAGCGCCAGGCTGCTGCCGGGCCTGAGCGTCAGGTCGACGCCTTGCAGCACCGGCAGCGGTCCCTGCGGGGTGGCGTAGCTTTTGAAAACGCCATGGACTTCAAGCATGGGTCGACCTGCTGGATATGCATGGCCCAAGGATAGCGGGCCTGAATGTTTTTTGTCCGTTGCTGATGATCGCCC